>JAUWRD010000050.1 GCA_030610765.1 Actinomycetes bacterium
ACACAATTACACCCGGGGCGTGTGTAAAGGGCGTAAGATAAAAATTATTTTTTGAGAGACTTATAAATTATCCCCATCAAAAAACGACAACTGTAACGGCCACGATGGGCGTTTATGATAAAAGAAGTAAAAAGCGGCTAGGGACGGTTTCACCGAGAAAAGAATTTTACGCCCCTCAGAGCGGAGAAGAAAACGGGCAGCCATGGACGAGGGTGGCGGTTCGATCCAACATGAAAGAGGATCTCTATTTTATTTTCTCTCCTGATGAGGAAGGGCGCAATATAGCTGGCTTTAAGATAATTGTTAATCCACTTATGCGTTGGATGTGGGTGGCAGGTTTTGTAATGACTTTTGGAACGATAATTGTCGTCTGGCCGGATGAGGGCGAAAAGAAGCGGATGGCGACCATATACGCGAGGGAGGCTACTCGTGAGAGTTAAAGTAAAAGCACTTCTTGTGATCTTAGCTATACTGTTGACATTGCAAGCCTTGACCGTAAGCGCGTTTGCATTAGAGGTCAATGACGTTGCTGGGGAGTTTATCTGTAATTGTGGGTGCAACAAGCTATTAAGTGCCTGCGAGATGGAATGCGGCCAACAGCTTCGTGGTTTTATTAAGGAACGGATCGATATGGGTCTGGGAAAAGACCAAATCATACAGTACATGAAAGTTAATTTCAATCAAGCTATCTTAGCCGCTCCCGAGAAAAAAGGATTTAATCTTACGGCTTGGCTAACACCGTTTGCGTTCGTGATTATCGGCGCAGTTATAACTCGGCGAGTTGTGCGCTCTTGGGTTGTCAAGCATCGGGAAGATGACGATGAAGATGACGATAACGGCGGAAAGCCAACTAAAAAGACGAAAGTCGACAAAAAATATGACGATCAAGTCAAAAAAGAATTAGAAGAATTTGGGTGGTAATTGATGTCTGGTAACGACTTATTTCCCTTAGCTATGATGGCCATTATCTTAATTGGCGTTGGTGTCTATGTGAGCCAACCGCTGATAAGGGCTAGATCTGAAGATATCTTTCACGATGATTATTCTGAAAGCCCTATGCACGAACTGCTCTCGAAAAAAGACTCTGTTTACACGGAGATGAAAGATTTGGAATTTGATTATTCCACAGGGAAGCTCTCTGAGTTTGACTACGAAGATCTAAAAGCAAAATACTCCGGACGCGCGGCGGAAGTTCTAAAAGAGATCGATGATCTGGAAGCGTCCGCAAGTGATGAGAGCAAAAAAGAAGACGAGTCTAAAAAAGAAGACCAGTCTTTTTGTTCTGCCTGTGGGTTCAAATTACAGGAAGGAGACCGGTTTTGTCAGAGTTGCGGTGCTGGAGCACCCTAAGATACCGGGATCATATTCGGCTCAATGCATGATATAGAAGTCGAGAACCTCAATAAATCATTCGGGCGTCGACGCGTTCTAAAAAAAGTTAGCTTTTCCGTTAACAAGGGCGGATTCTTAAGTATATTCGGTCCCAACGGTGCCGGTAAGACAACTCTGGTGAAGATTCTCTCAACGATAGAGAAGCCGTCTGACGGACGCGTGGTCATCTCTCAGATGGTTTTGGGTGAAGACGCAACGGAGATTCGTAAGCGCATTGGTTTGATCTCGCACAATCCCTTACTTTATCTTGATTTAAGCGCCTACGAAAATCTGGAATTCTACGGCACGCTTTATGGCGTATCCGGTATTAAAGAAAGAGCCGAAGAGCTTTTAGATAAGGTTGAGTTAACGCACCGGCGGCACGATATGGTGCGTACATTTTCGAAGGGCATGGCTCAGCGTCTCGCGATAGCCAGGGCGCTTATGCACAAACCGGATATTCTCTTTTTAGACGAACCTCACAGCGGCCTTGACCCACACGCTGTCGATATCTTAGATGGTCTACTCGAGTCCATTCGCGGCAATCACACATTCATTATGGTCACTCATGATCTTGAAAAAGGATTTTCTCTATCTGATTCAGTCATGATCATCGAGGACGGCAAGATCATCTTGCATAAGCAAAAGGATGAGATTGACAAAGACGAGTTTAGAGAGACATATCGGCAAGCTGTCAGGGGTATGGGCTGATGTTGGCTCTTAGGCAGCTCTGGGCCATCTTAAAAAAAGATATTCTGCTCGAGCTACGAACAAAAGAGATGATCGTCTCTATGCTTCTTTTTGTCATGCTGACGATGGTTATTTTTAACTACGCTTTCGAGGCTGAAAAAAATGATTTAACGACTTTTGGCGGCGGGTTGCTCTGGGTCGCGTTCATCTTTACTTCGTTTCTGGGCTTGAATCGCTCGTTTGTTCACGAAAAAGATGAAGGCTGTCTAGATGGCTTGTTGTTGAGTCCGGTTGATCGCTCAATTATTTATATCGCTAAGATGTTAGGCAATTTGATTTTTATCTCAGTAGTACAAATAGCCGCGGTCCCGATTTTCACTATTTTCTTTATACGCTATCCTTACTACATATATTGGAGCCACATGGGTCCTTTTTTACTTGGTCTGGTTTTGGCCAGTTTCGGTATCGCCGGGGTGGGAACGTTTGTCGCCACCCTTGCGGCTAACACGAAGAGGCGCGATCTGCTTTTGCCGATTCTGGGGTTGCCGCTTTTAATGCCTGTGTTGGCCCCGGCGGTTATAATCAGCGGTGCGATGATGGGCGGCGAAGTAAGCGCAAGAGCTGCAGAACTAGTCGGCACCTCAATGCAAATTCTAATAGCCTATGATATAGTGTTTTTCGTAGTAATCGCCTTGATCTACGATTATGTTTTGGGAGAGTGAGGCTTGTGTCATTTCGAATACGTTTGATTTACGCAATGGCGGCAATATCAGCTGTTCTCACGATAGCTGGGCTAATAGGTACTTTTTATATAACGCCGCTTGAAGTTCAAAGGATCGGATTTACGCAAAAAATCTTCTATTTCCATTTGCCCATGGCCATTACGTCAGGGGTAGCATTTGGTGTAACTCTGGTAGGCTCCATCGCCTACCTTGTCACTAAGAATCTAAAATGGGATGTCTGGGCTTATGTCGGAGCGCAACTCGGGCTGGTATTTGGCTTTGCTCTGATGGTTATGGGTGTTGTCTGGCAGCGGTCAACCTGGGGTGTTTGGTGGACGTGGGATCCGCGTTTAACTAGTTACCTGGTAGTCATTTTGCTCTATGGAGCCTACTTTGTTTTGAGATCTTCGGTTGAAACGCAAACAGAGAGAGCGAGGCTCTCAGCGTCTATCGGTATTCTCGGTTACGTGACCGTAGTTTTCACCATGATGTCAACGAGAATCCTGCGTTCAGCCCATCCGGTTGTTTTTTCACTAAAAGATCCAGGGGTAGAACCTAATATGGGTTACACAGTTATAGTCGCGCTGCTAGCGGGCTTTACGTTATTTGCCGCGTTGTTAATGGTTAAGACGAGCATCGAAAACGTTAGCGAAGATATCGAAGTCCTAAAAGATGAGATCGGGGGTTAATAAACATGGATAACATCTCACTTGAGACCGCCGTTCCTTATGTGGCCGCCGCCTATATTGGAATTTGGGTGATTTTCTTTGGCTATCTGATGGTTTTGAATGGCAAGCTCGGGAATCTTCATAAACAAGTTGAGGCACTAACCGACGTCGTTAAGCGCAAAGGTGCCGGTAAATCAGACGAAGCCTAAGTTTTCCTTGGCCCACTCTCTGGTCAAAGCAAAGGCCTCTTTTTTCGTAGTTACTTTACCTTCAAGTCTGGCTTCAAGCAGCATATTAAGGATCTTGCCCACGGTTGGGCCTGGCTTAATATTTAAGAAAGTCATGACTTCATCTCCGTCTATCGTCGGTCGGATTCCGGCAGATTCCTCCTCGGCTTCAAGCACTGCGACACGTGCTTCCAACTCGTCTAAAAGACGTCCGTACTTTTCACACAAATAGGGGTTCTGAGTCGTACAGTCGGCCCTGACCAGCGTACCCAATTGAGGAAGACGCTCCGGGCCCACTTCTCGAACATATTTACGTACAGCCTTGTCTGTCCAGCCCAGCCTGTAAGTATGAAAGCGCATATGGAACTCGATTAACTCAACAACTTCTTCAATTGTCTTGGTCGGAAACTTAAGTTCTTTTAGTCGGCGTTTTGCCATCCTTGACCCCACGACCTCATGGTGAAAGAAGTGCACACCATCAGCTTCAACAGTTTTTGTTCGCGGCTTGCCGATGTCATGAAGGAGAGCCGCTAACCTCAGCGTCGGGTCTGGAGGAACGTTCATCAGAACTTGAATCGTGTGTTTTAATAGATCTTTGTGCATATGAGAAGGGTCACTTAAGGCGCCCATTTCTTCAATTTCCGGTAGAAAGTAACTTGCCAGCCCAGTTGAGACCATCGCTAATATCGCCGGTCCGGGCTGGTCCGAAAGTAAAAGCTTCATCAGCTCATCGCGGATACGCTCTTTGGAAACGATCTTCAATCGATCACCTGAGGCCACAATCGCGTCAATAACTGCTTTGTCGGGCTCAACGTTGAGGGTGCCGATAAAACGCAAGGCACGGAGCATTCGCAATGGATCGTCGTCAAAACTCTCTGCTGCGTCAATTGGCGTGGCTAAGCGGCCGGCGGCTAGATCAGAAAGACCTCCGAAAGGATCGATAAATATTCCCTCGGGGAGCTTAATCGCCATCGCGTTAATCGTGAAATCACGGCGTGACAAATCTGTCTCGATTTTAGGAGTAAAAGTAACATTAGGGCGACGGCTGTCTTTTATGTACTTCTCTTCGCGAAAAGTCGTAACCTCCAAGGTGCTGCCGGCCTTGGAGAATCCAATGGTGCCAAAGGCGATTCCCACCTGCCAAATATTGTCAGCGAAGCCCCTTATGACAGAAAGAGTCTCCTCGGGAGTGGCGCTGGTGGCAAAATCAAAATCATCGTGTAATCGACCCAGGAGCGAATCTCTTACGCTTCCACCCACTAAATACAATTCAAAACCGGCTTGCGAAAACAGGACGGCGAGATTTTTGATAATCGGATGGTTAATCAATTTTTCGGTGCTATTTTGAATCTGCCCGTCACTATTTTTTTGTTTATGATTTTTCACAAGCTAGATTCTATCTTATCCCCGTCCACGGGGCGAGAACACTGACAAGAATTGTCTGGCATACACAAGGCTTTTGTGATATTTCTATATAAAGGCAGAGTAGAGATTACGCGTTAAGTGTCTAGGGATGGGACGTTGCCTTAGAACGAAGGAACGACTTGCTTTCTTATTTTGAGCCGCGGTGTAATCTCGCGTCCGTTCGCGTTGGTCTCTGCCCCCCAATTAGAGGGCATATATAAAGATGACTTTTGCGCCGGACACAAGTGAAACCGCTAAGCCTGTCAAGAGTCGGCGCTTGATTCCAGTGTCGGCGCCGATCAACTGGCAATCGCCTTTCGATGCTTACCAGAAGGTCTATCGACCAAACTCGTTTCTCCTGGAAAGCGTCAATGGACCACCGCGTGTTTCCCGTTATTCAATTATCGGGCTTGAGCCTCATACCATATTCAAGGCCAAAAGCGGCAGAATTAAAGTCACCGATATTGCCGGCGAAAGAGTAGCCGCTGGTGACCCCTTTGATGCTCTGCGTCAAGTTCTGAATCAATTCAAGGTAGCCAAGAGACCGGGGTTCTGCGGCGCGGCAGCCGGCTACTTTAGCTATGATATGAATCAGTATGTTGAAAACCTGCCAAATCTGGCTGTCGACGATCTTGGTCTGCCTGATAGTATCTTTTTCTTCTGCAGTATTTTTCTCGTCTTCGATCATGTCGAGGAAAAGGCCGAAGCCATGGTTATGGCTGACGAAGATGGCGCCTGGGGCATCCCGTATCGAGTAGCCAAGGAACGTCTTTCCGCCATTACAGAAGAACTCAACAAACCGCTGCAGCCGTTAAGAGCAGGCTCTGGAGGCGGGCAAACTAATTGGACTTCGAATTTCAACAAAGAACAATTTATGAAAGTTGTCAGCGAGGCCAAAGAGTACATAAAGGCCGGTGATATATATCAAGTGAACTTATCTCAAAGACTTGTTACACCGGTGTGTTCGTCGCCGTTGGCTATTTATTCAATATTGCGCGAGCTGAATCCTTCACCTTTTGCCGGTTTCTTTGACTTTGGTGATTGGCATCTCGTTAGCTGTTCGCCTGAGCGCCTCGTGAAAGCGACGCAAGGAGAGGTAGAAACCAGGCCAATCGCGGGAACAATCAGACGGGGGCGAGATGAGGTTGAAGACAATCGACTGAAGCATCAACTGACTGCTGACGCAAAAGAGCGAGCTGAACACATTATGCTGGTTGACTTGGAGCGAAACGACCTCGGGCGCGTTTGTGAATATGGTTCGGTCAAAGTAGATGAATTGCTTACTACTGAGAGTTATTCTCATGTCTCGCATATTGTTTCCAATGTCTCTGGTAAACTCCGATCCGAGTGCAATAATTTTGATCTTATGCGTGCGTGTTTTCCCGGCGGCACAATAACAGGTTGTCCCAAAGTGCGGGCTATGGAGATTATTGAGGAACTTGAGCCGGTTAAACGCGGTCCATATACCGGCTCGATGGGGTATCTAGGGTTTAACGGTGATATCGATCTCAATATTATTATTCGCACCTTGATTATCAAGGATGGGGCGGCATATGTTCAGGCCGGCGCCGGGATAGTTGCCGACTCTGACCCGGAACGAGAGTTTTATGAGAGCCTGTATAAAGCGGAAGCCCTAATTCAAGCGACGACAATAGCTGAGGAGAGACACGGTTGTTTGCCTACATAAATGGGCGCATCCTTCCAGAGGATCAAGCCTTTGTTTCAATAAATGATAGAGGGTGGCTTTATGGTGACGCCGTCTTCGAAACCTTGCGGACTTATGGAGGGCGGGCCTTTAAGCTCGAGGAGCACCTGGATAGGCTTGAGATGTCCGCTGGATTGTCGGCCATAGCTATTCCACTAGCTAGAGCCGCCTTGATTAAAGAGATCGACAGACTTTTAGAGGCGGAATCGTCGACCCAAGACATAATGATTCGAGTGGTGGTTAGTCGGGGTGTCGGCGGAGCCGGTATTTTCCCGACTGAAGCACCCGATCCAACCCTTGTCTTCCAATTGCGATCCCTTCCGGGCTACGCTCCGGAAGTGTTTACTAAAGGCTGGTCGTTGATGGTTGCGGAGACCAGGCGGAATGATCCTAATGCTATCAACCCCTTGATCAAGTCGGGTAATTATCTCAATAATATTATGGCAAAACGGGAGGCAGTTGAGGCTGGGGCGAATGAGGCCTTGATGTTAAACAGAGAGGGATTGGTGGCGGAAAGTACGGTTAGCAATTTTTTTCTTGTTAAAAACGGGAACCCGGTTACGCCTCCGATTTCAGATGGCATACTGCCGGGAATAACCAGAGAGACAGTAATTAAGTTGGGAAATAAGGTCGGACTCAATGTTCAGGAAAGATCAATTGACCTGGCGGCGCTTTTCGACTGTGATGAGGCTTTTTTGACGTTAACTTCAGCGGGGATAATCCCGATAACAAAAATAAACAAGCAATCGCTGGGGACCGAAATCGGGCCAGTGACACTAAGATTGCGCCAAGCGTATATTGAACATGTGGACGATTTCATAAGGGGTGAGGAATGAGTGGATAGCAAAAAAATAGAGAAAGCCGTTACAATGATTCTTGAGGCGATCGGGGAAGATCCAAATCGAGACGGGTTGAAAGAAACACCCAGACGCGTGGCCAGTATGTACGCGGAGCTTTTCAAAGGCACTCTTCAAGACCCGGCAGAGTATTTAAAGGTAGCTTTTGCCGATAAGCATGACGAGATGATATTACTTAAAGATATTCCGCTCTACTCGATTTGCGAGCATCATCTCTTGCCATTCATCGGCCACGCCCATGTCGCCTATATACCTGACGATGGACGTATCGTCGGGTTGAGCAAGCTTGCCCGGGTAGTTGAGGCGCTGTCCCGACGTCCTCAGGTTCAGGAGCGGCTAACCACACAGATAGCCGAAGTTATCAATGAATCGTTAAATCCGCGCGGTGTGATCGTTGTAATAGAGGCTGAGCACCTCTGCATGTCCTTGCGTGGCGTGCGCAAACCCGGGGTGCAAACCATAACTTCGGCAGTTCATGGTATTTTCAGGAAAAACCAGGCAACGCGAGCCGAAGCGCTGGGATTTATAAAGGGGTAGCCAACAAATGACGGAGTCTGCTGTCCACATACTGACAATTAGAGACCAAAAAGACGCTAAGCGCGAGTTGGATCTGATCGGGGCTGATCCAAATAGCCACACTATTATGGCTCCCAAGATGCAGCACGTGGTCATAAAGATTAAGGATCTCGATGTCAGGGCCGCTAATGTGCTTAAGCAAGAGATGTTATCTAAGGGCGCGGAAGCAGCGGTGGCCAAGTGGGCTTCAAGTTTCTCGGAGCCGACGACCGATGTGATTTTAATGGCCACAATAAAGCAATATCGACTTGTTTTAAAAAAGATGAAGGCGCAACCGTTTGGTCTCCCTAAACTTGTTGAGCCGATAACACGGGTGTTGGCCTCATTTGCTCCGCTTAAGGCCCAAATTGCCTGTGGTCGTCACAACTTGAAGATTGGCAAAAAGACATTGGTTATGGGCATTTTGAATGTCACGGCAGATTCGTTCTCGGAACAGGGAAGTTTTCTTGATCCCAAATTAGCCATTGCGCACGCGAAATCAATGGTGGCTGATGGGGCTGATATTCTCGATATTGGAGGAGAGTCAACGCGGCCAGGCGCGCGACCGGTCACGGCTGCGCAAGAGATGAAAAGAGTTATTCCGGTGATAGAGAGCCTGGCTGGCAAGATCAATATACCGATTTCAATTGATACCAGTAAAGCCAAAGTAGCAGAGGCGGCTATTAACGCCGGGGCCGCAATAGTGAACGACGTAACAGCGCTAACAAAGGATAAAAAGATGGCGGTCACTTGTGCCGCCGCAGATGTTGCTGTGATCCTAATGCACATGCAGGGACAACCGCAGACAATGCAGGATAATCCGACCTATGATGACCTGCTAACTGAAGTTATCACCTATCTCGGTCAACGGATGGCGGCAGCGGAGAAAGCCGGAATTGACCCGGCGAAAATCATGGTTGACCCCGGAATCGGGTTCGGTAAGACCGTGGCTCATAATCTTGAGATTATCAAAAGGCTTCGCGAGGTGAAATCACTTGGTCTGCCAGTGGTTATCGGAACGTCGCGAAAATCTATGATCAGTAAAATACTCGGAGGTCTAGAGCCGCTCGACAGAGTCGAGGGGACGGCAGCCACTGTGACCGCCGCTATACTAAATGGTGCCGATATTGTTAGGGTTCACGATGTTAAAGAAATGGTCAGAGTGGCTAAGATGGCTGACGCGATTGTCTCGGGGGATAATTTTCGTGGATAAAATCATACTAGAAGGCATGTCGTTCTTCGCGTATCACGGCCTTAAAGATTCTGAGCGTCGAGATGGCCAGAATTTTGAGGTCGACATGGAAATTTGGGCTGATCTAAAGCGTGCCGGCCAAAGTGACGATATCCAAGATACAGTTGATTTCGAAGATATTTTTTCAATAACGGAAGAGATAGTTAGCAAGAAAAGATTCAATTTATTGGAAGCTTTAGCCGAAGCCTTAGCTGTTGAATTATTAAACAACCATTTGATTGAAGAGATAGTTATACGGGTAAAGAAAACAGAACCACCAATCGCTGGCAAAATCAAAGGTACAGCGGTTGAGGTCAGACGAACGAGACGGTAGATTATGGCGGTAGCCTATATCGGTTTAGGTTCAAACATAGGGGACAGAGAAGCGCATCTAAAGAGTGCTGTTGACCAACTGGTCCGCACAAAGGGCATTACGCCAAGAAGAGTTTCTTCCATATACGAGACAGCTCCGGTTGGTTATACGGATCAACCAGATTTTTTGAATGCGGTGGTTGAGATTGAAACCACATTGGAGCCAACCGAGCTTTTAGCGGAAACAAAAGTGATCGAGGTAGACCAAAAACGCCGGCGCCTGGAACACTGGGGCCCGCGGACACTTGATTTAGATATCCTCCTATATGATCAACTGGAGGTAAATCTCCCGCGATTAAAGCTGCCCCATCCTGAAGCATCAAGTAGAGCTTTTGTTCTAGTGCCACTGGCAGAGATAGCGGCGGATAGCTCGGTTCTTTCAGGGAAAACGGCCGGAGAATGCTTGGCCGACCTGGAAGATACGGCTGGCGTTGATTTATATAAACGTAATTGGGTGAAACTTGACTTGTGAGTTGATGATTAGTATAAACAATCATTGTGATAGGGATAGGTAGGCAATTGCAACAAGGAAAAGCGGACGAGCCGATAGAAAAGCCACGGGACCAGGGGACGAAGTTCTATAAGGTGATGGAGCTTCCAAGCCAGGGCAATAAGCTTGTCAAAATAAGGACCTTCATCGAAGAATTGGCTGCCGACTGTGGCTTTAATGAGGCCGACGTTTTTGATCTTAAAGTCGCTGTTGGCGAGGCTTGTGCCAATGCCATCGAGCATGGATCACCGCACGGCAAAGCTAACCAGATCCAGGTTGTGTGCACGTTTGAAAACAATTGCCTGGAGATTGAAGTTCTAGATGAAGGGGTTTTTAAGCCGCGTTTTCCGGCATTCGACTCCCAGCTCAACTATCGCGGTCGGGGAATACCGTTTATGCTCGCTCTCATGGATGAAGTTGAGATAAAGGAAAGCGAGAACGGCACCACGGTGCGATTGGTAAAATGTAGGACCTATTAGTGGCAGAGGAATTCCCGCTTGCCGACTATCATGTTCACACTGAGCGCTGCGGTCATGCGGTTGGTAAGATAGACGAATATGTTGAAAGGGCTAAGAGCGCTGGATTGACCGAGATGGGTTTTTCCGACCACCTACCGCTTTTTCATACAATTGACGCTAGCTTAGCGATGAGCTGGGATCAATTTCCTCTCTATTTGTTTGATGTTCGCCGCTTGCGAGAAAATCAGACGGAAATAAAAGTAAAATTAGGGATTGAAGTCGATTACTTTCCTAAACACGCTCAGCAAATCGGGCACTTATTAGCTCAATATGATTTTGATTATGTTTTTGGTTCTGTCCATTTTCTTGACGGCTGGGGAATTGATGATCGGCGGGATATTGATCGCTACGGTGATTATGAACTCGAAGATATATATAAACGCTATTTCGATCTTTTGGAAAAAGCCGCCGAATCACAGCTCTTTGATATTCTGGCCCATCCTGACTTAGTCAAGAAATTCTTTCAGTTAAAACCTGAGCCGGTAGACCTATATGAGCGGGTGATCAAAAGGCTCGCGGCAACAGGTATTGCAATAGAGGTTAGTAGCGCCGGCCTGCGTAAGCCCTGCCAAGAGATTTACCCGAGCCGAGCTTTTCTTGAGATTTGCAAGCGTTATGATATTCCGATAACTCTGGGCTCAGACGCTCATGCGCCGGATCAAGTGGGGTTTGAATTTAGCTCCGTGTTAGAAGAAATCAGAGCCGCCGGTTACTCGGAAATTGCTTTATTTAAAGAACGCCAAATGACGATGGTGAAAATAGTTTGATCACCGTCAAAGATGTTTGCGGCTACCTGGAGGGTATTGCCCCCTTAGAGCTGGCCGAGCCCTGGGACAATGTTGGACTCCAAGTTGGACGC
>JAUWRD010000140.1 GCA_030610765.1 Actinomycetes bacterium
GCCTAAGTAGAAAAACATCAAAAAATCCGTTCGCCAACTCGGGTTTTGCCCGTCGTTTTATCCCAAAACCACGAAAAAAGGGGCAATTGCCGCCACTAAACTATCTGCCAGACCTAGTCTATTGTTGAAAACTACATAAGGTATGACCGCGTATATCCAGGCCGCCGCCAGTCCCACTCGCGCGTCCCAGATCATTGATCCCGCTTTATATAGACCGAGAATTCCGATAACCCCACTTGTGGCGGCAACGATCCTTAAACCAAGAACTGGATCATTTATTAGCCACGCGACAACGGCGGACACCCAGTAAAATAGCGGAAGCTTCCCGTCGGAGAAAGATACCAACCAGTTTTGACCTTGTATCAGCTGCAACCAATGACCATAGATCGCTTCATCGTTGAATATTGGCAGTGAGCTCAGGTGAACAAAGCGTAGAAAGAAGCCAACGAAGACGCTTAGAGCCAACCAAAATGTTCTTGAGGCAGAGGATAAGTTATCGACCGTAGAGGCCTCTGAGGTCATTAATACGAACCCTGGCTAAGTCGCTTAACATTCCCAACCCATCCGGGATAGGGCTTACGCGAGTAGCCGCTGAATTGCTCCACGTGACCGGCACCTCCAAGATTTTGAATCCAAGCTTGGTCGCAATATACAACACCTCGACATCAAACCCAAAACCATCCAAACTTTGGCGGGCAAATGTTTCTTTAGCGGCATTTTTCGAAAATCCCTTAAATCCACACTGAGTATCATTTATTCCGCGAACAACAGTAGCCTTGACCACTTTATTGTATAGCTGACCCATCAACTGCCGGCGACGCGATTGACGTATTTTTATATTTGAACCAGCCAAAGCGCGAGAGCCAACAACTATGTCGACATTCATAAGCTGCGGCAGGCACTTCTTGATCTCCTCAATTGGTGTGGATAGGTCGGCATCCGTAAAAAAAACACAGTTACCTTTTGAGGCGAGCATTCCCCTTTTGACCGCGTACCCTTTTCCTCGGTTGACTTCATTTTTAATCAAAGTTACGGAATCACCAGCCTCATCCATGGCGGCCCGTGCCGCCTGATCTGTTTTATCGGAGCTGCCGTCGTCGACTACTATCAATTCCCAGGAATATTCCTGATCACTAAAGAACTTAGTAGCTTCCTTGATTGCATTCGAGATCTGGTGGACTTCATTGAACGCTGGAATAACCAGTGAGACATCGACATTCACTCGATTACAACCTCCCCAAAGGATAAAAACGCTAACTTTTGGACAGGTAGTTATTTTCTTATTTGGGGGTCTTTGAAACCGTTAGATGTTTTTTCGCCAAATCTTCAATGCTTTTTCTCGCCAAAGATCGGCTTTTCTGAAGTGAACCGCTACTTCTTCATTGAGGGTATCTATCCGAGCTCCAAACCAGCCGCCTGGATCAGCCAAGATCCGCTTTCGCGCGGCTTTGGCCACTTTATTGCTGAGGAGATTATTCTCGCGGGCAAGATTATTATATTCTTCAATCTTCTTCTCGTTGCCCGCATCAGCCATCTTTGCCACGCTTGCTGTCCAGCGGCGACCCGTAGCCATTGCCGGCAAGATTGAATCCAGCCCTGCGTCTGGCACTTGTTTGTCAGCTTTAGACAACAGTGCGTCGGCCTCAGTAAAAAGCACATCAGCCGCAGCGGCGCTGTCTTTGGCTTCGCTAAACTCATTGTTGTTGCTTCTGGTGATAGCCTCGTTCGTTTTTTCAAAAGCCTCGCTGAATTTATTTGAAGCTAATTCTACGCTCTTCATTGTTTTGTTCATCTTGTCGATTTCTTTCATTTCCGCTTCCAGCTCTTCGGCTCCCGCGTGAGCATATTTGGCGCTTTTGTTCGAGAAGGCAGCTGCCCTCTTCTCCCACCAGATAAATGAAGATTTTTCCATGCGATCAAAAGCCTGTTCGGCCTCAGTCAAATCTGTTAAAGCGGGTGGAATCTTGCGACTAATCTTTCTAGTGGCTGCACCTATGCTGCCTGAGTCTTTTTTGATCTTTATTTTCGCTAGATCGTCCAAAGAGCGGTCTAGCTTGGTAAAGGCACTATCGTAGCGATCGTAGCCAGTTTGAAAATAATGGTCGACCGCGCGCGATTGCATAAATAAAAAAGCGAAGATCGCCAGAGCAGCCAAAAGGATCGAGACCATCAGTATAATAATCGCCAACTTTAAGCGAGAGAGACTTTTTGGTTCCGCTTTTACTTCATTGAGAACTGGCTGGGACAGAATTACTCACCTCGGTTTCATTATATCTGTTACATCGCAAATATTCATGGGGATATCTTAAATCGTGAAAAACAAAGCTATCATAGTTCTTTTGGGATTACTGCTGGCAGTCGGTATGCTCCTGTTCACAGGTCAACTCAACACGAATCAAATACCAAAATATAGAAAGTCTTCACCGGATAAGAAAAGTGCCAAGAAAAGAGCAAAACCAATCAAAAAAGCCTGGGTATCGTCGGCAATCTTCTCTGGTGGTGAGCCCGGCCAAACAGATGTCTTTAACGTACCGAAGGAGCCCTGGCGGCTTAGCTGGGAAGTAGACGGCTCACCAAACTCAGCCAGCTTGGCGCTGACAGTCTTCACAGCCAACGGTGTTCACGAACCAATTTTGGAGAGAAACGGCATTGCCGCACCGGGTAAGGGCAGCGTCATAATCCCGAGAGGCGGAAATTTTTACATACTGGTGTCGAGCTACGAGGCCAATTGGATATTAACTGTGGACACGCGGTAGTGCTTAAGCAACTTTCTTATGTTCGCTCTCGATAAATTCCGGTAGATGAACCAATTGTCCAAAACGCTGACTTCTGTTAAATTTCACCAATATGACTGTACTGCCAATTATAAGAATTATGATCAGCCCAATGGCGGGATAAGCAAATTCGATTGCGCTTTTATATTCTGCCAGACGCCTTTGCGAGTCAGCTATGAGTAAACTGCTAAAAACGCCTTGGGCTGTGCTTGCCAACCTCTCGCCCCCATCAGTAAAGAATACCTTCCGTGGGCCGGGTGCGAGATTCCCGGGACTATAGATATTGATCAGCTGATTGGTTTGACTGAAAAGAAATATCTCTTCTCCCGCCGACGCGGCGATTAAGTCTCCCGATGGCGAAACGGCAGCGGATTCAAAGACCGGTTTTACTTGATCGGTCTTATGTGTCCAACTCAAAGTTCCCTCGTCATTATAAACATTTAATTCGCCCGATTGGTCTATCACGGCAATAACACTATTGTTTTGATCAAAAGACACTGATTTAACGGCTGCCGGTATTTCCCAAATAGTCGTTCCATCTGCATCTTGCTGCAAAAGACGTTCATTTGTGACCAGCATGATCCGGTTATCGTTGCCGCCAAGTTTTACGTCCAAGACGCGCTCACCCTTGCCGGTTTGATAAATATTCTGATAGTCATTGGATTCAATGCTGCCCTTGTAGACCTCGCCTTTCCTAGTTGTCTGCGCGAGTTCTTTGCCATCAGGGCTCAAATGTAATGCCACTACCTGGTCTTTTACTCCTATCTCGCCGGTCCGATTAGCGAATTGATCGAAAAATAATATTTTTCCACTGACTGTGGACACCGCGATTGTCTTGCCATCAGCACTAACGGAAACCGCGCTAACGACTTTTTCACTAGAAAATAGATCGAGAGAGTAACGCCAAATGAGTTCACCAGCCTTGGTCTTATATATACCAACAAACTTTTTACCGACCGGGCCCGCAACAATAGAGTTCCCGGAGTCACT
>JAUWRD010000035.1 GCA_030610765.1 Actinomycetes bacterium
CCCTAAGGGAACATGTCCCGCCAAATGGGTTAGAGTCGACAACCGCCACTTTTAAACCGGCCTCAGCGCATATTCCGGCTGCCGTCCCGCCAGCCGCCCCTGAGCCTATGACAATCAAATCAAATGAAGTATCCATCTAAACCCCTCTATTCCCGAAAATCACTTTATGTCTCTCATATGAAATGCACGATGACTTTCATACTACGGTTTTTTGAGCGTCTGGTGAAACAACTAGAACCGCCAGATCATCGACTAGGGTTTCCGATGAGTAAGACAATACCTCGCGCAAGATCACATCGGGCAATTTTATAATGTTAGAGGTCTGTCTCTCGATGACTTTCATTAATCTGGCTTCACCGAAAAATTGATCACCGCAGCGAGCGTCTGTAACACCGTCTGTGTAAAGAATTAAACTATCTCCCACCTCTAGTTTCGTTTGGCCTTCAGAATATCCATGATCCAACGATATGCCAAGCGCTAGCGACCGCTGTTCAAGCAGCTCTAGGCTCGCGTCAACGCCTCTTTTAATGAAGCTCTCAGTATGGCCGGCGTTGCAAAACCTGAGCTCAAAGTTCTCTCGATCAAATACCGCGAAGAACGTAGTTACGAAAATCGCATCCTCAGAATTTTTTGTAATTAGATTGTTTGCCAAAGACATGACCTTTGCCGGCGAGCTTTCTTGATAAGCATAGGCTTTTATTGCCAGTTTTGTAGAATTCGCAATTTTGGCGGCCTCTAGACCCTTGCCGGCAACATCACCGATGACGATCCCTACCAAGCCGTCCCGGAGCTCGTACAGATCAAAGAAATCCCCGCCGATCTTGGCTTCATCAATAGTCGCAGACTGATAGACGTAACCACATCTTAGGCCTGCTGGTTTATCCGGCACGCCCAGAATCATTTTTTGAACCTCTTCCGCAATTCGCTGCTCAGTGGAAAGCCGGTTTAGCGGCCCTAAAACCAACATATAAAGTATAGGCAAAAGCAAGACAATCAAAATAACGCTATCAACCATAGCAATCCAAAATACGGAAAGATCACTCAGAACAACCGGCAAAACTAGCAGCATTATGAAGAATTCCACGCTAAAGATGACGACAACACTAATTACATAGAACTCTATTGCCAGTCTCTTTCTGCGCCCAAATCTTCCGAGGACTCTCGGCGCTCTAAAGACGGTCATTCAAAAACAATCCTCCTCAGAATAAGTGCGAGACAATGCTAAATTAAAAAGTTTGACAAATCTCAACCGGCTTGGGTTTGACGCAAATCCTCTAGTTCCTCTTTTGTAATCAAAACAGCCCGCGGCTTGCTACCGTCAGCTGGACCAACAAGGCCACGCTGTTCCAGCATGTCGATTAATCTAGCGGCGCGCGCATAACCGACACGCAACCGTCTCTGTAGCGACGATGTCGAGGCTTGCTGGGTGTTGACTATCATATCTAGAGCCTCATCAAACAGGTTGTCTTCAAAATCGACTCCACCCGGTTTTGACTTTTTTTCTTCAAGTATCTCTCTTTTGTATTCAGGTTTTCCTTGTTTCTTGGCAAACCCGGTCACTAAATCAACTTCATTTTCAGTAATAAACGCCCCTTGAAGGCGCTGAGCTTTTGATGAATTTGGAGATTGAAAGAGCATGTCTCCTTTGCCGATCAATTTTTCGGCCCCGTTTGCGTCCAAAACAACCCGGGAGTCGACTTGAGATGAAACCGCAAAGGCTATACGGCAAGTAATATTTGCTTTGATTAAGCCCGTAATTATGTCGGCGGAAGGCCTCTGCGTGGCCACAACGAGATGTATTCCGACAGCTCTGGCCATTTGTGCCAAACGACAGATAGCGTCTTCGACGTCTCCGGCGGCGACCATCATTAAATCCGCTAGTTCATCTATAACAATTACGATATAAGGCAGCCGTTCTTTATCATGAAATCGCTCTTCGACCACGTCATTGTAGCTGTCAATGTTACGCACTTTTGCCTCGGCTAGAAGTTGAAAACGCGCTTCCATTTCCGCTACCGCCCAGCCAAGCGCCACAGCTGCTTGTTTTGGACTGGTAACCACGGGCACAAGCAAGTGCGGTATATCATTGTAGAGATTGAGCTCTATGCGTTTTGGGTCAATCAGAATAAGCTTGACCTGGTCCGGACGGGCTCTTAACAGAATGGACATGAGAATACCATTCACACAAACGCTTTTCCCGGAACCGGTGGCACCGGCTATTAACAAGTGTGGCATCTCCCCGATGCTCGATAAAATGGCTTGTCCGGTAATGTCTTTACCAATAGCAGCCAAAAGCGGGCTGCCTTGTTTGGGCGACACGCCGCTTAGCAAATCCCCGAGAGTCACCATTTCACGATGGACATTAGGCACCTCAATGCCCACTGCTGATCGGCCGGGAATGGGAGCTAAAACCCGTATGTCTGTCGCGGCTAGAGCCATCCCTATATCATCAGCTAAGTTTACGATCCTATTAACCTTAACTCCGGAGGCAAGTCTGAGCTCAAACCTTGTAACCGTTGGCCCTTTTATGACTCGATCAACCTTCGCGTCAATATCAAAACTTGACAAGGTCTTTTCCAAGACCGCCATCTGCTCTTTCTCGTTTTTTAAAGCTACCTTCCCTGCTTTTGGAGATCTTTTTAGTAAAGCCACCGATGGCAAACGGTAGCTGGACCCATCATTATCCTCTTCATCAACCAGCTCTAACTGACTTGGTGGCGTCTCTTTTTCCTCAGTTTTTGCCACCTCAAAGCTCTCTATGGTAAACGGTTTTTGGGTGATGACCGTTTCTTCGTCTGAGCGACTTCTATCTTCAATAACTACCTCTCTTCTCTCATCAACCTTAGCGCGCGGCTTTTTTTTCCGTTTCCGGTTGCGCTCTCTAGACGAGTTAAGGATAGTTGCAGAAACTTCACGCAATGATATGCCGGTTAAAAATAAGATAGACGCGACTACTCCTGCCGCTACCATCACGTAGCTACCCGCTAGCCCCAAAAGGTTTCTGAGTATCAGCGAAAAACTTGCGCCCAAAATGCCTCCATACTCCCAGACATTTGATGTTTTGAAGGCATGTGCTTCAGAAACGCTTAGATGGCGAGCGACGGTAAATGAGAAGAGCAGTAAAGAAAACCCGAGAGTTATCTGCTCAAGGTTATCCTCCGGCTCTTTTGTAAAGAAGAGGCCTCCAAGAACAAGCAGAAATATTGGCGCAAGATAACGACCTGACCCAACAACCCATTTAAGCCCGATCAGAACATAAACACCAAAAAGACCGGCCATTTGAAATAAACTGAGCGTAATCAGTATGGCCAGCGCGATAATAGCGACACCGAGAATCTCGCGGCTGTTTTTTCTTCTACGACTAGGCATAAGTTTCTACTGCTTCAATGTTAAGATAATCGCTATGCTGCCCATAATGAAACAATAAACCGCAAACAAACGCAACCTTTGCTCTTGAACAACCTTCATTAGAACAGCGATCGCTAGAAAACCCGAGATACCGGAGGCGATCATGCCCGCGATTACACTGGTCATGTTTGTTGTTGAAATCCCCCGGAACAGTGAAACGCTGGCAGCGCCGAGAATGATTGGTATTGAGATCAGAAAAGAAAATCTGGCGGCCTCTATTCGCTCTAAACCTCGCCAGATACCTGCTGCTATTGTCGCGCCCGAACGCGAAAAACCCGGCATGATAGCAGCCAACTGAGCAAAACCAACCCATGCGCTGTCGCCCAGATTAACAGTATCCAATGTTCTTGTGCCTGGTTTTTGATATTCAACTAACCATAAAATGGTGCCAGTTGCCAGAAGCATAAGACCAACCACCAACGTAGAATCAAAGGCTTGATCGAAATACTTCTCAAAAAGAGCGCCGCCCAGAGCAGCCGGTGCGGAAGCAGCCGCAAGATATGTAACAAGCCTAAACTTTTCGTCTCGACGCCTCCATATTAACCATGTCCAAATCGACTTCAACAACAAAACTATCTCTTGGCGAAAATAAACCACGACCGCGACCAGTGTGCCCAAGTGCAGCAGCGCATTCACGGTAAGGGAGTTTTGATCGATTCGCATCAGCTTTTGCGCAATAACTAAATGCCCGCTACTGCTAACAGGAAGAAATTCTGTCAATCCCTGGATGACGCCGAGTACGATTCCTTGAAAAAAGCCCATAGGCATTATATTTCCATATAATCCGTTATTTCTGCAAGTTTAAAGTCTTGATTTGTTTTGTTAATATATAGAGGTGACTAAAGCTACGCAACGCCATGATAAATCGTCAATCGCGCGCTTCTATGACTCAATGGGGCCTGTTTACGCGCGAATGCGCCAATACGGTCATAATCGTGACGGCAGTACAAAAACGTGCCTCGTGGACGCCCTGACCCCGTTTGAAGATGACATCATCTTAGATATCGGTACCGGGCCGGGCATGTACGCTATTGACATCGCTACTGCTGCTCCAAGCTGTCGTGTGATCGGAATAGATATTTCTGAGACATTTATTGATATCGCCAAAGAAAGCGCCTTGAGCGCAAAAATCAATAATGTGGAATTTGCCTTAGGCAACATCGAGAGCTTGGGGTTTGCCGATAATCATTTTTCTAAAATTATTTGTGCAGGCGTTATTTCTGTGGTTCACCAAAGAAAGCAGGCGATAAACGAGCTGGCCCGGGTCCTCAGACCGGGTGGAACATTAGCGGTTAGAGAGCCTTGCCGTTCCACCGGCGCATTTAGTCGTTTCGTTTTCGGTCTTCCTGCTGAATCAAGAATTCGTTGACTTTGCACTAACGCAGGCCTGCTGGGTGGCCATTTTAGCCCCGGCTTCATGTCAAAAACAGAAATTGAAGATCTTTTTTCAGAAACAGCGTTCTCATCGGTCGCAATTGAAGAACATGGCCGGGATATCCTGATCACCGCAACAAGGTAAGTCTTGCCTTTTGCTCGCTTCGGCGCTAAAATGTTGAATTCGATGCTTGGTTTATTTGAAAGGTCAGGTTGGTTCTTACGTTATACAGAATTGGATTTCTTGTTTATCTGCTAGCAATCATAACTTTGTACTTTGTCTACCCTGTGCTCATCTACTACGGAACGTTTCTGTTTAACTAATACTTTCCAAACCAAACACGCTTAGAGCAAGAGCTCTGTTTGTTCAACATCTTCCCTATTAACCGGATAAAAAGACGTTCGATGCAACACACACGGACCCTTTTCCTTAATGGCCTCGATATGCTCTAAAGTCCCATAGCCCTTATTCATTGAAAAGAAATAGTTGGGATAGTCCTCATGCCAATTCACCATCAAACGATCCCGATAAACCTTAGCCAGAATCGACGCCGCGGCCACGGTCTGGCTTAAGCTGTCTCCTTTTTCTAACTGCAAGGTAGGCATATCTTTTCCTTTTAGCTTGAAGCCATCGCAAATTACAAAGTCAGGTTTCTTTTTGAGAGCATCGATCGCGTCATTAAGCGCTTTGATATTCGCCGCTTGCAATCCAATGGTATCGATTTGGACTGCAGACACCTCCATCACGCTCCACGCCACTGCTTTGTCTTTGATGATTACGGCTATAGACTCTCTCTGTTTGCTTGACAGCTTCTTGCTGTCGTTGATGCCAATGATTTTCTCAGTTGATTTCAAGATTACCGCCGAGGCGACAATCGGCCCCGCTAATGCTCCGCGTCCAACTTCATCGGCACCGGCTATAAACCGATAGCCTTGTGCTTCGGCTTCACGCTCGTATTTCATCATCCGCCATAGCCGATCGTCTTCTCGTCTGGCACGCGCGATACTCTCTCGCTTAGACTTGGCGAGCTTCACTGCGCCCACACGTGGGTCTTTATCGATTTTTAGTAGTAATTGAATAAGGTTAGGCCCGGAGAGCCTATTGAGCGCTTCTTTTAATTCAAACAGCGATGCCTCGCGGGGATCGATCATGAGTTTTTACCTGAGCAACCCAACTCGATCAGGTGGCCAATATATCATAAAGGCCTTCCCCAGGATTTTTTTCTTATCAACCGGACCAAAGATGCGACTGTCCTTGCTGTTGGGTCGGTTGTCACCCATTACAAAAACCCTAGCCTTTGGCACTGTCAACGGGCCAAAATTGCTTGTCGGAGAATCGGGGTGTGTATACTTTTCATTAGAGCTTTTTCCATCTACCAACAACTGCCCGTTATCAACCTGAACGCTCATACCGGCGGTCGCCACGACCCTCTTAATAAAATCTTGTTCGACACCGCCCTGGGTGTCCGGGGCAATAAAGACGATGACGTCTTTTGGTTCGGGAGATCGAAAACGATAGGTAATTTTCGAGACCAGCACGCGGTCTCCTGGCATAAATGTTGGTTCCATTGAGCTCGATGGAATGAAGAACGGCTGAACTAAGACCGTTTTGATCAGCCAGGCCACTACGACAGCCGTTATTATTAAGAGCGGTAGTTCACCTAGAAAAGATAGAATCGATTCTTTTTCTTTTGGCGGCTCTTCTTGCGTATTTTCAGAAAACTGCAGATTACCTTCTTTGCGAGGGTCTCGCATTCTTAGCGCTTTTCTTTAATTCGCGCCTGTTTTCCAACTTTATCTCTCAAGTAATAAAGCTTAGCGCGCCTGACTTTACCGCGAGAGACAACTTCAATCTTACTTATTTTCGGAGAATGAACTGGGAATATTCTCTCGACACCAACTCCAAAAGAAACTTTTCTAACAGTAAATGTCTCTCTGATGCCGCCATTTTGACGCCCGATTACAACCCCTTGGAAAAGCTGAGTACGCTCCCGGCTTCCCTCTACAACCCTATAATGAACTTTAACTGTGTCTCCCGGTCCGAACTCTGGTAAGTCCGCACGAAGGTGACCTGCTTCAATTGCGCTAATGCGATGCACGTTTCCTCCTAAATATTAGCAACTAACACTTACAGCCTTGCCTTGGTCTTAGACCAATCAAAACACGTTATTATATCACACCTGATAATACCCATTGAGCAAAATCCGCACCTTGCTAAAGATCTGTCTCCCGCTCTTCCAGCAAATCAGGCCGTTTTGTTTGAGTCATAAACCTCGCTCGCGCAGCGCGCCACTCACGAATAGCTTTGTGGTCACCGGATGTAAGCACCGGCGGCACTTCAAACCCCAACCAAGAAGCGGGCCTTGTGTACTGAGGGTATTCAAGCAAACCATTTGAAAAGCTCTCTTCATCAAGCGAAGCCTCGCCCCCGAGAACGCCAGAAATCAAACGTCCGACCGAGTCAACTAAGACCATTGCTCCAATCTCGCCCCCGCTAAGAACATAATCTCCTAAAGAAACTTCGTCCGTCACGAACGTTCCAACGCGCGCGTCCACACCTTCATAGCGACCACATAGGACCACCAGGTGTTTCGCCCGCGAAAACTCGGAAAGCATTTTTTGATTAAGTTTCTTCCCTTGAGGCGTCAACAGGATAGTTCGATGACCACCGGAAAGCACAAACGGACTCTCGCCCACGAGCGATTTTAGAGCAGCAAAAAAGGGTTCTGGTTTCATTATCATGCCCGGCCCGCCACCATATGGCTCGTCATCAACCTGCCGATGCTTGTCCTCGGTAAAGTCCCTGAGATCGTGGGCGTTAATGTCAATCAACCCCCGCTCCTGAGCTAACCTGGACATGCCCACGCTGAAGACTGGCTCAAATACTTCTGGAAATATCGAGATAATATCTATTTTCATAACTCAAGCAAGCCTGGCAACGGTGCTATCACAATCACTTTATTTTCGATATCGATTGATTTAATTACCTCTTTAGTTGCGGGAATCAAATATTCACGGTCGCCATCGACCACGTAAACATCGTTCGCGCCTGTCCTTATTATTTCAGACACACGGCCCAACCGATCCCCTGTCACTGTATCAACAGCGCAACCGATAATATCGTGATGCCAGTGCGAATGATCTGGCTTATCACCTTCAGAGACCGGCACAACTAGATCGGTCCCGATCAGAGCCCGCGCACTCTCAAGGTCACCAATATTTACAAGTCTGGCCAGCACTCTATCTTTTTTGTAACGTACTTCCTCAAGGGTTAAGTCGCCGATTTCTGGTCTTGGAGGTATTAATTTGAATGTCGCGCCTGCTTTAAAGCGTTGCGGTTTGTCAGTCAAGACATATATTTCGACCTGACCTTTGACCCCATGCGTCTTTACAATGCGGCCTACGGCCAAGTGTTTGTTCGAGCTCATTAAACTTCTTTAGTTAACTTCTTGTGTCAATAATGTATATCTATAAAAAGCGCTAGTCTATTATTTCAACTATCGCTTTTTTGCCATCTCTAACCGCTGAAGCCTTTACCACAGTTCGAATTGCTTTTGCGATTCGACCTTGTTTCCCGATCACTTTTCCGACATCTTCGGCATCCACGTGAAGTTGAAGGATTAATGATTTATCGCCCTCGATTACTTCGACGCGCACCTCGTCGGGTTTATCAACTAGCGCTCGAGCTAAATATTCGAGCAACTCTTTCACGAGGTAACCTCCTGCAAATATTTTTTCTTGTTCTTATCAAACTCTTTGCGCACACCGCAAATCTTTAAAAGGTGTTCAACTGCATCTGACGGCTGAGCCCCTTTTGCCAACCAACGAATCGCTTTTTCAGAGTCTATTTCAATTAAAGACGGGTCTTTGCGCGGATCATAATGCCCGATCGGCTCAATGTGCCGACCATCACGCGGCATCCGTGAATCTGTCACAACCACGTGATAGAATGGTTTTTTCTTTGCGCCTGCCCTGCTAAGTCTAATTCTTACTGACAACTTACCACCTCCCCTTCATATTTTATGCTTGAAGAGTATTCAACCCATCTATTATAGCGCGCACATATTTCAAAGCAACATGTTTGTTTACCCAAAAGGGAAACCTTTTCGCCCTTTCTTTCCGCCTTGCTGAAGCATACCTTTCATCATCTTTTTCGTCTGCTCAAACTGTTTTAAAAGTTTGTTGACATCAGCAACACTAGTTCCGCTGCCCCTGGCTATCCTCTTCCGCCGACTCCCTGAAATAATTGCTGGTTGTTGCCTTTCCTGGGCCGTCATCGACTCTATTATCGCCTGGACTTTTTTAATGTCATCTTCATTGACTTGAGCATCTTTTAAGCCCGGCATTTTTGACGCACCCGGTATCATCTTTATCATTTCCCCTATTGGACCCATGTTTCTCAATTGCTTCATTTGTTCCAAGAAATCATTAAAATCAAATTCTTGACGTTTAAGTTTTTCCGCCAGCTCCCTTGCTTTAGTTTCATCGGTAACGGATTGGGCTTTTTCAATCAATGTCAGCATATCGCCCATGCCTAATATCCTTGAGGCTAAACGGTCCGGGTGAAACGCTTCCAGAGAATCAATTTTTTCGCCCGCGCTGATTAATTTGACAGGTTTGCCGGTTACAGCTCGAATTGAAAGCGCGGCTCCACCCCGGGCGTCTCCATCCATTTTCGTCAAAATCAACCCATCAAAATCGAGACCTTCCTTAAAGGACGCAGCAACGTTAACAGCATCTTGACCAGTCATAGCGTCGACTACCAATAGAATTTGATGCGGCTTAGCGAGCGATCTAATGCGCTTGGCTTCAGCCATCATATCCTCGTCTATATGAAGACGACCAGCTGTATCGATAATGACCACGTCATTTGCTTTTTCTCGCGCTTCCTGAAGTCCGGCCTCCACGATTTCTTCCGGTTTTCCGGTCGTCGTAAAGACCGGCAGCTCGCTTTCTTCGCCAAGGACTCTTAGTTGATCCTTGGCGGCGGGACGATAGGTATCGGCCGCTATCATAAGCGGCTGTTTTCCTTGATGCTTGAAGTTGTACGCCAGTTTTGCCGTCGCGGTCGTCTTTCCGGAGCCTTGAAGCCCGACCATCATAATAACTGTCGGAGGCTGCGATGCCATCGGTAATCGACTTTCTGTTGAACCCAGAAGCTGCGTTAACTCTTCATTAACGATCTTTATCACTTGTTGGGCAGGGGTTAAGCTTTCCAGGACCTCGCGTCCGACAGAACGAGCCCTGATCGAAGAGATAAACTCTTTTACAACTTTAAAGTTGACGTCAGCTTCCAGTAAAGCCAATCGAACTTCGCGCAATGCGCTGTCAATATCGGCTTCTTTCAGCTTCCCTCGACCTTTAAGCTTGCTAAATATTGTATCCAGCCGCTGAGATAGTGAATCAAACATAATGGCTAAATCTTGTCACTGAAAATATCTTTGGTCAAGAGTCGACCGCTTTGTGGGCCGGGAGTGTGTGGGCTTAAGTCTTAAGCGACCTTCTTGTCGTGCTGTCTGGCAAACTCAAGGTCTATCCCCTTCAGAAGATTGTCCGGTAGAGCATAGTCGGGGTATTTATCGCAGATCACGGCAATTATTCTGCGCTTATCAAGCGGCTCAAGAAGATCCTTGCCTTTTCCAAAATAGTCGACAGCTATTTGAAAGTGATCGATATACCTGATTAGATGAGAAAAAACGTCGGCACCAGCCGGCGGCCCATGTCCGGGGTAAACGGTTTTGATCTTGTATCCTTTAAGTTTCCTCAAGGCCAGCCGCCAACTATCCAGGTCTCCATCATCAAGCCTGGGGTGCACGCGATTGTATATAAGATCACCGGTTATCATTGCTTTTGCCTCGGGTATCACACAAACCATATTTGAGGGACTCTCAGTTCGACCCATATCGATGAATTTCAGCGTTAGATTCCTAAAAGAGATCTCGTGCTCACCTGTAAATGTTTCCTTTGGTACTACAAATGCATGAGGTAGGCGCCTCTCGTATCGCTCTTTCAAAGCATTAAGCTCAGCATTGGCCTCTTTTGCGATGACCGCGGCCGTCATCTTGGTGGAATGGAAAGACGCGGGAGTCTTTCTGCCAATCAGCGGCGAGCCAATATAGTGGTCCGGGTGTGGATGAGTAATGTATACAGCTGTCACTTCTCGTTCTTTGAAGTCACCTTTAACCTGCGCAAGCAGAGCCTCCGCGTAATCAGACAATAGCTGTGTGTCAATTATAAAGATGCCCTCGGGCGTATCAAAATAATAGGAATTCGCAAACCAACCGTCTTCGGCTGCCGAAAAACTGTGTACGTTAAATTCACTCATGGTTTGTTTCTACCCAAATGCTAGGCAATTTTCTTTACCTGTGCCTGACTGATCTTTTCAATGTTGACCAACAGAACAGTGACATCATCATAAAGTGTGCTCCCGGAGATACTCAGCACCATATCAACCAGGTGATCTAGCAAATCAGAGGGTCCGAGGTCTGCTTGGGCGTTTAGCCAATTTAGAATCTGCTCAAACTGGATTTTTTGCCCCTCCTCATCCCTCATGTCTATTAATCCATCTGTATACATAAGAAATCTGTCGCCTTCATCAACGTCTATCTCAATCTGCGCCGATTTTGCATCTTCCTCTATGCCAAGAGGCAGGCTTCCAGGCAAATCAACAACGCGCCACTCTCTTTGCTGCCTTCGGTAGACTAACGGTGGGTTTTGCCCGGAACTTGCCAGGACTATTCGTCGTGTGTCCGGTAGATATTGACCTAAAGACGCGGTCATAAATGAACCAACGGGAAATCGCTTTGTCAACCGTTTGTTGGCTTCATCTAAAATGTGCGACGGTTCATTCGCCCTCAAAAATTCAGTTTCAAGTGTTATGAGGCCAGCCGTGCTTAGTAGCGCAGCCGGCGACCCCTTCCCCGAAGCATCGGCTACCATAAACGTGACGCGCTCATCATTCTCAAAATAATCGAAGGCGTCTCCACCGACAATTCGCGCTTGCACCAGCCTGGCGTAGACTTGTACTTCCGGGTCGATGAGCGGTTCTTCAGGTACTAGCTCATTTTGAATCTCGGCGGCAATTTCCGCGTCACGCTCCATCGCTTCTTTTGCTCTTCTTTCGTCCAGGAACATATACTCAAAAACCCTCAGTTTTGCCACCATTAGGACAGTAATCCCAATTGCCAGGAGAGTTCTTGTCAGCTCAATTGGAATCCCAGTTAAACTAAGAAATGTGTTGTCGTTGAGCCAATTAGAAGAGACCAATGGACTTGGTTCCCCTACCAAACCTGAGGCAAATGCGTTGATGCCGAGCAAAACGGCTAAAATCAGTCGATCCGCATCTGCGCCGCCGCTAGTATCAAGTTGTGTCATAAGCCTTCCCCTCAATACGCCCCAGGCCGCGATCAGGTAGGCAGGGAAAACAATGATATACCGGCCAAAATTATCGGCTATGTGATGAATATCATGAGGTCCGTAATTTGCACCCAAGTAACCTACTACTACGAACAGCCAAAATAAGATCAGCAACACCGGCACGGCCGTGACAATAGTCCACCGCTTGGTTATCAATAGCGCACCAAACAGAGCCAAGAATAATGTCGCTATCAAGAAAATCGCCATGTCAGCAATTACCACTACAAACGAACTCATGTCAAGGAGGCCAACGTCTGCAAAGAACTGCAGCCATTGGTGGGAGCCATATAGAATACCGAATACGGCCAGACTCCTAAACGCAGGCTTCACTTCAGGCATGATTGGACGAAGTGTCTCCAATCCGACGATGAGACCCAGACTAAAAAAAGCTAGTCCGTAAAAAAAGTGAAAATACTCCATATCTTTATATGCGCAATTTAGGGGCGTTTGAAGCACTTATTGTGTTTACGTGTAGGAGTTTGAAGAATGTGAGAATTTGAGTGAATAACGGGTAAAACAATTTTATTAAAAAAGGCCGATATTCTTGGCTCAGATGAGGAGGATTAAAATGGTAGCAGCTTATATTTTAATGAACACGCAAGCGGGTGCTTTGGTTAACGCGGCCAAGAAAATCACCAATATCGATGGCGTCAGAGAGGTCGACGCTATAACCGGGCCGTTTGACGCGATCGCCTACGCTGAGGCCGCAACGCCGGAAGAGTTAGCTCACTTGGTCGTCTCGCGCATACAGAAAGTCGAGGGTGTCCAGAAAACATTGACTTGTCTTGTCGTGGCTTTAGAGTCTCAAGCAGCCTAAGGCAGCTAGGAACACTAATAACTCACCTAAAAGCTTGTATTATGTAGGACAAGGCCTCAGAAAAGAGGCCTTGTCCGGTGAGACTGTCTGGATTCGCAGGCGCCCCTAAAGTAGCAAACGCCAACTTTTCAAAAGTGACGCCTAGCGACAGTCACCTCCACTGGTCTTTAACAATCCGACCACCTCCTTTCTGTGGTAACCACAGATTAACAGAAATGAAAGCTCGCTAAAAGCACTAAATCGCTGGTAGGTTACGCCACCTCGGCCACTGAGCGCCCACTTGGACGCAAGTTGATTTCATGCTTAGCCAGTTCCGCCAAGTATTTCTTCTGCTTCATTCTGGGCCTCGCGTTGAAGGTTATGCTCGTGCTTTCATCTTTCGGGTCTTTCCCTTCAAACTCGGACAACATTTTGTCCCCTGGTCGGCACCCTCATCGTAGGACTCCTTAATAAGATCTTGTGTTGGATAGAACTGCAACTCGAGTGGCCGTCCGACCGGCAAGGCCTTTACTTCCTCAACCAGGGGAGAATCAATATCAAGCTCGTATTCCTCACTAGCCAGCACACGAACATGCTCTATGTGGTCAAGAATGATGTAATTAAAGATTGCTTTAACGTCCCTGTCGGATTCTATCTGAGCCAAATTCGTTGCTGTGAAGATAAAAGCCATGTCCGTTCAAATAGCGCGTTCCCTGAAAGAAACATTTGGCTTCAGCAATGATGCGAACATTCCTCTGTGAACCTCTTCTTCGCATTGGATGCGGACGAGCATGTCGCGAACAATTTCGTTCTTCTCTTGAGTAATCAGTTTGGATATTTCAGACCAGTGCCATTTTTCTAACGCGGCCGCGTTTATCGTTCGATTTCTAAGTTCCGGGGGGATTCTCCAAGTCGGCGCTTGAAGGACCGTGGATCTTAGAACCGACTTTATATCATCAAGGTCGCCTATTTCATTTATTAATACCATGTGTGTCACCCCTGGTAAGACAATCTGCCCAAACACCAGGGGGAACAAACCGTAATAATTATCCTAATATTTTCCGGGCCAGATCGGCCTCAA
>JAUWRD010000177.1 GCA_030610765.1 Actinomycetes bacterium
TGTTCATAATCCGGATAGCCGCCGGGCCAATTATTACTATCATTAGCGCCGGCAATATGCACAACACCACGGGGAAAACCAACTTAACCGGTGTTTTTAGCGCCGCCTCTTCCGCGGCTTGGCGACGTTTGGTGCGAAGTGTGGATGCTTCAGTCTGCAGGATCTTGCTAATGCTCACACCAAGTTTGTCGGCCTGAATTATCGTCGCGCAAACACTCTGCAGCTCGGAAATATTAGTACGTTCACTAAGGTTTTTCAAGGCTTGGCTCCGTGTCACGCCAATTTGAAGCTCCCCCAGTACGCGCCCAAATTCTTCACTGAGCGGACCATCCATATTCTTGACGACTTTCGAGAGGGCTGAATCAAAAACCAGGCCCGCCTCAACCCCAATTTTCAAGATATCGATAGAATCCGCCAAGGTGGCGCCTATCTGTTTTTGCCGGCTTTGAATACGCTGGTTCAGCCAGAAGGTCGGCAAATAGAAAGCCGAACCAACAAAGGGCAAGCCTATCCATAGGGTCATTCCACTCATAATCAGGAACGGAACTCCAAAAATCAAAAAGAACAGTAGCGATATTCCACCCAAAACTAGCCTTATGGTCTCAAATTTCTCCGCGTTTATATTTCTGATACCGGCCAACATTAGTTTTTGGCGTGTTTTGGCAATACGTTCATCTGTGTTCCATCTTTTCACGACCGTACCCAGTCTTTCCAATAAGGGCCAGATGATCCTATCCTTAAAGCTCAATTCATCTGTTGGCGCCGCCGGTCCTGATGCCTCATAAGACGACAGCCGGCTAAGAGATTGTTTAACACGGGACCTTGAGGAAACTGGAATTGTAAAGGCGGCAAATACCACCAAGAAAACCGCTAGAAAACTGAACATAAAAATAATGGCCATTATTTACCTCCCCTAATATTCAATGTTTGTGATTTTTCGAAACCAAAGACCGCCGAAGAACATAAGCGTGATAGATGCCATCAGCATCAGTATGCCGGGAGCCGTGGTTACAAGTGTCATCATATAATCGGGATTAAAATAGAACAACATAAGCGCCTCGATAAACGGCAACACAAAAAGAATGATTGCCGACAAACGTCCCTCCGCTGTCAGCGCCTTTATCTGGCGATACACAGTTTGGCGTTGTCTTAAACTTTCCGCTAGGCTATCTAGAATCTCCGCTAGGTTGCCACCGGTTTCCTGGTGAATAGCTATCGCTAGAACCACCGACTTGTACGATTTATTTCCTATCCGCTCAGCCATTTTTCTAAGGCTACTTTCCAGCGGCATTCCCATTTGGGTTTGATTGGCGACCCGCTTGAGCTCCTGGCCCATCGGCGGTTTGGCCTCCTCGCCGGCTGAAACAATGGCCTGTTGTAGCCCGAAACCGCCCCGCATGGAGCTGGCAAGTAGATCAAGAGACTCAGGAAGTTGCTCATCAAATTCCTTATTTCGACGCCCTATCATTACCTGAATCACCAGCATCGGTAAGATAACCGTGGCAGCAATGACAAGAAAGGTCTTGAAAAGACTTGATGTGAGAAGTATTGTCGCGAACGATAGGGACACAACAGTAAGCAGATGCATCGCAATATATTCGTTTGGTCTCACGGGCAGACCAGCTTGCTCCAATTTAGCCTGAGCGTAGTCGGCAAAGTCATATTTAGCCGAGACCTGCTTGATGGCTTCAATAAGCGACTTGTAGGCCTTGCTCGCCTCCAGTTTCTCGGAACTGGAAACCTCGCGCCCCTTTATTTGGTCATAGTATTTTAGTTGACTCCCTAGCGTATTCTTACTGGGCTTCAATAAATCGGCAAGCAAAAGTACAACTAAAAAAGCTGCCGCAAAGCCAAGACCGGCTGCCAACCAGAGATTTGATATTCCACTTAATCGATCTTGAACAACCGTGATTTTTGGCTTCTCCTTAATCGGGCTCGGCCGCACCGGCAGGTTTTTTAGATGCGTAGTCGTTTGAAGGCGTTCGCCTCCAACGATCGTCTCAACTTTAACATCAGCCTTAGCTTTGTTGGCACGGCTTGTAAATGCTATTTGGTACCGATTATGTAACTCCGACGCCAGACTGTCGTAAAGCTCTACCAGGGCTTCAGACGAGAGAATGTTCACCAGCCGGCCATTGGAACGGTCGGCAATTTCTGCTAGCAATTTGGGATCGAATTCTGAAGACTGCAAGGTAATGACAGAAACCGGTATATTGCTTTTGCCGGCCAACTCAACCGCAGATTCGCCCGATATTTTACTGGCCGTGTCAGCACCGTCTGAGAGCAATATTAAATTTTGATGTCGGCCCGTCTGATTTTGGCCGGCATTTAGACTTTCAAATAGACCATCGTAGACAGCGGTTTCGCCTTCGGCTGACAGCCCATCGATCGCTTGAGCCAGCTCACCTTTATCATGAGTAAAATCGGCGACTCGTGTCACAACGGAGTTAAATGTAACAATGGCAATTCGATCATCCGGTCGAGCGCGTTCAATAAAGACCTTAGCGGCGGCCTTGGCGTCATCCAGGGGCTTTCCTTTCATACT
>JAUWRD010000130.1 GCA_030610765.1 Actinomycetes bacterium
TACAATGAGTGATAAGAATAAACGGAGTAGGCTAGCCCACGTTCTTCCCGGATTTTTTGAAATAAACGGCTGCTCATGCCCCCGCCCAAAATGTTCTCAAGCAAGGAAAGCGCGAATCTGTCTTTGTGCCTTGAATTCAAAGCCTCCGTGCCGTAACAAATATGTACCTGCTCGGTTTTCTTTGTATAGACATTTACGATTTGCTTGATTTTCGGTTTCTCTGTTACCTGGTCCGGTTTTTTTAAAGCCTCCGGCTTGTAGTATTTCTTTACTAAATCAACAAGTTTCTCGTGATCTAGATTTCCGGCGGCTGAAATGATGATATTTCCGGACGTATAATATTTATGCATAAAGGCGACAACTTTTGCCCTATCGAACGAACCAACGGTTTCTCGGCTTCCGAGCACCTGGCGACCGAGCGGATGGTTCTCCCAAAGAGTTGAAGTAAATAATTCGTGTATCAGCTCATCAGGCGTGTCTTCGTACATCGCTATCTCTTCTAGAACGACCTGCTTTTCAAAATCAATATGTTCCTCATTAAGAAGAGAATTCTGAAGCATGTCTGTCAGTACTTCCACGCCCACATCAATGTGCTCATCAATTAGGCGGCTGTAGTAACAGGTAAATTCCTTTGTAGTGAACGCGTTTAATTCTGCCCCGAGCGAATCGAAAGTCTCAGAAATATCCTTGGCAGAGCGAGTCTTTGTCCCCTTGAACATCATGTGTTCAATAAAATGGGACATCCCGCTTTCTTTGTCACTCTCATTTCTTGAGCCGACATTTACCCAGAAGCCAATTGCCACTGACCTTACATCTGGAACCTTTTCAGTAACAACAACAGTGCCGTTATCAAGAAGAGTTTTTTGGTAAAAGGTCAATTAGTCGGTTCCTCGACATCGATGGCCGTCAGGCTAACTCTGTTTTGCCTGTCTATCTCAAGCACCTTCACAGTGATCTGATCGCCTTCATTAACAACGTCCTCGACTTTACCAACTCTGTGCTTGGCCAGTTTCGAGATGTGCACCAAGCCCTCTCTTCCGGGCTTAAGTTCAACAAAAGCACCGAAAGCAGTTGTCTTTGTTACTCGACCCACAAAAACATCGTCTTTTTCAACATCTTTTACAATTGATTCAATTATATGTTTGGCTTTTTCTCCGCCAGCGCCGCTTTTTGATGCTACAAAAATCGTGCCGTCGTCTTCTATGTCAATCGTTGCCCCGGTCTCAGCAATTATTCCCTGAACGACCTTGCCCCCTGGTCCGATGACCTCACGAATCTTTTCCGTAGGAATCTTGATTGTCATGATTCTCGGCGCGTGTGGCGACATTTCCGCCCTGGGCTCCGAAATTACTGATTCAATCTTATCAAGTATTGTCATCCTGGCTTTACGTGCCTCTTCCAAAGCGTTTCTTAGAATGTCACTACTTACGCCGGCGATCTTCATATCCATCTGTAGCGCGACAATTCCTTCTCTGGTGCCGGCGACCTTAAAATCCATATCTCCCAGGGCGTCTTCTACTCCCTGAATGTCCGTTAAGATACCAACTTGGTCGCCCTCTTTTACTAAGCCCATAGCTATTCCAGCGACGGACGCTTTAATTGGCACCCCGGCATCCATCAGCGCTAAGGTTCCTCCGCATATGCTTGCCATTGACGTGGAACCGTTTGATTCCAATATCTAGGATACTATTCTGATCATGTATGGAAACTCTTCTTCATCTGGTATTACCTGCAGAAGCGCTCTCTCGCCCAGCGCCCCGTGACCAATATCCCTTCTTCTAGGGCCCGTCATGCGGCCGGTTTCACCAACTGAAAAGGGAGGAAAATTGTAGTGGAGCAAGAATCTCTTGGAATCTTCAATACCAATACCGTCTATCATTTGGTCTTCCCTTAAGGTTCCTAGCGTTACTACAGACAAAGCCTGTGTTTGACCTCTAGTGAAAAGTCCCGACCCGTGTGTCCTCGGCAGCAAGCCGATTTCGGCATCAAGTTTGCGTATTTCATTTAACGCCCGACCGTCAACTCTTTTGCCTTCATTTAGAATCATTTTTCTAACTATTTCTTTTTCGATCTTTTTTAGAACATCTTTGACTTGGCTCTCGTTGTCGTCATCATCTGTCTTTAATTGCTCAATCGCGCCTTCTTTGACTTCGCGAACCCGTTTCTCGCGTTCTAATTTGTCTTCCTCTTTAATGGCCGACTCTAATCGTGTGGCCACTAATTCTCTAACCTCGTTTTCAAATGCCTCATCAGTTTGAGGTCTATCAAAATCCCAGGGCTCCTTGCCAGCTTCGGCCACAAACGCTCGTTGGGCCTCATTCACCTTGCGAATAGCCTCATGACCTTTTTGAAGAGCCACAACCATATCTTCTTCGCTGACTTGTTTAGCGCCGGCTTCGACCATGAGAATGGCCTCATCTGTCCCGGCCACAACTAAATCGATATCGCTCTCATCCAGATCCTGAAAGGTTGGATTAATTATCCACTCTCCACTGACTCGTCCGACACGCACACCAGAGACTGGACCATTAAACGGTGTTCCGGCCAGCATTAGCGCCATCGAGGCCCCATTTAGCCCTAAAACGTCAGGTGGATTAATTTGATCTGCGGAAAGCACAGAAACAACGATCTGTGTGTCAAAAAAGAAGCCTTTTGGAAAACTCGGTCTTAGCGGTCTATCAATCAAGCGACAAGTCAATGTTGCTGTTTCACTCGGTCGTCCCTCACGCTTAAAAAAGCTCCCGGGAATCTTTCCAGCCGCGTACATTTTTTCGTCAACCTCGATGGTGAGCGGCAAGAAATCCGCGCCTTCCCGTGGTTTTTTTTGCGAAACTGTAGTCACTAGAACTACGGTTTCTCCAAGGGTTACCAGCACAGCTCCGTCTGCCTGCTTGGCCAATTTACCATTTTCCAGCTGAATCGATTTTCCAAAAAGCTCAAAGTTGTGTTTTGTGTATTCTTGCATTAACTTTTTTCCTCCAAATATATTGAATTTAAGCCCTAAGACCTAATTTCTTCACTATGTTCCGATAGCGACCAAGATCATTATTCCTCAAGTAAGCAAGGAGTCGTCGCCTTTGCCCAACCATCTTTAGCAAACCACGCCTTGAGTGATGGTCTTTTTTGTGTTCTTTCAGGTGTTCGGTCAGGTCGATTATGCGCCTGCTCAGAATAGCAATTTGAACTTCGGGTGATCCGGTGTCTTTCTCGTGCAGCTTATATTCGTTAATTAGATCTGACTTGTCATCTTTTGGAAAAGTCATTTCACACCTCCTCTATATTTAAGGCCGACGACCCAAGTCAACGTAGGTGACTCGCAAACCTAGGCAACGGCAAGTTTTTCGTACTTTCTCAAAGGTATTTTACCTTAGAAGGGCTATCATAAGCAATCTTGACGGTAAAACCGAATAACATTTAGCTATATAAAAACCCTTATTGGTCTGATCATCACGATTCCGCTGTCATCATCATTTTGCATCTTCCCCAAACCAACCAAATCTCCAGTTTTTTCACGAACGATTTTCGCAATGTCTTCAGGCTTCCATTCCCCGACCTGTTGAAGTGTTTCACTTTTACATCCGTCTGAGATTCCCCTGAGAGCCGCCTCGGAAACAAAGACCTCGGGCATGTCGACGGCATCTCTCATCGGCTTAACTAACAAGCTACGTTTTGCGGGCTCTACGGCCGACAAAGCCTCAAGAGTGACGCTGTCTTTAATCTGTAAATGTCCAACCTCCAAACGTTGCAGGTTCTCGAGATGCGCTGGACAGCCAAGCAATGCTCCAAAGTCAGACGCTATGGTACGGATGTATGTGCCGCTAGAGCATTTAATTGAAAACGTCACCGACGGATACTCCCCGCCCTCATCCATTTGGACATTAAAATCATTGACCTTCACTTCTCTTGGCAATAATTTGACCTCGCCGCCCTCGCGGGTGACCTTATAGGCCCTTTTTCCATTTACTTTTATGGCTGAGTAATTAGGGGGAGTTTGAGTTATTGTTCCGGTTAAAGATTTCGCCGCGTCTTGAATCTCTTTTTCGCTAAACCCGCAAGCGCGTTTCGCAAGCACTTTACCTGTAGCGTCAAGAGTGTCTGTAGCGATTCCCAACCTGAAAGTTCCAGAATACGTCTTATCTTCCTTTTGCATCCATTTCGCCAGACGCGTGGCTTTTCCAACCAAAACGACTAATAACCCGGTTGCCGCTGGATCAAGTGTGCCTGAGTGACCAATGCGTTTTTGATTAATCAATTTCCGCAGGCTGTCAATTACATCGTGAGAAGTAGGCCCTTTTTGCTTGTCTATTAAGAGTAAGCCGTCAACCATCGCGTAACTTTTTCTACTATGGCATTC
>JAUWRD010000119.1 GCA_030610765.1 Actinomycetes bacterium
AAGATTCGTATCGAGTCCACCGCGACGATCTTTCGACCCTTCTTCCCCAAGTACCAAACCCGATTGTGCAAAAAGAAATCAAAGCGCCCGAAATAACAATTGACGCTCTTTTGGACTTTGAGGGAAAACCGATACATTTTGTTCCACGTTTTCGAATTCGAACTCTGGCCGGAGAATCTATTCAAGGATCAACATTTGCGGACGCTGATTTAGCCGACTGGATCTTGCGTGTTCTAGAAGCAGTCGCCGCGCTGGGAGGAAAAGGACCGATCACAATACAAGCTTTTCTAACCAATGGTCAACCAACTCTGTCTGAAATCAATCCGCGTTTTGGCGGTGGTTTTCCGTTGACCTTAGCCGCCGGTGGAGATTATCCGGAATGGATAATGCAAATGGTCGCCGGAAAGACAGTGAAACCGAAAATTGGAAATTATACGAAGAACCTTTATATGACCAGATATCACGAGGAAATATTTTTGGAGAAACCAAAATGGGATTGATTCGCGGAGTAACTTTTGACCTCGATGACACCCTCTACTTAGAAAAAGAATATATAAAAAGTGGTTTCACCCACATTGCTTCGTACCTGCAAAAATTGTCAGACATTTCTAATGACAGATTCTTTAATTACCTGTGGGATCTATTTGAGCAAGGTCTTCGAGGTAATCTTTTCAATAAGCTTCTTGAAGCTTATCCTGAGCTATCGTCACCTGGTATTCTGGAAACGCTCATCCACGAATATCGTTGTCATACCCCTAACATAAAACCCTTGCCACAAACCTTAGCGACCATAAGTTTTTTTAAAAAGAGAGACATCCGGATCGGCCTTATCTCCGATGGTCCTCTCAGCAGCCAGCAAGCTAAAATAAAAGCACTTGGCTTTGATTCGTTATTTGACCCGTTGATCCTCACCGATACTTGGGGCCGACAATTCTGGAAGCCTCATCCAAGAAGCTTTGAGAAAATCTCAGCAACTTGGGACTGCGAGCCTGATGAGCTTATGTATATTGGAGATAACCCTGAGAAAGACTTTGTTAGTCCGAAGAAACTAGGTTGGCATACGATTCGCATAAGATCTGAAGAACAACTTAGATTTCAACAGGACCCCGTTTCAACCAATTTTGCTCCTGATTCAGAGATCTCTAGCCTTAAAGATTTAGAAACAATGGACGCTTTTCGCCTGTGTTAATTAGTTTCTTCATTTTGTCAAAAACAATGGTCATCTGCCCTTTCCTTACGAGCTCCTCGAGCTCACGCAAATCCGGCACCGACACCGACGAATCGCGGTTGTCTAATCTAAATATCTTGGGATGCGGGCTGGGCAAAACCGTCTCCGTTGCGGCAGTCAATTCTTCCTCAATTTTCTCTCCCGGTCGGATCCCGATATACTCAATCGGTATCTGGTCCCGATTCAAACCGCTGAGTTCCACCAATTTTTCCGCCAGCTCCACTATCGAAACCTGCTCTCCCATGTCAAGCAAATAAACCTCGCCGGCGCTGCCAAAAACAGCAGCTTGCAGAACCAGCTGGACCGACTCCGTAATCGTCATCAAATATCTTTTCATTTTGGGATGTGTAATTGTGATCGGACCACCGTTATTTATCTGCTTTTGAAAAATCGGAACCACGCTTCCCCGACTCGCCAGTACATTACCAAATCTGACAACGATAAAGACTGTTGATGCGCCATCGATTGCTGATACAACCATTTCAGCCAGCGCCTTTGTCATCCCCATAACGCTAGTTGGGTTGACCGCTTTATCGGTGGAAATTAGTACAAATTTAGCGACGTTATGATAAGCGGAAGCCTCGGCCAAAACCGCCGTACCTAAGAAATTGTTTTCGAGCGCGGCTTTGGGATTCGCCTCCATCAGCGGAACATGCTTATAGGCAGCGGCATGAAAAATCACCTTCGGGTGATATAACTCTAATAGCTCATCGACTCTAGCCCTATCTTTAACATCCCCGATAGCAGCAACTATCGGGCACAAATTCGTTTCCAGCAATGCTTGCTCAATTTCAAACAAACTATTCTCTGCTATGTCTACAATGACTAAAAGCTCTGGCCTCAGACCAGCTACTTGACGACATAATTCTGAGCCGATTGAACCACCGGCGCCGGTCACCAATACAACAGAACCCTCTACAAACTTGCCTATCTCATCTAGATTAACGGTGACTGGATCTCGACCCAAGATGTCCTCAATTTGAATATCGCGTATTTGCCCGATACCAACATGGCCATCAATTATTTCGTAGATACCCGGGAGTGTCCGGCAGCGCACTCCCATTTGTTTGCAAATATTCACAACATCTTCTTTTACCTGCCGACTGACTGACGGCATCGCAATAATAACCTCATCGATGTTACCAGCCCCAATGATATCTTTTAATTCGCTAATTTTCCCCAACACCTTAATCCCATGCAACCGCTGACCTTGTTTTTGCTTGTCATCATCGACAAACCCCACCGGCAAATACTGCAAAGACGAGCTCTTCAGCATCTCTTTTGCCAACATACCACCGGCACTTCCGGCTCCGACAATCAACTCCCGTCGCGCCGTTGACGACATGCGCCTTAGACCCCGAAGCTCCGAGAAAATCCGGCCAAAGAACCTAAGACCCCCGATCATGAATAAAGTCAGCAAGCCATCGACAATAAAAACTGACCGCGGTATCGGGATCGTCCCCAAACTATAGGAGAGAAACAACACGGTAAACGAAGCCAGAACGACAGATTGAGCTATCACCCTCAACTCTTGAACGCTGGCATATCGCCAAAGTCGACGGTACATGCCGAGCCCATAAAAAATGCTGAGCTTCAAAAGCATGAACGGAACCAGGAACTTCTGTAAGAAGTCTAGATATTGGGAGCTGAGAGGCCATCCAAGCCTAAGGTAGAACGCAAATATAATCGTAAATGTCATAATCATGGCATCAATGACGATAAAAATTGGTTTTTTCATCTGCCCCAAGAAACTACCCACGAGCGTTTCTTTCGGCTCTGCCTGATATTTCGTCACGATATTTGTATATCCTAATAATCGCCTGACAGACCCGGTCAATATCTTCGTTTTTCATGTGGGAAAAAACGGGCAGACTGAGCACATTTTGACTAACTCTGTCTGTGTTTATTAGTTTGCCGGCAATTGAAACCTTGTCGCCATAGGCTTTTTGTTCATGCGCCGGTGGCGAATAATACTTTCTTGTCCCGATCCCCTCGGCCTCTAGCGCCTCTCCTAAAAGATCTCTGTCCATACCGAATTCCACTGCCTCGATTAATACAGATATATCTTTGTACGCGCAAATATTGTCAGCTGCCACCGTCTGCCAAGTCAGGCCCGGCAAATGCTTTAGATTTATCCGGTAAGCTTCGGCGATCTCGTTTCTTCTAGCCACGAATTCCGAAACTTGTTCCATATTCGCCATACCTATCACAGCATTTATCTCAGTCATGCGCGCGTTTAGCCCGACAAATTGGCAATTATAGTCACCGCTGTTACCGTAATCCCGGGCAACTTTAAGCTCTTCAGCAACTTCCGGATCGGAGAGTGTTACCAAACCACCCTCTCCTGCCACCACCAGCTTGGTCGGGCTTAAGCTGAATACTTCAGCATCGCCAAACCCGCCAACAAGCTTATCTTTATAGACTGATCCAAAAGCGTGGGCTGCGTCTGTTATTAGTTTTATTCCGTGACGTTTGCTGATTTCCTCAAGCGCGTCCTTTTCGCTGGGGTTGCCCCCAATGTCTACGGCTAAAATAGCACTTACTGAAGAATCTATCCCTTTCTCAACAGCCTCAGGATCGATAGTCCAAGAATCGGTATCTATATCCACAAAGCGTGGTTTGAGATTATTCCAGAGAAGAGCATGGGTAGTAGCGAAAAAAGTAAATGACGGCACAATCACGTGGCCGGTAAGGCCTAGCACCTTGGCCATAAGAATCAGACCTGAAGTGCAGCTAGCGACAGCTACAGTTGGTCGCCCAAAATAATCCGTTGCCTTCGCCTCAAAATCCTTGACGTTTTGGCCGTTTGTTAATTGTCCGGAATCTATTATCTTTTCGATGGCCGGGCGTATCGACGCAAACGAAGATAGGGTTGGTTGGTTAAAGGCAAGCGTTTGATCAAAGCTGGGCGCACCGCCCAAATAAGCCGGTTCGTCGTCCCCGGCAAGTTTGGGCCGCCTTTTTAACTGACTTATTTGATCCAAGATAAGCTTATTCTAACAAAACAGACCGACGCTTCCAAGCCAAGGGAACTGGTCTTTAGTACTCGTGCTCGTACTGGTAATTCTCATTGGGTCGCTTGTGGCAAGAGGATACACAGCTGCCGCCGGTGGTGTCGTGCGAGTAGATAACCGTGCCGGACTCATCAAATGAGTTAACTATCTTAACCAAATGGTCGGTAAAACTTGAGCCGTGCGTTATATGGCAGTCAGCGCAGTCGAGACTATTCCCTCGCACGTGGGGGCGGTGGCCACCACCGCTATCAAAACGGCTGCCGCTTTTTCCAGACTCATAAACCTTTCGGCTGTGACACTGATAACAGAGATCATTTCCGGACGCGGAAACCAGAGATTCATTTTTTGAGCCGTGGGGCCCTCGAACATCGCCGGAGTCAGAACTACTTCTGTGACAATCCGAACAATACATCGTCGCCTTTTGACTCCAACCATTAGCAAAAGATGATGATTTCAACCCCCGGTTTCGACCTCTGGCCATGACTGGATGAAAAGAAAGATTGGCAGGATTAAATTGAACTGCCAGATCGGTTAAGCCAGTTAATGGAAGA
>JAUWRD010000100.1 GCA_030610765.1 Actinomycetes bacterium
ATGTTTCGACAGCTCGAGAAGAAGTGCCGGGTCGCGGTGGTTATCCCGGATATATGTATACAGAGCTGGCCAATATATATGAGCGCGCCGGTCGAATCAAAGGCAAAGTGGGCTCCATTACACAGCTAATAATATTAACGATGCCTGACGATGACATCACCCACCCGATCCCTGATCTTACCGGCTACATAACCGAGGGTCAGATCGTCCTTAGTCGCCAACTTCATCGCCGGGGTCTTTTTCCGCCTATCGACGTCTTGCCCTGCCTGTCACGTCTTATGAATTTAGGAATAGGAGAGGGAAAAACCAGGGCCGACCATCGAAACGTGGCCGATCAATTATATGCCTCCTACGCTCAGGGACGAGATTTACGCCGTTTGGTGTCGATCATCGGAGAAGAGGCCCTTGGTGAGACCGACCGTAAATACCTTGAGTTTGCTGACAGGTTTGAGCAGCAATATATCTCGCAGGGAGGCGAGGACAGAGAAATTGAAAAGACCATGGACATTGCCTGGGATCTACTATCAACTCTGCCCGCCGAAGAATTAAAACGTGTTAAGAAAGAACATATTGAAAAATATTTGCAAAACCGTGAGCCGGAGGAGCCAAAAGACAGTCAAGCCGAAGAAGTATCAGCGGAAGACCCGTCTGAAGAAGCAACAGATGAAGACCAAACTGAAGAAGTGACAGAGGAAAAGAAATAGCATGGAAGAACTTCACACTACGAGAACCGAACTCCTGCAGCGGCGAACACAGATCGAGCTCGCGCAGCAAGGTCGTGATCTTTTGGAAAAAAAACGGGACGCCCTGTTGGTTGAATTCATGAAAATTATGGAAGCGGTACTTGAACTTGGAGCCAACTTGCGCCGAGTGGCGGCCGACGCCCACTATGCCCTAGCAATAGCGCAAGCCGTCGACGGCGCCATAAACTTACAAAGCGCCGCTTTAGCGACCAAGGGGGAAATCACTGTTGATATATCCGGCACGCATATTATGGGAGTGCCTATTCCGAAAGTCGCTAAGAGAGATGTGAGAAGGAGCGCTTCCGAGCGTGGTTATGGAATAACTGGAATTAGCAGCAGAATCGATGAAGTGGCAGAGAAGTTTGAGGATGAGCTTAATATAATTATCGAGATGGCGGCAATTGAAACAAAATTGAAACGTCTCGGCGCAGAAATTCAAAAAACCAGACGTCGAGTAAACGCGTTGGATCAAGTTGTGATTCCCACTCTGACGAAACAAGTTAGATATATTTCTATGGCCCTGGACGAGCGCTCAAGAGAAGACTTGTTTAGACTCAAACGTGTGAAAAAAACGTTAGAAAAAAATAAGGTGACGGCTTAAATGCACCAAAACGACAATGATATTAGCAAAGAACAGGTAGGAGCTTCTTCGTTCAATCTGAGAAAAAGCGCGGCAGTTGAGAAATCTCTGGCCCGCATTAGAAATACACTGGGAAAAGAATGGCAAAATCTTCAAGATGATGAATTAAGCTCGCTTGACTGGATCCTCAAAGAAGCCTGGACGCGTATGGGTTTTTACGCGTGGGACAAGATAAATCTTGCGGCCATAACTATGCAGAGCGTGGACGAGTTAATTGAAATCAGCCGACGAGGCCGCGCGGACAAAATAAGTTCTGCGACGGCGGCTACCGAAGCCGCACAGAAATTGAAAGAACTCTGAAACGTAAACCGAAAAGAGCTTCCTTAAGGAGCATACCTGATAGTAGCGAAATCCAATTTGTTTCCTTGATCAGGCCCGGTAACAAAAACTGTACCTTTTGCGTTTGCCGCCATGGCATTAGTTCTAAAACTTCTGTCTCGAAAAGTACGCGTCCATACTCTTTTTCCTGACGAGTTATATTTAGTAGTGGCGGAAAATGAGTGCTCTGTGGAAATGCTCAAGCCGTCCCCGCTAGCAATCACATCGCCCGCGTTGTCGGTGGCCAAATCTTTCAGGCTCAATATCTTTCGATTCCTGCGAAGCCAAACTTTGGCGCCGGCCTTATTGTATTTGATAATTATATTTTCCCAAAAAACCGCGTCGAAGGCCCAATTGACACCCCCGACAAAAAGATTGCCGTTTCTGTCCAGAGCCAACTTAGAAGCCATGCTCATATCTCTAGCTGCATCTTTATACCGTCTGACCCACAACAAGTTGCCGCCACTATCATATTTGATCGTTGCGAAACCAAATGAAAATCGGTCGCCTGACGGCCCTTGACTAGCGCCTGTTACATAAACGTTGCCACCCTTGTCGACCAATATGTCGGATGGTTCATCATCGCCATTTCCAGGCCCATTGTACCGCCTGACCCACTTGCGTCGCCCGCCCGAACCGTATTTCACCGTGACATAATTGCCACCCTTATATATGGCGGCATAGGCGTTTTCATTTTGATCCACACCAATAGAGCCTGATCGCTCAAAAAAATCACTTGATCCATCGTGGCCAATTCGCCTAGTCCACTTTCGCCGCCCCCGGCTATCGTGTTTGACAATAATGTGCTCACGGCTACCGGTACGCTTTTTTCTAACCCCCAACAAATAAGAGTTGGTGCCGACAGCCAACGCTGGTTGCGCATCTTCATCCAGCACATTAGCACTAACACGCTTAGCCCATTTCTTCCGACCGCCAGCACTATATTTAATAAGAATATAGTCGCGCCCCGAAGATGCGTTGAATGCAACCCCCAAAACGTAAACATTTCCTAAGGGATCAACTGCAGCCTGCGTTCCCTGCGCAGACCCGTAGCCCTTTGGTTTATAAAATCTTTTCCACTTTACCCTGCCTGAAATAGCGTATTTAATCAGCGCGAGCTTGTTGGCACTTGATCCCGCCACATATAAGACGTTTCGGGGGCCAACGGTTGCGTCTCTAGGGATATCATTTTTCTGTCCTGAGCTGGTATATCTTTTCACCCAGAGTTTTTTTCCCGCGGTCGCCGCATAGGCGTTAGTGGCAAAGAAAAGAAGGATAATGAGAGCTGACAACACTTTTGATGGTTTTCTTAATTTTTGCATACTTTGTCTTTGTAGAGTGGCCCAGTGCTATTACTGTGCAATCCACCTGGTCACTATAGCAAATCTTTGCTTGATTGTACAACAGCCCACCTCAACCCATACCAGTAACTCCCAGCAACTGGAAGCTTAAAAGTAGGAGATACGATTTCTAAGGTATAGTAGTGTGATGAAAGATTTGTTGATCAGAGAGTGCTATTTTTGAATCCTCGATATGACATAATCGTGCACGCCGCGCGTGATTCAATTATATGCGCGAACTCACACGGGAAGATCACGTTTGTGAACCCGGCCGCGGAAGAACTCTTTGGTTATCCCTCCAGCGAACTACTTAGTCATGATCTAGCCATGCTAATGCCGGAGCGCTACCGGTCGGCCCATCACACCGGCCTGAAGCGCTTTATGAAAACCGGCAAGCCTAAGCTTATCGGCAAAACTATCGAGCTGTCTGGCCTCAATAGCCAGGGAGTAGAGTTCCCGCTGGAGCTGTCTCTCTCAATAAACCCCGAACAAGATGAGAAAAACATTGGAGCCATCGGCTTCATAAGAGACATAACTGATAGAAGAAAGCTCCTTGATAAGCTAGAGGAAAGGGCGACAACAGATCCTCTCACCGGCCTATGCAACCGACACCTATTTGACAAAACAATGTCGACGGAATGGACGCGGTCGCGACGGTACAAAAGCACTTTGTCGCTATTGATGACTGATCTTGATCATTTTAAAGAGTACAACGACCTATACGGACATCAAGCTGGAGATGTAGCGCTAAAAGAGATTGCTGATATTCTAGTCCGAACGATTAGATCCACTGATATTGCCGCCCGCTATGGCGGTGAAGAAATCTCGATCATCTTACCCGAAACCGAGACATCAGAGGCAATTGCCTTAGCTCAAAGAATCGTTGATGCCGTGGCCGAAAGCAATATAGTGCACGCGGACAATCCGGAGTCTAAGATTTTGACTGTTAGCGTCGGCGTGGCCAGCGCGAGTCCTGACGACAAAGACGCGGCCCGCTTAATTAAAAACGCGGACGACGCTCTTTACGCGGCAAAAAACGCCGGCCGAAATAGATTATGGGTACATGCATAAAGTGTCTGAGACAGACCCCCTTTCCCTTCCCTGGGAAAAGGTACTTTTAGATAAGCTTCTTAGTTTATTTTTCTTAAGCGTCTCCTCGCCTATTTGGATGCTGATTTTTTTAGCCGTGATCGTAGAGAACCTGGCCGTCCCCGAAAACAGGGGATCCTTCTTCTATACAGAGATCAGGATGTCAGCCGGTCGGCCATTCAGTCTGCTCAAAATACGAATCTTGAAAAAAGACGCCATCAGCAAGATCCGCCGTGATGGGGCGGTCCCGAAACAAGTTGAAAACACGCCTGGCAATATTACCGAGGTCGGTCGGGTGCTTAAGAAGTTTGGTTTGGATGAAATGGCGCAAATGATAAACATTATGCGAGGGGATATGACTTTTATCGGCCCGCGGCCAAAGCCGGTCGCAGAATACGAAGCTGAGCTTGAGCTGGGCATCAAAAACAGAGCGCTAGTGAGAGCCGGGCTGACCGGGCCGGCCCAAATAATGAAGGGGACAAAGCGCACGACTGAGGACGAGCGCCAGGCGGATTCAAGATATGTTGAGCTGATTAAGAACGGATCAGCTTATAAGATATTTGCCTTTGACTTATCTGTCCTGTGGGAAACAGCAAAAGTAGTGTTAAAAGGTACAAATGAATAAGTTTCTCTATCTTCGCCAGGGGCCAAGCACAAGACCGCTAACTCTAGTGTCTTCTTTAACCACATCGAATTTATATCCACGGCGCCTTACTTCTTTGATTATTCCAGGAAGCGCTTTAACAATAGGTTCTCGGGCATCGTGCATTAAGATTATTGCGGGATCCTTTGCGTCAAGCCTATCAAGGAAATGTCTTGTGTTTTTTACCATCTGCCTAGATGTCGTCTGAGTTGATCCATCACCGGTTGAGACATTCCAGAGCACTGTCACATAGCCCGAATATGTAATAGAGCTTTGCCAACCAGGCCTAAAATTGCCAGTTACACCTCCGGGTGGCCGCCAAACCTTGGGAGCAAATCCCAATATATCCTCCAGAGTACGGCCGTTCTTAGACAAAGAATCTAACAGGTTCTTTCGCGACCCGCTATATAGCTTTTCGTAATCATGAGAATCCGTATGGTTGCCAATTTCATGGCCTTCAAGAAAAATCCGGCGAACAAGAGAGGCCCGTCGGGACGCGCGAAAACCGACAAGGAAAAAGGTTGCGCTCACTTTTTCGCGAGCTAGAATATCTAAAACTTTTGGAGTCCACTTACCGCTTGGACCATCGTCAATAGTTAAATATGCGCGAGGCCGCAAACTCGTTCTCTCTAAACTACCGGTCGCTGCCACTGACGCAAGCGCGATAGTCGTGTCGTTTTCACCAGGATCTAAACGGATACTTTCTTCGTAAGGCTGAAATCCCCGTGCTCGAACTTTGACATTGATCGTTTCACTTTCCAGCTGATTCTTTGATTCCACTGAGCCGCTCGCGTCAGTCAATAGGTATTCTTCCCCGATAGCCACAGTAGAGCCGGGCACCACTTTGCTGCTGTCTTGATCAACTACGTTGACCCGCAGATCTGCAGGCAGAGTATCTCCGTTACTACTTGCGAATCGATCGCCGACTTTCTTCAGCGAAGCCAGCTCCCGGCTTTGTTTGGAT
>JAUWRD010000228.1 GCA_030610765.1 Actinomycetes bacterium
AGGCGTTGTGCTTGCTCAAAAATAGAGTCCAGCAGTGGTGTTCCGTAGTCAGTTGTCATGATGTTGTCTATGTGTTTCACGCCAAGTTTCTCAGATATTTCTGCTAATCCCTGGTCTTTTCCAAACAACAAAATCTGGCAGTCTGAGCCAAGTTTTAGCCAGCTGCGTATGGCGTTTTGTTGAATAACGCTGATTTGTTTCTTAAACGGTTTTGGAACTGAGAAAATTGTTAGCATTATGCTCCATTAGTAGTTTTGATTTCATTATCGAGACCGCTCTAAGACCATTAGGCCCAGAGCGTAGTAGCGTTCATTTCCTATCTCGGTAAACGCCTCATTACGTGAGCAGGGTGTCCATATGTTGAGATCATTTTTGCGCCAGAATTTAGATTCAACAACTTTGTAACCTTCAATCAGTCGGGGGAATCTTTCATGGCCATAGATTCGATGCCATGGTTTCACGGTCATATCTATTCCTACGGGGAGTGTTAAAAACATTAGCCCATCAGGATTCATAAGCGTACACAACTTACGCATGACTTCAATGTCCCCGTCAGGTTCGTCTGTTGAATTATAACGGCCGGGAAGCCCGACGTGCTCGATTGTAGAGCAGTTGATTATCAGATCGAACGGCCCACATTTTCCGTCAATCGCAGTCACGTCAGTCTGACGGAACTCGACTTCCGGGTAACCGGCTTTAAGCTGACTTGGCATTAGATCTATGGCGAGTACTTTAGCGCCCATACCGGCGGCAGCAAAGGCTAAGCCGCCGCCCGCGCAACCGAAGTCCAAGACACGGCTACCGACTTTTGTGTGGCTGCCAATTTTGGCGGCCACATAGGACCACTCTATATCCCGATCACCTGACAAGTCTCTTTCGGCGAAGCTGTTATCTTTAAACTGTCGGCCTTGTCCAGGTAGTCGTCGTTGCCTGGTTACTCTGAGTCCGAAAAAATCCACTAGGTCCTCACAAAAAATTAATCCTTAGCATCGGACTAGCTCCCAGTCGATGATGGGTGCGATCAAGCCTTTTCTTCTGCTTTGCCAGAAAGGGGAGTCACTTAGCCTGCCAGCTATGCTGAAGCTTATGGAGATATTGCTTTTTTCGGGGTCGTAGAGCCATTTTCTCTTGTACAAAGAGCCGTCTAAAACCACTCTGTAACTACCTTCATTGAGAATTTCCATTGGCATTTTCATGCGTAGACAATTAT
>JAUWRD010000219.1 GCA_030610765.1 Actinomycetes bacterium
TATCCTCTTTTTTGTTATCGGTTAGTTTTGCTTCGACGTTAAGGAAAACTGTCAAAATAAAGATCAAACCACCACGCGGAGAATCTCTTCAAAGGATGTTGACCCTTTTAGGACTTTTGCCACGCCATCTTCACGCAAAGTCCTCATGCCTTCTTCAACTGCGGCTTTCTTAATAGCATCACAGGTCGCGTGTTCAACAGTGAGCTGCTGGATCTGCTCACTCACAACATTACCTCGTAGAGGCCGACTCGGCCCTTATAACCAGTATCGTTGCATAATGGACAACCGCCCGGATGATAAAGAGTGACGTTTTTTTCACCAGGAACGCCCATCTTAGTCAAAAGCTCCTCGTCCGGCTCATAAGGTTTTCTGCATTCCGGACAAAGGCGACGGGCAAGTCTCTGGGCTTGAACACAATCAATTGCTGAGGAGATCAAAAATGGCGCCACTCCCATTTCCGTCAGTCGGCTTATAGCGCCGGGAGCGTCATTGGTATGAAGCGTGCTTAAGACAAGGTGACCTGTAAGGGCTGACTCAACCGCTATTTGAGCGGTTTCACGGTCTCGTATCTCACCGACCATAATAATATCAGGCGATGCGCGCAATATTGACCGCAAGCCACGCGAGAAAGATAGGCCGGCTTTGTTGTTTATTTGAATCTGATTTATGCCAGGCAAACGATATTCAACTGGATCTTCAATGGTGACGATGTTTTTTGCTTCCGTATTAAGGACATTTAAGGTGGCATAAAGCGTTGTCGATTTGCCGCTGCCAGTCGGCCCCGTTACAAGTATAGCTCCGTAGGGTTTGCTAAACGACTTCTTAAACCTGGCCAGGGTGTGCGGCAGGAAACCGAGATCATCCAGTTTAAGCAGAATACTGTCTTTTTCCAGCACGCGCAGAACAATTCTTTCGCCATAGACTGTCGGGAGCGTGGCCACACGAAAATCAACACCCCGCCCCTTGACCGCCAAAGAACATCGCCCATCCTGAGGTTTGCGAATTTCAGCAATATCTAATGATGACATTATTTTGAGCCGGGAAAGTATAGCTGATTGAACAGACCTTGGTGACCTCATAATTTCTTGAAGAACCCCGTCAATACGATAACGCACTCGAAGGTCTTTTTCTTGAGGTTCGATGTGAATGTCGCTCGCCCGGTCCTCAACAGCTTGGCTAATGATGAAATTAATGAGCTTAACAATCGGTGCCTCTTCAGAAACAGAGGTTATTCCTTCAAGCTCTTCTCCGGCAGGACCACCGGCCAGCTGATCATCTGTCAAAGTTTTGGCCATTTTGTAGTATTGATTGATGCCCTCTTCTATGTCGTCATAAAGGCCGACAGCTGGCTCGATTTCGTA
>JAUWRD010000016.1 GCA_030610765.1 Actinomycetes bacterium
ATCTAGCGAAGATCGACTCAAAATCGTATCCGGCTTCGGTTAGGGCCTCGGTTGCCCCTTCCTCCCGATCGAGAAGAGCAAGCATCTTAACTATTATGCTCCCACCTTCTTCAACTACTTTTTCGGCTTTCAATATTGAGCCACCACTCGTCACAACGTCCTCAACCATCACAACTTTCGCGCCTGGTTTGAGTTCCGGCCCTTCCACCATTTTTCCAAGCCCATGAGCTTTAGCTTCTTTCCGAACAATGAAGCCGCTCACATCCTTGTTTTTTACGGTAAACAGATAATAGCAAAGAGCTCCGATAATGGGATCGGCGCCCATAGTTGGTCCGCCGATACCAACGTATTCGACATCATTTAACATTTCACCCATGATGTGGGCAATATAATAAGCGCCCTCCGGCATTAGTGTGACCTGACGTCCATCAAAGTAAAAATCACTAACGATACCAGACGATAATCTAACTGACCCACGCTTGACCGCCCCTAAGGTCAGCTGTCGCAGCTCCGCTTTCATTTGCACAATATCCATAGATCACACCCATCGCTTTGCAGTTGGTCTTTTCTTCATAATAGATGAAACTGAAGCGACTAATCCAGTTCCCGCCGATTCTTAAGAGTGACGCTTATCTCAGCGCCTAAGATCAGAATCATCCCGGTGATGTAAAGCCAGAGGAGCAAACCGATAATAACCCCGACGGAGCCATAGACCGCGTTAAACCTGGCGACTCTCGAGGCGTATAACGCAAAGAGACCTTTGGCCCCGGTCCAAGAAAGCGTCGCAAAGACCGCGCCGATCCAGACATCTCTCAGACTCAGTGACACATTCGGAATCACCTTGTAGATCACAACCAAAGCAACAAATGTGACCGCCAGGGCCACCAAACCATTGAGCAAACTAAGAGCCGCAAATGGCGGTGTTGCCTGAAATGAATCAAGCCAATAGTTTTGAAATGTCTCGTACCCGGCCGAAATCAAAGTTGTCAGCATCAACACGACGATAACAACGATGACACTAGCTAGTGAGAGCAGTTTTGAGAGAAGAAAATGACGACCGACAGATACTCTCCAGATCTTGTTCAGCGTAAATCCAATAGCGTCAAAAACCATGGAGCCCGTCCAAAGAAGCGTCAGAACACCGATCAATCCGGTTGACTGCCTATTCATTGCCACAGCTTCGATATTTGATTTTACTACCGCGGTAAACTGAGGAATAGCCTGATCGGTATAGGCCAAAATGGCCTCACTGCCACGAGAGGCAAAAAGATAGCCGGCTATCGAGATAGCCAAAAGGAGAAGGGGAAATATTGAAAAGAGAGCGTAATACGATATTGATGCCGCTAGATAAGCACCGTCGTCATCTGAAAAACGCCGATAGACTTCGTTCACTAAATCGTAAAAAGAGCGCCAAAATCTCATATTTGATCAAGCCGCCTTTATAATGTTCAAATTGTTATCTTTGTTATTTTACACTTCTTTTGGCTGGCGTTTCACTCTTCCGAGTACGCCAAGAAACGTTTAGGTTGCCGGTTGCCGAAGAATTTTTCGTCTCTTTCTGCTCTTGTTCCATCAAGCGTCTCTCAAGAATAAAATCCCGTGAGACTCCCGAGAGCGCTAGAGAGTCGACGGCAATCAAGTTCTTTGATTTTTCTGTAAAATACAGTAGTTTCAGTGAATACGGCATGCCTTCTTCTTCGCGAAAATGACGGACTCCAGCTGCCCCCGTGGTACCGACATCATCAATCACCGTGCCACCCTCAACTTTTAAAGATGGTTTATGTGTGTGCCCTGTTAAAATCAGCGAAGCGCTTCCCACCAACTTTTGAGCATGCGCAATAGAGTGAATAGCCACTATGTCCGGCTCCGATTTAAGCGCTTGGAAACGCTTGAAAACTTGATTAGTAAACTCATTTAGCTTTTCTCCGGTCGCGGGTTCCGCGTTGAATTCATGCGCTACCGGCTCAGATGCTCCGAATATCTTCAGACCCTCAATTTTTACCACATTATTGTCAATAATAGTCACATTTTCTTGACTACGCAGTGTCTCCAGGACTGACTCAGAATCGTGGTTCCCGGGGACAAAAACATACGGTATTTTCAGTTTCGCGACGCGACCGATAAGGTCTGCTTCTATCGGAGTGCCTAAATCCGTTAGATCCCCCGTATCTATGATCAGGTCAACATGAAAATCTCGCACTACCTGCTCGATCAGATCCATGGCCGCGGGGTTGTTATGTATATCACTGACATGTAACACTTTTAATGTGCCATTGCCCAACTCAACCGGCTCCCAGCTGGAAACCTTATCGTAAAACTGATAAAGGTTCCCGGCCAAACCTCGCATTTCCGTCCGGAAAGCATCAAGATCGCTCATTTTGTCTTCCAGAGTGCCAATTAGCCAGGGCGCAGCTGTTAACATTCCAGTAAATTTTGGCTGGCGCCAAGCTTTTACGTCGTAGGTCTTTATAATCATAAGTCCGGGTATGGCTAAAGCCAGCATGCCTATCAGCAAAGCTATAATTGCTCTTTTCCAGCTACGACCAGGCAAAATTAAGCCGGCCATTAGACCACCAAGAGCAGCTAGTATCAATAAACGTACCGCAAAATCGCGGCTAGCCTCCCCCAGCCCTTTTTCAGCCTCATTTATTAACTCGCCTTGCGAAACATCGGCCGATGCTAGACGGCGAACCTGGGTCATTGTGACGCGTTCGATTGAAATAGATATCCCGAATGGGACCTTATGGGTTTGAGCGCGCATTTCACCAAGAGGAGGAACCGTTATCCGGGTTATGCCTTGCTTTGATGGGAAAATTTTAGCTTCTAATGTCGTGCCCGCAACCTGGTAAGAGCTTTGGCCAAACCAAAATACGAAAACCAGGCCACCGACGACAGCCGCTAAAATTAATAAAGCTGTCGATCTAAAGCCGTTAGAAAAAATATATAACACCTCACGCCTGGCCAAAAATCGCTTTGACCAGACTCCTAGATTTTGGCACGCTAAACTCAAAAGTCAAGGTAGAGAGGGGATAAATAATTAAGGGGACACAATACTTAATTCGACATCCAGAATTAAGTATTGTGTCCCCTTAATTATTCTTTAATTCGGTGACACGTACTTAATTACAAGTCAAATTAAGAACATGTCACCGAAGATTTAGTCTTTTGAACCCTCAGGTTTCGACGTTTCAGTTATCTCACGCACTTTGCTCGCAGCTAGATTAATCTTCGCCCTAGCTGCTTCAGCAGCAGTATCGACTTGCTCTTTTAGCCGTTCGCGAGTTTCCTGAACTTTAGTTTTTAGTTCTTCGCCTTTTTCTTGGGCTTGTTTTCGTCCGCTCTCAACCGCTTCAACAACGCGCTCTTTTTGACCATCAAATTCGTGCATTCCTTGCTCAAAATATTCATCCGCACGCTTCTTTAACTCTTCGCGCGTCTCTTCCCCGGATCGCGGCGCATACAAGATTCCTACGGCTAGACCAACTAGTCCGCCCCAGATAAAGCTTGAAAATCTACCAGTCATACATGTCACCTCCCATGATCAATATTAACTACTGAGACAAAACCAATGTCAATAGCAAACTGACAATGAGCTTTTTAAAAAAGTTTAAACAGCTTTTGGTTTTTTTGATTGCCGCTCACAGGCCATTTGAATCAGCCGATCGACAAGATCTTCAAAATCTAGTTTGGCAGCTGAGGCAGCCATTGGCAATAGGCTGGTTTCGGTCATTCCCGGACTGGTGTTGAGCTCCAGAACATAAGGGGTTTTCCCGTCTAAGATTAAGTCGACGCGCGATACGTCGCGACACCCGAGAGCGTTGTGTACATCAATCGAGGTTTTCATAAGCTTATCCGTCATTTCTTTATCAAGACGGGCTGGCACAAAGTACTCCGTCGCCCCCATTCTATACATGGCCTCAAAATCAAAAAACTCCTTCGTTGTAACAATCTCCACAATCGGCAACGCTTCAGGCGGATTATTTCCGAGGATACTGATGGCGACCTCAGTACCGCTAATATATTCCTCAAGAACGACCTTTGAGTCATAACTAAGGGCTCCGATAAGAGCTTTTGGTAGATCCTGAGCCTTGTGCACAATTTTTATTCCGAGAGCGGAGCCTTGCCCGGCTGGTTTAACGATTATTGGCAGACCCAGAAATTCTATGGCTTTATCCAAAGCGCTGGCCGCGCCCATTTCTTTGAAAGATTCCGCGCTCATTGTTAGCCATCGCGGAGTAGTGATGCCGGCTCGATGCATAATCTCCTTGGCAAGCACTTTGTCAAAGCTAGCAATGTTCGCGTAGACGCCGGGACCAGTATAGGGTAAGCCCAGAAGCTCAAGTAAGCCCTGGACAGTCCCATCTTCGCCATATTTCCCATGGAGAGCTATGTAGACAACATCTGGCTTTACGTCAACTAAATTATCGACAAGATTTTCGTCAACATCAAAAGAGACATAATCATAGCCTTTCGCTGCCAGCGCTTCACAAACGCGAAGACCACTTTTTAGCGAAACCTCACGCTCCAAAGAACGCCCACCCATTAGAACCGCTATTTTAGTTGACACTTTGACACCTCGCTAACCGATGACCCAAATCATTTATGGAAATGGTCCGTAACCGAATGGTAAAGAGAAATCTGATCCTTGACAACTTCCCCCAAACGCCTGACTCCTTCTCGAACATCTTCTTCGCTCGGATAACAGAATGCCAACCGCATAAAATTAGCCCCGACGCCACCAACAAAAAATGACCTTCCAGGAACAAAAGCGACCTTTTTATTTATGGCTTCAGCCAACATTTCGGTGGTATCGATAAACTCCGGCAACTCAACCCAGACAAAAAATCCACCGTTCGGTTGCGTCCAAGAGGCTTCTTTCGGAAAAAACTCTTCGAGTGCTTCCAGCATCACATCGCGACGGCCTCTATATATATTTGTCAGTTGCGCGAGATATGCGTCGAGATCATTGGCCTCAAGAAACTCTTCGACCACTCTTTGAGTAAAAGAGCTAGAACATAAATCTGCCGATTGTTTCGCGAAAATTATCTTTTCTAATATAGGGTGAGGGGCGACAACCCAGCCCAATCGAATCCCGGGAGAAAATATCTTCGAAAACGTGCTGAGATAGACAACCTTGTCATCGAGTGCCCTTAAAGAAGGAAGGTTTTCTCCTTCAAAACGTAGACGGCCATATGGGTTATCTTCGACCAGAAGCAAATCGTATTCAGCGGATAGCTCGATGAGGCGCTTTCGCCGCGGTCCGCTCATCGTGATCCCAGCAGGGTTGTGGAAATTAGGAACCACATACATAAATTTAGGTCTGATTCCTTCCTTCTTCAACTCTTTAAGCTGCTTCTCTAAAAGATCAACGCGAACCCCTTGGTCATCGAGAGGAATAGCCACTATTTTTGGCTCATATCCGATAAACGCGTCCAGAGCCCCAACGTAACTAGGTGCCTCAACAATAATATGGTCGCCTGGATCAATAAATATTTTGCCTATCAGATCCAGAGCTTGTTGGGATCCGTCCGTGATAATTAAATCTTCAGTGTTAACCACGATATCATCTTGAGTCATCATTTTGGTGACGTGTTTTTTTAATCCAATGTGTCCCTCTGATGGACCATACTGCAGCGCCTCGTTGCCCTGACGCTCCATACAATCAGTGGCAGCTGAGACCATTTTGTTCATTTTGAATTCTTTTGTGTAGGGCAAGCCGCCGGCAAGTGAAATAATATCGGCGCGAGCTGTTACGCTCAAAAGATCGCGGATTGCGGATGACTTAAGAAGCAAAGCCCTATTCGCGTATAAATCCCCCCACTTATCAAACTGATACCTTGTCATAGCGACCTCCGCGGCCAGACCCTAGAAAACTCTTTCCCCAAAACTCTTTTCATTTCTTTTAATAAATAAAAAAATCCCGTCCCCAATTAAATAAATATTTGTAGGGACGAGAGGAACTCTCGTGTTACCACCCTGCTTCACCTTTGCCTCACGGCCAAAGATCTTACCAAGGAAATGAGTTATAAGAAAACTCACCTGCTTTTAGTAGATAACGGATACACCGGCCAGCCATACTTATATTTCCGAGCTCTTCCCTTTCTAAAGCCTTTAATCAATACTGGCTAATTATACCAAGGCAACTTTCGGAATCAAGCTTCTTGAAAACTACTTCTGTATTAGCTCGTCTTCCTCTTTTATCAACTGCGGCTCGGGAGTCCGCTCCACAGGTCTTGGCACTAGTGCTTTGTGCTTGATCTGCTGCCTCGACAGCCAGCCTTGGATACCGGAGAAGATGAACTCAACCAGTAGTGTAATCAGAAGCATTCCCGTTGCCGCGATATCAAATATGCCCTCGTAGGGTGTATTGACCGGCTCAATGTTGTTTAGCGGCGCAACCATATACTCGGTCGTCGAAATCACGAAATCATATCCCGGAGCTGTTTTCAACGTGCCAAAAAAAAGAAATATGATTCTTAAAAGCAGAAGTATGCCAACCACAACTAGCGCTAAGACCAGAATTCTTACTATGGTATTAAAACCACCATATACTTGACCGGACATATTGGGCTGCTCATCCATGAATTCTCCTCCCCTGTTATCTTTACCTTAGCGAACGTCAAAAGCATTGATAGGTATTTTACCTTCTTTGGCCACATCAGGAAAGCCTCAAGAAAATATAGCATGACCTAGTTGAGAAAATATCTTTATAAATTATCGAGATTATTCTAGTCTTTTTTGGGGCACTGAAATATAATGCGAAAAAATCGATGTTTTTAGCATAAGCGAAAAGAACAAATCAGGAGGTAAGTAGTATGAAGCCAAAAATTATCGCGGAGGAATGTATAGGGGACGGCATCTGTGAGGAGATCTGCCCAGAGGTTTTCGAGCTAAGAGATGATGGTCTAGCCTATGTTATCGACGAAGACCCTCCAGAGAAACTGAACGACAAGATTGAAGAATCAGTGGAAGAATGTCCTACTTCGGCAATTGTTATTGAGGACGCGGAATAGGCTAAAGCCAAACTGAAAAGATCAAGCCGCCAGCTCTTCCTCGGGCCCGTAGGCTTCCAATACGATAGCGTCGGTCGGGCATTCTCGAACCGCTTCTTCTACTGCTGACCAAAAGTCGGAGTCGGGGTTTTTATCCAGTACATGCGCGAAGCCATCGTCTTTTAGTTTAAAGACTTGCGGACAGATATCTTCGCAAATCCCATCGCCGATACATAATTCTTTTTCAATAATTGGCTTCATATAAATCAAATATACCCAAGGACTAAGTGATCAAAAACTTGCACTCAAGAAGAGCTTGCGGTCTTTGCTGCTTTTTTAGGTGCGCGACTGCGTTTTGGAAAAGCGGCGGCAAGGACTTCGTCCATGTGCTCAACAAAAATGAACTTCAATTCTTTCCGCACGTTTTTAGGAACAAGATCAAGATCTTTTTCATTGTCACGAGGCATGATTACTTTTTTTATCCCGGCTCTATGAGCAGCCAGCACTTTCTCCTTGATGCCTCCTATAGGCAAAACCCGTCCCCTGAGCGTTATCTCACCGGTCATGCTGACACTTCTATCAACCGGCCTTTTGGTCAAAGCTGATATCAAAGCCACCGCCATTGTAATTCCAGCCGAAGGTCCGTCTTTTGGAATCGCGCCACCCGGAACGTGAATATGAATATCCAGATTCTTGTTAAAATCATCATCTATTCCCAGATCGGCAGCGCGTGACCGTATATAGCTAACGGCGGCTGTGGCTGACTCTTTCATCACATCGCCGAGGCGACCGGTCAGCATAAGCTCGCTCTTTCCTTTTAATACTGTGGCTTCAACTCCCATGACATCGCCGCCAACTTCTGTCCAGGCAAGTCCGGTGGCCAGTCCGATTTGATCCTTCTCTTCGGCCATACCATAACGAAACTGCGCCGGTCCTAGAAACTCTTGCATATTAGAAGCCGATGCTTTGACGCTCTTGGCCTTGCCCTCGACAATGCGCCGGGCGACTTGGCGGCAGATCGCCGCGATTTTTCTCTCTAAGTTTCGCACGCCAGCTTCCCTTGTGTGCTCGCGAATGATTTTCTGGAGACCGTCTTCGGCAATGGATAGGTGTTTCTTTGCCAAACCGTGCTCCTTAATCTGTTTGGGCACAAGATATTGCTGAGCGATTTTTATCTTTTCCGCTTCCGTATACCCGGGGAAATGAATTACTTCCATTCTGTCCTTAAGAGCGGGATGAATTGGATCGAGCAGATTAGCTGTCGTAATAAACATTATGTCTGACAGATCCAAAGGCACTTCAAGATAGTGGTCACTAAAGGAATTATTTTGCTCAGGGTCTAGAACTTCGAGTAACGCCGAAGTCGGATCGCCTCGAAAATCAGCTCCGACCTTATCTATCTCGTCCATCATAAAGACGGGGTTGCGAGCTCCAATTTGAGATATTGATTGAACAATGCGGCCCGGCAGCGCGCCCACATATGTGCGCCTGTGACCGCGTATTTCCGCCTCATCGCGAATACCGCCGAGCGACACCCGGATGAATTTACGATTCAGCGCTCTCGCGATTGATCGGCCAATTGATGTTTTTCCCGTGCCCGGAGGCCCGACAAAACAGAGAATCGGTCCGCGCATTTTTTCAGTTAGTTTGTGAACAGCTAAATATTCAAGAATTCTTTCTTTAACTTTTTCCAATCCATAGTGGTCGGTGTCGAGAATCACCTGAGCTTCTTTGAGATCGAGTTTCTCCGCTGTCTCTTTTTTCCAGGGGATCCCGATAAGCCAATCTAGATAGGTTCTGATAACCCCGGTCTCAGCGGCGGCAGCCGGCATCTTCTCAAGTCGGCCTAACTCTTTTAGCGCCTTTTCCTCAACTTCCTCGGGCATTTCGGCTTCTTTAATTTTTGTTTTGATCTCGTCAACTTCGGCCTGCTGTTCATCCATGACCCCAAGCTCTTTTTGTATCGCCTTCATTTGTTCTCGAAGGAAATACTCACGCTGGGTTTTCGTCATCTGTTCTTTCACCCTTGATTGAATTCTGCTGCCGATCTCCAGAATCTCAAGTTCCTTGCCTAAAAATGTGCCAACTAGTTCAAGCCGCTCGTGATCGGACATAGCTTCAAGTATTTGCTGCTTTTCTTCGGCTTTTAAATTGAGATGAAAAGCAACAAAATCCGCTAGCCGCCCCGGTTCATCAATATTCATTGAGGCTAAAAGAACTTCCTGAGGGATAGGCTTGCCCAGCCTCGCGGTTTGCTCAAACTGGGCGACAAGGTTACGCATAAGCGCTTGTGTTTCCACCGTCTTTTTCACGGGCGCCTCTACAACTGAGACTTTGACCCTAAAAAATGGTTCGATTTGAACAAATTCCTCAATCTTGATTCGCGTAATCCCCTCGACAAGCGCTTTTGCGGTACCGTCAGGAAGTTTCAATTCTTGCATCACTGTGGCGACTGAACCAATCTCATAGAGATCACCTTCTACGGGTTCCTGTGTCTCGGCCTCTTTCTGTGCTACAAGCGCAACCAGATGATCCATGCGCATCGCTTCTTCCAGCGCCTTAATTGACCGTTCGCGACCAACAAAAAGAGGAACAACGAGATTCGGAAAGATAATCAAATCTCTTAATGGAATGAGCGGTAAAACTTCTGGGATCTCAATTTTTTCTTCGCGGTTCGCGTCTCCCATATATTTTTCTCCTTAATCATTAACTTGTTTTACTGATAAAGAAAAACTAAAAAACAGTGTAAGTCGAATTCTGAAGATCATACCCCAAAATGCTCGTCCGCTCGACCCCCTCGGGTCAGCACGATAGGGGCTATCACTCTGACCGGCAGTTATCCTATAATGAGAAGACTCCTCAATTTTCTAAAAAGATATGGAGACCTTTTGAGCAATTGTCGCAGATTAACACTCGTACTACTGCTAGCTGCCTTGTTGATGCGTTTTGGCATTACCGAGACAAAAGCTTCGCCTGCCATACGGCTGACATTTGATAAAACTTTTTACAACCGTTCCGAGACTTTCTCGGCGAATGTTAAGGCAACGAACGACTCTTCCGAGGCGCTTAACTACACAAAGATAGCTCTTTCGATCTTTCCACCCTTGAAAGCCGGAGAAACAATTGAAACAGCCTTCAAAAAGCAGGCTGCCCCAATTATTACCCAACAGTGGTTCAAATCATTATCTGCGGGACTAACAGAAATTAATCTAACTCGAGATCTAGCCGCCCTTGGCTTAAGTGAAGGTGTCTATCCGGCCGAAGTCGGATTAACCATGTCAAATCGGCAAACTTTCGTTGACCGCTCTTTTCTTGTTATTCTCGAACCAAAAGACCCCCTGCCGGTAGCGATTCTCTGGAATTTACATCAACCGAAGAATCAACTTCCCGATGGTACTTTTATCAATGATTCTCTGGCGCGACTCGTTGAGGATAAGCCGGAGAGCCAGGGCCTGCTCAGAGAACAGTTGTCGATTTTATTGAACCACCCAGCACTTCGGGTCAACATGGCTTGGAGTCCGACCTTGACGGAGCAGTTGTCAGATATGGCGAAAGGCTACAAGTGGCAAAGTGGCAAAAAGACGATCGAAGTCAAAAGAGACGACGAGGAAGCGCGAGCCGCGAGCAACTTGCTTGATTTGGTAAGACAAGTCCAAGAAAACGGGCAGGCGGAAATATTAACTTCTCCTTACGGGCAAGCCCCCCTACCTCTTTTTACATCGTTCGCTTGGTCTAAATACGCACGCGCGCAACTTGAGTTAGCAAAAACAGTCAGCAAAAAAACTTTGTCTCTCGAGCACCCTCCGCGGGGCCTTTACTTGCCGGGCCTCCTTATTGACAAGCAAACAGCTATTAAAGCAAGTAAATCCCGATTTCAATACACGATCGCTCAAGCCGATTCATCGAACACAACCGCCGGGCCGCAGCCGCCCTTGAACTTCAAAAGAGACGGGAGGAATCTCTCGATCTTCACAAGTGATGCCGAGATCACAAAATGGTTGCGTACCGCGTATCACGAAAAAGCTGGTCAAGAACTTGTCGCGCTCCTGGCCCACCGCTATCTTTTTGGTTCAAAATCCGGGGTTGTCACAATTGCTCCTGATACCGCCCATTGGTTGCCAAGTCCGCAATTGTTGCAGGCATTATATTCAACACTAAACAATACCGAGTGGATCAAAACGACCACCCTTAAATCTTATAAAAACAAGCACGGAAAGCCGATTAACTTCAACACGGTTAAGAAAGGAGAAATTGACAAGTCTTACTTAGCCGGAATTAAGCGCGCCTACAAAGCTTTCCGCGATTTCGATTTAGCCACCTCACGAGCGAATGAATTACGTAAACGACTTGAACGGCAATTTTATGTTTTACAATCAATTGATTATGTCGGTGAAACAGACGAGGGAATTCCACCGGTAGGCAAGACATACGCCCGAGATATCTGGAAAACGGTTGATTCGGAATTAGCAAAGCTTGACCTGACTACCCCTTCAAACATAACTTTCTCAACGAGTGTCGGGAAAATTCCGATTGCCATTATTAATCGAACCGGCTATCCCATCAAGGCAAAACTACACTTAAGTGGTAAAGACTTTTCATTTTCTGACGATAAAAGAAGTGTAGCGTTAATGCCAAAAGAAAATCTGATTTCTTACAACATTACCGCAAGCTTTATTGGCGTTTCAAAATTGAAAGCTACCGTTTTCATTGGCAACAGACAAGTTGCCAGCCGATATATAGAAGTTGGAGTAAGCAGCAAGTTAAGATATTTAGTGGTCTCAGTGATGGCTTTGCTGGTCGTCGGTTCAGCTGGGATAGTCTACTTCAAGAGACGATATAGATGAAATCTGATTACTTAGCACCCATAATAAAGTTTTTAATATTCGCAACGATTTGTTTGACGGCCGTCAACGACATCGGGGGGGTCGTGTCGACGCATTACTATATCGGAGACGAAACCCGGGGAGTCGCTCAAGAAGCACTGCGCAATTATAATCTTTACGATAGATCTCCCGATCAAGCCTTGGCAGGCGCAAAATTAAAAGCCGAACAAGATGGAGCTGTTCTGACAGGATTCCAGGTCACACGCAAAGTCATTAGAGTGTCTGTCCTGATTCCGGCGAAGAATACTTGGCTCGCCCATCGGATCAGCGGATTGAAGCCATACCTGCAGGCTGAGGGACAATACGATATTCCGCTCAATTCAAGATAATATCGGGCAACCGCTCGTGCTCTACATCCATTCATAAAACCTTTATAATACTCGTTGAGTTGAAGTCTAAATGAAAAATATTGTGATATTTGATACTAACGTTCTTTTAAGCGACCCCAATGCTTTGTTCATTTATCCCGACACCGAAGTCATCATCCCTCAGATTGTCTTGTCTGAGCTAGATAAAATTAAAGTTTCGCGCAGCGATAAGGACGTTCGTTTCCGGGGTCGTGAGGTTTCAAGAATCCTTTTCGATCTATCTCAGCACGGAACTCTTCTAGAAGGAATAGACCTCGACAACGACGCCAGTATTCGGGTGGCCCAATATGAAGCCGACGATTTTCCAAAAACTCTGAGCCCTCGGAACGCCGATGATCGTATTTTGGCCTGTGCCATCCAAGAACAAGAGAAAAATCCAGACGCGCAGGTCACGTTATTAACGAATGACCTGAACATGCTTCTCAAAGCGCAGACTTTCGGCATTGAAGTCGACCGGCATGAACATGAATTCAAGCCCAGCCTGCTAAATAAAATGATGTCAAGATTAGGGCGAAAACGCTTTTCCTGGTGGTGGATGGCGTTTCCCGTGGTTCTGATCGGACTATCTCTTAGTCTATGGCTATTCGTCCCGAGCCCTATCCCGGTCGGGACGACTTCCTCAGCTTTGGAATTGACCTCCTTTCCGCTAAAGGAAGTTGAATATCTCACTGCATTGAACAAGGACTCGACCGATTTCCATAGCTGGTTCCTCTTAGGTCAACTCTATTCCCGGTGGGCTAGAGAACTTGAATCAAGTACCAATTTTCCTGAGGAGCGGGAAAAACTAAGCGCGGCAGTTGACGCATACCGGCATGCTCTAGCGCTTGAACCAACCAACGCCGCGGCCCGAACCAGTCTGGGTACTTCCTATTATTTCCTTGGCAATACCGATGAGGCTATCAGCCAATATGTCCAGGCTACCAGCTACGATCCCACCTACGCCCTCCCTCATTTCAGTCTCGGCTTCGCGCTGCTCAATCGCCAAGACCCGATTGGGGCCGCCCGATCTTTCGAAGCCTATCTCAAGCTTGAACCAAATGGCGAAAGAAGCACTTTTGCTCGCCAAAAACTGCAAGAAATTACAGGCAGTAGTCAATAAGTACAATCATCGCAATCTATATAAAACCAGCAACCACTAGACGTATTGCCGCTTTTTTTGTATCTTATTATTACGTAACTTCGTTACTGTTTTTATGAAAATCATGTCCCTTGGGTATATCAGGGATATCTCGCTCTAGAAAGGAGAAAAAATGACCGACGAATTGACACAACTATCTGACGATAACTTTGACGAAACAGTTGTTCAGTCTAACAAACCAGTCCTCGTTGATTTTTGGGCACCTTGGTGCGGTCCATGCCGAGTGATGGGCCCGATTCTTGAGGCTTTTGCTAAGAAACACGGCGAAAAAATCAAGGTTGGCAAGTTAAATGTGGATGAAAATCAAACAACGGCCGCCAAACACGAGATACTTAGTATCCCGACGCTCATATTGTTCGCTAACGGAAAAGAAGAAAAAAAATTGGTGGGCGCAGTCGCCGACAAAAAGCTTGAAGAAGAATTAGCAGCGTGGACTTAAATTACTGTGTGTGAGGCAAAGGTTTTTCTTGAATCAAAAAGCGGACACGAGTTGGTTATGAAAGACGTCGTGACGATTAAGCCAGCTGGAGACAGCCTGGAGCTTTTAGATTTATTTGGTGAGAAAAAAGTGATATCCGCGGACATCAAAGAAATTAAGCTTCTTGATCATAAGGTCATACTCGAGCCACGAAGCAAATAATTTCGTTATAGCCCTAAAAGACTTTTTAATTTCCTGGTTTGCCGCCTACTAACGGGCACTTCACTGCCTGGTTTGTCGTCCATTTTTATCATATAGAGTCCTCCGTAAAGAGAAATCATTTCGCGAACGTGATCCAAATTAACGATATAGCTTCTGTGTGCTCTGAAGAAAGACTTCGATGATAATCTTTGCTCAAATTCCTTAAGCCTGATTGAACTCATAAACTTACCCTTGACGCTATTAACAACAGCAAACTCGCCGTGGCTTTCGATAAAGAATATTTCTTCGGGATAAAGAAGAAAGGTCTTTGATTGCTTAGTCACCGGGATCCTGTCTAAAAGTTTTTTTGGCTCTTCTCCGGTGCCGGTTGCCCGGCCTTTCTTGCCGTTCTTCAAATTGCTTTGAACTTTTGTAATCGCATTCATTAGTCTCTCCTCGCTAATTGGTTTGAGGAGATAGTCGGCAGCATTCACCTCGAATGCTTTGACCGCGAATTGACCATAGGCCGTCGTGAAGATCACGGCTGGTTTGTGGCTCAGTGTCTTCATTTGCTCAACCATTTCGATCCCGTTCATGCCCGGCATATCAATGTCGAGAAAGACAATGTCATAATCAAGAGCATCAATGAGTTTCAACGCTTCATCCGCGGTTCCGGCTTCGCCAAGAATCTCTACTTCTTTAATTTTTTCAAGCAGATATCGCATCTCTGACCGAGCTGGAGCTTCGTCATCTACAACAATTACCTTAACCTTCATGAATACCTCCGCGAATCGGAATCTTCAGTGTGACTTTCGTGCCTTTTCCGGTGACACTTTTGATTTTGATCAAGTCTGACGACCCGTACAAGCTGCGCAGCCTGTCCTTAATGTTTTTCAGTCCAATCCCAAGCCCTTTACCATTGCGATCGCTGCTTAACGTCTTGCTTTCGACCGCTATCCCGGCACCATCATCTTCAACTCTAACCATTAAATGACCATTATCAATTTTAACAGCCAATAATAAAGAAAGCTCGCCTTTTCTCGCCATTCCATGCTTGACCGCGTTTTCGACCAAAGGCTGAATGATCAGAGCCGGTAATTTTACTTTACGCGCTTCTTTCTCTACGAGCTCTTCTACCTTGAGCTTTGACCCGAAGCGAGCTTTCTCAAATGTTAGATACGAATTCACATATTTCAGCTCGTCATCAAGAGTAGTGAACTGGCTTTGACGCTCAAGTGATTCTCTAAAAAAATCCGCGAATTTGATAATTAGGGTCCGGGCGTTTTTAGGATCAGTGCGGCAAAGCGCCGCGATGGTATTCAATGTATTGAACAGAAAATGTGGATTTATTTGAGCCCGCAAAGCCTTCAGCTCCGACGTAAACGCGTGTGCTTTTTGTCTCTCAAGTTCCGACAGTTCGAGCTGCGTACTCAGAAGCTCGCCTAAACCCTTTGCGACTGCTACACGACTTTCCGTTATTTTTGAGCCTAAATACAGAAAATCAAGAGTGCCAATTGTTTTTCCTTGAATCCTTAGAGGCACAGATATGACATTCCATGAAACTTCTTCATCTTCACCAGAAAGATTTTTTTCAAGCGAATCTATATGAAAAAATGAGATTCTGTTTTTTTCAAGTTCCGCTTTGTGGATCTTAAAATATTTCGCCGGTTGGTAGTATTGTCTGCCAAAGCCGGCAAAAGCTATGACGGCTTTTTTGTTTGTGATCGCGGCCGCGTTGACATCACTAGATTTTAAGATTATTTCAGCAACTTTTTCACATGTTTCCACGTTGAAACCCTGGCGCAAGTGAGATACGGTTTCGTTTGCGATAGTCAAAATCAGATGTGACTGCATAGCTTTCGCTCTTTCCGGACCCTCCTGCCATTTATACAAGAGCGTTATGATCGCAAAAAGACTTATTCCGTATATTGTTCCAACAAGAAGAGGCCCTACATCATTGCTAAATGTAACTTCAAAAATACCGCTAACAAAAATTATATAGATAATTATTAGTGAGGCGCCGATTGCGATAGCGCCAAGCGCTAAGTATAAAAATGAAGAAGGTTGCTTGTTGCCCATATTTGACCCCCGTTAACAGGCTGCAATTATAGATGAATTTTCGTTATGAGACCAGCTTAAGAACCTCAAATACCCCCAGATAGACTGCAACGGCGCCCAAAACCACTCCGAACATCATTTTCAACCGGAGATTGGAGAGTCGCATCGCCATTCTTGAACCGATATAAGCTCCGGGTATTACTCCAATTATTAGAAATGCGGCTAAGGAAAGATCGACATGGCCAAGCAAAAAGTGAACGAGTGCGCCTGGAATCGCAATTGGAGCGACAACAGCCAGTGAAGTACCAAAAGTAGTTTTCATATCTAAACCGCCAACTAGCGTCAAGAACGGGACCAACAAAAACCCGCCGCCCAGCCCCAGGAAACCCGACACAAAACCTATCCCGAGTCCTGAAACCGCTAAAGTCGGATAACTTATTTCTGCCGGGGTGCGCTCGGTTTTTTGACGACTAAAAAGAAATCGCATACTGAGCGCAAAAATCACCACGGAGGTCGTTAGCAAAATGATATCTCCGCTCACAAATCTTGTAAGTGAAGCGCCGCCGATAGCGCCGATCATTCCTGACAAAGCCAGCGGAGCTACAAGCCTTGTAGCGACGAACCCCCTGCGGTAATACGATGATGCGCCAACGAAGGCCGTTGGGATATTGACCACTAAAGGAGTTCCAACCGCAATAAAAGCTGGTTCTAAAAATATAAGCCTGATTGCCGGAGCTGTGACCAGCGCACCGCCAATACCAAGATGAGCGGAAAAATAGCCCGCCAAGAAACCGACAACTATTTCCAGAATATCTGTGATCTAGTCACCAATAACTGTCTGATTCCGACCGGCTCGTTTAGCTTTATATAGGGCTTCATCGGCTCGATTCAGAAAACTTACCGAGTCTGCATCGCTTTCACTTGCTGAACAAACCCCGAGACTCAAAGTTACTCGCTCTTTAATGTCTCCGCCCAGCCAGAAAAGCGCGTCTGATGCTTTTGCCCGCAGTTTTTCAGCTACGACAACGGCCTCGTCTTTGCTGATTTCCGGTAAAATGATGGCAAATTCATCTCCGCCATAGCGAGCGGTAATATCGGTCTCTCTAATGTTTTGGATCAGTATTTGAGCCAGCAACTTTAGGACCCGGTCGCCCTGTACATGCCCGTGGGTATCGTTGATCTGTTTGAAACCATCAACATCTATCATTATTATTGATAGGTCTTTTTTGTACCGGACAAAACGATGGTATTCGTTCGATAAAGACTCTATAAAGCCGCGATGGTTAACAAGATTGGTTAATCCATCCGTATTTGTCACTTCCTTTAGGTGAGTTATCGTTTCTTCGGCAATCTGTCTCTGGTTCGGAAAGCAAGCAGACCAGTCAGATTGACCCACGATAACCGCGCGAGCTTGGCCAGCGCACGTTTCATAACCACATAGACCACAGTTAAGGTGTCGCAAATCATCGGACAAACCAGCTTCTGACATCTCTTTTTCCAAATCATCAAAAGTTGGAATTTTCTCACTTAGGGGTCGACTGCTAAAGTTCTGGGTCAAATCAAGATCAGGCAGTGGTGCCAGATCATTGAAGACAGTCTTCGCTTGAGGTCTAACCTGTTGGTCCCCTAATGCGGTCATGCGAGAAAGGCGGTTTCCACGACCAAACGCGGGCCCGTCTATACAACCCCGGCAGCTCAACAAATCAAGAAAAACCCGGTCGTGCAGACGATCGTCAGATTCTGACAATAGTTGTTCTGTGGCCACAACGCTTCTCGATATCAGTAAATCATTGATCTTGCTGTCTTTTAATAAGCTGATCGGAAAACCACCCGGAGTCGAAAAGCTCCTATTCAAAACCAGACGTTCATCTTCTTCGCTCGGATAAACCGCCGGATCTATTGAAGCCTCTCGCAACATGTCCATCATTTGGTCAAACGTCAAAATATAGTCGATTGCGCCGCTATCATCTTTTTCAATTTCAGCCTTCTTGGCGATACATGGTCCGATAAAAACAACTGCGGGTTCTTTATCATATAGCTTTTTCACCAAACGCCCTTGCACGATCATCGGGCTAGCGATCGGAGCTAAGTTTTCTATCATGTCTGGATGGAATATTTCAATGTAGTTTACGACCGCAGGACACGTCGATCGTATTATCGGTCCATTGCGATCGCGAGAAAGAAGCTCGGTATATGCCAAAGCCACCATTTCTTCCGCGATAACAAGCTCTTCCACGGTGAAAAAGCCCAGGTCTTTCAGGGCGGAGACGAGCTGGGCCCTATTAATGCCTGGAAAGACTGCGTCTATTTCCGGCGCCAACACTGCGACCACAGGCTTGCTGGCCAAAAGATCTCTGATCTGCCCGGCGCTATTTTCCGAACTAAACACGCCTTTAGCGCATGTCAAAGTACAGGCTCCGCATGCGATACACCTATCGCTTGATATGCTTAAGTCTGATTCTGTTATTTTGATGGCTTTTGCCGGACATTTGCGCACGCATTCGTAGCAGCGCTGACACAAAGACTCGGTTATTTTGATGGCCGTTAACGTTTTTATCATTCTCTGACCTCGGCATGTTTGAGAGAACACAAAAAGCGATAAGAATATATGAAAGCAAGTATAGAGCAGAAAACAAGTGTTTCCAAGAGAGAAAGCGCTAGAGTGTGGCGTAGATCAAGAAAGTACTTCCGAAAGAAGCGACCGTAAACCGAGGGAGAAGCTAGCTATCGACAATACGAGCTACGATAAACCACTCTTATCAAAATCAGCGTCAGCAAACTGTTCTCTGTTCGTAAATTCGGAATCTGAAGCGGTTTCAATTCTCGACATCGTCGGTGAAGTAGATTTAAATAGCGCCCCCTGGATGTTTTCTCAGATATGGCAGAGCAGTCAGAAAGGTTCACGCTCCCTGATCTTGAATCTGGAAAAATTGGATTTCATGGACTCGTCCGGTCTGCAGGTTCTTCTCAGACTACGTGAAAAACTGAAGAACAAAAACCAAGACATAACTTTGGTGAGCCCCCAACCTCAGATCAAAAAACTTCTAAGGCTAACCGGTTTTGACAAATTGTTTGCTCTTCATGAGAGTAACGAAGAAGCAAGAATGTGGCTCCAGACTACTGACGTCCTTGGACAACAAGATACGAACATAGTTTAATTATTTTTTTCTAAGTATCCCAAGCAATAATTTGACAGCCTCATTTGGCGCTGCCGCTCGAAAGGTACCCGCGCCGTTCAGACCGGTCGCGTCGACATCAAGTGACTCAAGCAAAACTAATGGACGTCCAAGCGTCAAGGCCATACCGATTTCACTTAAAGTCCCAGCCGCGCCACCAATGGCAATAACACCATCGGCGGCCGAAGCCACAAGATAGTTCCGCATGTGCCCGAGGCCGGTGGGCAAAGCAATGCTGAGATGGGGATTAGCTTGACTCTTATCGCTCTGCGGTAAAATGCCGACGCTAAACCCTCCGGCTTCAGTTGATCCCTTGGCGGCACCCTCCATGACGCCAGAGAGCCCACCACAGACCAGAACACAGTCAGCATCAGCTATCGCTTTGCCCGTCTGCTCGGCCAGCCGAAATTCCCGGGGTGTCGCTTTTGAAGCCCCAATAACCGAAATCATGAGCTTAGTCATAAAGCACCGCCTAAATTAACTTTCATACAAATAACAATTCTTAATCATAATGTGGATTTACATGGACCATAACATCGGTTGTACCTTCAACTTCCGCAATAATACTCGTCTTTACTCTTTTCGCGATTTCATGACCTTCTGAAACGGTCAAGGTGGGATCTATATCAATCTTGATCTCGACAAAAATATCCGGTCCGAGACTTCTGGCTCTCGCAGAAGCATGCTCAACACCTTCGCAATCCTCAGATATTTCACGAATACTTTCCATTGTCGCGTCTTCGGGAATACGATCCATAAGCTCTTGAGTGGCTCTTGTCGCTGTATTGTAGCTAAGCTTGAATATGGCGATTGAGACAACGGCCGCCGCTAACGGATCCAATAACGGATAGCCGCTTCTGGCGCCGGCTATACCGATTAAAGTGGCCACAGACGTTAATGCGTCCTTACGATGATCAGCAGCACTAGCCAAAAGGAGCGAACTTTTATATTTACGACCCATGAAGGAAACATATTGGTAAAGACTTTCTTTGACTACAATCGTCACGACGGCCGCGACAAGCGCGACCAC
>JAUWRD010000128.1 GCA_030610765.1 Actinomycetes bacterium
AAATGAGCCGGGAAAGCTTCTTGATTAAGTGCCTCGCGCAGCTTGGGAATATCCTCTGCAACCAGTTCCTCGTCGGCATCTAAAAAAAGAATCCACTCGCCTTGAGCTTTCTCCAGCCCGGCATTACGCGCAGCGCTGAAATCATCTATCCAGGGAAAATCAATGATTTGCGCCCCGTGCTCACGCGCTATCTTAACTGTCTTATCTTTTGAGCCGGTATCAACAACAATTATCTCGTCAGCTACGGATTTGACACTGGCCAGACAGCGCCCAATTGATTCCTCTTCGTCTCGAGCGATCATGCACATAGAAAGCTTTATTTGTTTTTTAGGCATACTAATCACCAATTGAGGGTGGGCATTTTTTAAAAGACTAGCATACGAGGCCAATTTGATGAAGGGGCAACCGCGCTTGATTGCCCTGCCACCATATATGTGATAGCATTCACAATGGTTAGTTCGCTTATCAATTAAACAAGTTCCTTTACTTTTTTTCGGTTAGCCTTGTGAAAATAATCTCATTCGGCATGTATGTACAGGGTGTTTTGTGAAACTTATCTCAAGCGTAGAACGAACAGGGGCAACCGAAACCAACGCGGCCGAACTTATCGCGACGGCAGCTCAAGATAGTGATTGTCTCGCATTTTATAAACAACTGTACCAAACTTATGAACTCGTTAATTCCTTAGATGGCGCACATGAGCAGTGCCGAAAATGCGGTTCATGTTGCCATCAGGAAAACCGTCATCTCGAGGTCTTCGCAGTAGAGATTGGCTATATGCTTCACATAGCAAAAAACGACAAGATTCCCGTAATTGATTACGGCCATATGTCCTGCCCGATGAGAACCAGACTCAAGACCTGCCGTAGTTATGAGGGAAGACCTCTGGGCTGCCGGCTATTTCTCCCGTGGGAAGAGTGGACAGAAGAGAAGGGATGCACAACCTATCCTCATAGCCAAGAGGGCTTCAGTAAGATCGGTAATCTTGTTAACTTCACGGAACAATTGAATCAAGAATTTGTCTTCAAGACCGGTCTATTTCGCAGTTTAGATTTTGATTTCTTAAGCCACTGGTCAGTTTTACAGTGGTTTTTTGCTCTCCAAACATCTTAAAACCACGGTTTTTCCAAACATGCTCAAATCAGGATATTCAACATTCAGCGCTCCCGATGTATATGCGTATGTCTAAGGGGTAAATCTAACTTTATGATTAATAGAACCTTCAGATATTTCAGAGGATTGGAGCTACAAACTCAATTCGCGATTATTAGTTTTTTTGATATTAATCCGAGAGGGCAAACAAAATATTCTTTTCAATCTCACCCAAGCTTTCTTCGCTCGTGATCTTGCGACCCGTTAGGTCTGAAACGTAAAAGACGTCAATCGCCTCGTTGCCAAAAGTAGATATCTTGGCCATGTGAATATCTAGATTTAGTTCAAATAACGCGTTCGTTATCTTATAGAGAAGACCCATTTCATCCATAGCATGAACCTCCACAATCGTATACTCATCAGAGGCACCGTTTTCAATTACCACGCGAGTCAGCAAAGGGGGGCCCTCACTATTCTTTTTATACCGATGCGAAAGTTTATCCATTCGATAAGAGAGGGCCATGTGTCCCGATATTGAATTGTTAAGATCCTTTCGGATATGGTCAATTGTTTTGCGAGAAATTAGGGGTTCAAAAACTGCCGCTACTTTAAATACTTCCAGCGCCCTTTCATCATCCGTTGTGTAGATTCTTGATGCCAGAACATTAAGATGATTGAGAGATAAAACTCCGGCTATTCGATTGAACAATCCCGGTCGATCGGGTGCGACGATAGCAATCTCACCCATATCACCCTTTTCCGCCCAAAACATGATTTCCACTTCCTCGTCACCACCGAGCAGATCAAAATGCTTTTCCTGATAGATAACCTGTATAGAATTATCAGAACTAATTTCGCCATCCAGTCTGGCCAGAGTTTTCAAGAATAGTTCCTGCACTAATGACGACTTCCAATTATTCCAGACATTTGGTCCGGTGGCCCGCGCATCGGCAATCGTTAGCAAAAAGAGCATTCTGAGGCGGTCTCCATCGCCAACCAAAGAGGCCAATCCATCTATAATCCGATCGTCGTTTAGATCACGGCGTGTGGCGATATGACTGAGGATCAAATGGTGCTTGACTAAAAACGAAATTGTTTCTCCGGCATGTTGCTCTACTCCGCCGGACTTCAGAATCCCGGCAACCAAATCTGCCCCAGCTGAGCTGTGAGAGCCAGTGTGTCCTTTCCCAATATCATGGAGTAAGCCAGCGAGAAGCAGCCAATCAGGATGAACGATCTCTTTATATATCTTTGATGCCATCGATCTTTCAACAGACTCGCCTTTTTCTTCGGCCATATCAACCATCTCAACAACTGTATAGAAAGAATGAGTGTCGACCGGGCGCATGTGATTGGCATCCGCGGATGCTAGGCCCGTAATATTCCTCCATCCGGGTATCAGAGATTCCAAGTCACCTTTATATCCAAGGTATTCAAGCTTTGGTAAGGACCATCGACCCTGTCTGAGAATCCCAAGAAGTGAATCAAACGTGAGCTGCTCGCGCAGGGCTTCCGGCCGGTTCTCGCCCCTTCTGAAAACCGCGCTTCTCTTCAAAAACCTGGTTCCCGCTTCTTCGAAAAAACTTGACGTAATTCGAGTAACGTCGCGTGTCGATTTGTATAAGAGGCGACCTAATAGTATGAGAGCATCTTTTTTCTCCGGGAAAAACTTCTCGGCGACCGCGTCCTGGAAACGAAAAGTCAAACGATCCAGCCCCCTGCCGGCCGATTCATGCAAGAAAGACCGTACTTGCAACAAGAAATCTTCAGCTTTCTCAAGATCTACTACATCTTCAGGTGAAATAAGTCCGAGCCGGACTGCATCTTCAAGACCTGTGACCGATCTCTCTGAGCCTCTGCAAATAACCCCGACGCCCCAACGGATGGCATGAATATCTCTTAAGCCCCCGTGGGCTTCTTTTAGTTCCGGCTCGCGAAGTCTGCCGGCATAACCAAAGCGCCGCCATCGCTCGCGGGAGGAAGTAATTAGATCTTTTAAAAACGGGTGTCCGTTTTTGCGACCGGCCACATCGACCATGCATTTTGTAAAAGTGTTAAAAAACTTCGTGTCACCGCCAAGAAAACGCGCGTCTAAGCTTGCGGTCAACCAGTGAAAATCCTCTCGACCAAAGGCAACCGATTCCTTTAAACTCTTAACCGTATGCCCCAGAGACAGTTTTGCGTCCCAGAGCGGATAAAATAGTTTTTGAACCAGGTTCTTGACGTCCGCTGGTTGAAGCCCCGCGTGTATGACGGCCAGATCAATATCTGAGAAAGGCGCAAGCTGCTGCCGCCCGTAACCGCCTACCGCCAAAACGACCCACTTGGTTTCACCCAGGTCTAAACTTCCGGTAGCCTTGCTTAGAGCTTCAGCTACTAATAAATCGACTTCTTCTGCCCTAGAGAGCGTCTTTATCTCTCTCACCTGTGCGGATTCGGACCGCGCCTTCGGCGGGCAGTATAAATATCTTCCCATCGCCAATCTCTCCCGTAAATGCAGCCTCTTGGATAGTCAAGATGACTTCATCCACGGCATCATCCAGAACCATGATCTCAACTTTTACTTTGGAGATGAAATCAACCTCGTATTCGGCTCCACGGTAAATTTCTTTGTGTCCCTTTTGGCGACCAAATCCGCGGACCTCGGAAACAGTCAAACCCTTGATGTCTATCTGGTTGAGCGCGTTCTTAACATCTTCTAACTTAAACGGCTTTATGATAGCTTCGATTTTTTTCACGGTGCACTCTCCTATTCGTGTAGAGCGTAGCCGGCTTCACTATGTTGAGATAGATCCAACCCAGTTTTCTCATCGTCCTCGGAAACCCTCAGACCCATTATGGCATCAATAACCTTTAACAAAATCACGGTTACAACAAACGCGTAGGCTATTGTCGCAACTACAGATATTGCTTGCGTCCCCAAGAGCCCGACGTTGCCGAAAAAGGCGCCATTGTCACCAAGGCTGTTTACGGCTTTCGTCGCCAGAAGACCGGTGGCCAGCGCGCCGAGAGTGCCGCCGACGAGGTGGACTCCGACAACATCGAGGGCGTCATCATATCCGAGCCGCCACTTAAGCGATACAGCGACGAAGCAAACCGCGCCGGCTACGAACCCGAGGCCCAGCGCCGAGATCGGACCGATAAAACCAGCGGCCGGCGTGGCAGCTACCAACCCGGCGACGGCGCCACTGGCGGCACCTAGAGCTGTTGGCTTTCCGCTCTTCCACCATTCTGTAATTACCCATCCAAGCATCCCCGCGGCAGCTGATAGATGCGTTACGACAAACGCCAGCGCAGCTAGAC
>JAUWRD010000150.1 GCA_030610765.1 Actinomycetes bacterium
GCCACAATGTTACTGTGCGTGAATTCAAGCCAGCTCTGAGGCGCGCAGGCCTTCGGGAAATCAGGTTCCACGAACTGAGACACACCTTCGCCAGTATCTTGATTCACCAAGGCGAAAACATTAAGTACATCCAATGTCAGCTTGGGCATGCCAGTGCTCAAATCACCTGGGATCGATACGGCCACCTAATGCCGGAAGTCGATTGTGGAGCCGGAAAAAGGCTCGATGAAACCATCTTTGGAGAAAATTACCTTAGCAGAACCTTAGCTGAACCCACTTTTATCCAAGAGCGGGGCGCTAATGTTTCACCAAACTCCCAGCTCAAGGGCAGTAGCGGTGGTTGGAGTTGAACCAACGACAACACGGGTATGAACCGAGTGCTCTAACCAGACTGAGCTACACCGCCAAAAACATGATTCTATTTACTGCATAGCGTGGATATATTACCAAAAGTCCGACCATAGGAACAACTACAAACTGGACCCACAAACTAATTCTATTTATCGCTCGCTTTAATTGCTGGTAGCGCTTGGTTTTGATAAACTGCATGATTGTCAGCCTGTATCCACGCTTGAAGGGCCTAGGATGGATTGCAATGCGTCTGAGCCGAACAGAGTGAGTTGCTAATTTTTCATTTGATAATGAATTAAATATCCATTTCGGTCTGTCCTGCAAGACAGCAAACCGAAGGGAATTTTCCTTATTAATATATCTGCCTGCTAGTTGAGCCCGCAATCGGAATTGAACCGATGACCCCATCCTTACCATGGATGTGCTCTACCGTCTGAGCTATGCGGGCGCAGAGACTATTGTATTTTACGAGATATTAGTTATCAAGGTTGTATTCCAAGGAATGATGAAATCTCCTATAAACCAGTTGAAAAGATAGACAACATGGATGCCCCGGTAGAGCGTCTTGCTGGCGCCTGACAAATCCTCTAGATAGCCCCGAAGTCTTCCGCTAGCAAATTTCTATCCTTATCCATTACATGACGCAAGTATTCGACCGAATCCCTGATGCCGTCAGTTATTTCAGTTTTAGGTTTCCAGCCCAGCTCAAGCGTTTCCGAAATGTCGACCAAAGTAACTTCGGCTTCTCTCGACAACTCTTCTTGATATATGGGTTTTGGAGGCATCTCAAGCCCTAGAAGATCTACTACCAGGTCATATATCTCGCTAATCGAATAATTAGCCCCCGAACCAATATTGAAAACTCGCCCATCGGATCGACGGTCTTTCAAAGTCAACAGGTGGAAATCGTTGACGTCATCGATATGCACAAAATCGCGACGCTTGTTTCCGTCACCATAAATCGTGGGATTCTCCCCGCTCAACATCTTCATAATAAACGCACCTACGACCGGCGAAGTAACGCGGCGGTAATCTTGGGCCGGCCCGTAGACATTAAAGTAGCGGAGGATGGTAACATTTATGCCAAAAAAGGTCTCATACATCTTAGCAAACATCGCGCCTGAATGCTTACTAATCGCATAAGCGCCACGAGGCGCTACCTTCTCGACTCGTGAAGGAAAATCGTCCAAATCCTCGTAGACTGCTGAGCTGTCTGCGTAAACAAACTTCTTGACTCCATGGGCTTTAGAGGCTTCAAGAACATTTACGGTTCCGTTAATATTGATATCACACATCTCATGAGGACTAGCGAGACAATCAGGCAAACAGTTCTTTGCGGCCAGATGAAAAACCGCATCCACGTCACGAAAAAACCACGAGATATTCTTGCGCCTGATATCAACGGCATGAAAATCGACTTCTGGTCTGACATTTTCCAGTGTGCCGACCGATAAATTGTCGAGGCCAACTACCCTATAGCCCTCGCCGATCAAACGCTCGCAGAGGTTGCCTCCAATAAAACCTGCCGCTCCCGTTACCAATATTTTTTGCTTCCTCACGATTAACCCCCCTGACTGCTGGCCCGACACGCTGACGACTACCTTTGACGTTTTAAATAAGATCTTGAAATCAGGCCAAAGAGACCAGTATGTTTTTCCCGTTTTCGCCGAATTTTTTCAGAAAAAATCAAAAACTGGTGCAGGTGTCGGCTACATCAAAAACTAAAAGCACATAGCAATTAAATTGGGCTTCCATTTGGGAGCCTTGAAAGACGATGTAAGACAAGCTCACGCGATAAAATGTGTCATTGCAAGACCTGACCCCAATTCAAAGACAAAATTACTCCTCGTGGTGCAAATGCAAGGAGGACAAGGGGGCTCAAGGCGAGCTTACTTGTGGGTACGTGAGCCGAAGAGACACCGCGGTCTGACGCCACAGGTGCCCACGAGGATATTTTTTTGTGGGGGAGGCAGGATTTGAACCTACGTAGGCTAAGCCGACGGGTTTACAGCCCGCTCCCATTGGCCACTCGGGCACTCCCCCAATTAAATGGTTGTAGACAAAAACTGATAGTAGTTATTAGCGACCGTAATGTCAATTGATGTTGAGGTCTAAAGAGAAGTCTATTTCTTGGCGCCGTGAAAGGCAACCGTGCCAGCCATTAAAGTTTTGACTTTGACATCCCGAAACCCGGCTTCCTCGAGAATTTCGCTCAATTCTTTTGGCGTATAAAAAATATTTATGGCTTCTATGAAATAGCTGGACAGCCCGAGAGCTTTTCCTCGAAGGCCTAAGAATTTCTTTGCTCGAAAGAATATCACCGTAGTTAGCGGAACCATTACTCTTAAGTATCCATTATATAAGAGCGAGATAACGGGATTTTGTGGTTTAACAAGGTCGTGATGGTAAAAATGCCCTCCCGGTCTGAGCACTCTATATACTTCTTTAAAAACTTTCAAAACTTCAAGATGACGAGTTGCGTTCTCCAAGGTCACAGCATCAAAAGAGCTATCTTCAAACGGGAGCTCGTGTACATCTTTAATAATACTCTTAATACTGAACCCGGCTTTCACCGCCCTCTCACCACCGACTTGCTGCATTTCCGCAGACCTATCAATAGCCGTCACTTCCAGTGTTGAGTCTCTTTTTAAAAGATCAATTCCGACTGCATTCGTACCTGCGCAAACGTCCAGAACTTTTGAGTTACGAGAGATATTTGCCCAAGCAACAAACTTTCTCCGAAGTCTTGTCCAGATACCAAAACTAAAAAAGTCATTAGCGCTGTCATAGTTTTCAGCGATATCTTCGAAAACTAACTTAAGATCATTATCCCAGTATGAATCAAGTCTCTTACGCCTTACTTGCTCTTTTGACCCTAGTCCAGCCGACATTTTTTCTCCATCGCTCATTTTCAATACATCCCCGGAGGTTGTAGAATTTAAATGCTTATAATCGTTGACTAGGATAACACAAAAGGAAA
>JAUWRD010000190.1 GCA_030610765.1 Actinomycetes bacterium
GATTTACGATAAAAAGTACCTTAAAAAGGATCGAAAGCGTCGGCGATATTTTCTTGCCGGTTTTAGGTCAAGGCGTAGACATTAAAGAATCCTTAGGCAAGCTCAGCTAATCCACTGCCCGCGCTCGCGTTGCCAAGGTCAAGAGCAGAGCGCCACAGAATCCCCCGGTAATTAAGAACATGGTATTAACCCCGAATATTGCGGCAGTCAGTCCAAGCACGACCGGCGACGCGAATTGGCCGAGAAAGAGAGCTGCGCCAAGATAGGAGACGATTCGGCAACGGCCAGGCTGTAGACAAAGATAGTCGGAGACAAACCGATGGCGGTCAGGGACAGCGCCCATAGAACTAGCGCGGCGGTAAAGATCGATCTGTATGAAAAACGCGCCCTTATTCGCCCGTAAAGAAGTGAGGCCAGGCCAGCAGCCAGTATCATGCCTGATGGATACTGGCAGGGTGGGCGGCGACTTCTATGATCTTTTTGAGATGGAGCACGAGAAGGTAGGTGTTACTATCGGAGACGTGGCGGGAAAAGGTCTGACAGCATCCACATTTACGTCCATTGCAAAAAATACGATAAAGGCATACGCATATCAGCATCATTCTCCTGGTGAAGTTATGTATTTGGCAAACAAGGTCGTGGAAAAAAATTCAGCACGATCAGTTTTCGTGTCAGTTTGTTTTGGCGTATTAGACAAACGCTCAGGTGTTTTCGCTTATTGTAGCGCCGGACATCCGCCTGGCATTCTCAGAAGGCGAAGTGGAAAAACTAGCATTCTTGAATCCAGGAATCCAATTATTGGCGTATTTTCGGACATGAAGTTTCGCGAAAACTCAGTGACGATCCGAGATGGAGATGTCCTTGTCTTGTACACTGACGGATTGACCGAGGCCAGGCGGGGCAAAGAGCTACTAGGCGAGCGCAGATTAGTCCAAATTGTTAAAGATGTTGGAGCGCAAGAGCCAACAAAGATTCCTGATCTGATCGCTCGGGCATGAAACAAAGGCAAGTCATTGTGCCGGAAAGATGGGCGAGATAGATTAGTGATCGATAATAGTAGGTTTGTAAGAATGTCACCCCTGGCGGCTCCTAGCTTATAAAGATATTGATATATTTGCCATAAATATATGAGCGATCATATTTTTCTTTTTCGTCTCTTGCTTGAAGAATCTCTAGTTTGACAAATCGGTCAATTGCTTTTTGAGCACCAGCACGAGAAAAACCTGTCCATTCCATGATATTTCTTGTACTGACAAGTGGACTAGCAAAAAGTTTTCTCAGTATTAGAACTCCACTTCTCGATTCTCTTTTAGCAAGAGATTGTATTCTTGCCATGTCATCCTCACGTAGTTTTGTTATTTGCTTGGAAATACTAATTGCCTCCTTAGCGGTATCAATAACTCCATCAAGTAAGAAGCTAACCCATTCTTCAACCTCGCCCTCATGATAACCATGCAACTTGCTGTAATAGACTTTTTGGTGCTTCTTGAAGAAGGAGGATAAAAACAATACTGGTCTTTCAAGGAGTTTCCAGTGACATAACAACATAGTAATTAAGAGCCTACCGGTCCTGCCATTTCCGTCAAGAAAAGGGTGGATTGTTTCAAATTGAGCATGCATAAGTGCGATATGTAAAAGAGGCGTCGTTTGTAGGTCAGCCTGCAAGAATTTCTCAAAATCATTTAAAGCTTTTTTCATTTCATCCACGGTTGGGGGAACAAACCAGGTATTTGATGGTGAAGTTCCTCCAACCCAATTTTGTGAGCGACGAAACTCACCAGGATCAGCAAAATGAGAAGTTCTTGCACCTGTCATAAGTTGGGAATGGATTTCACGAATGAGACGAAGTGAAAGTGGAAACTTTTGGAGTCGTTCCGTACCGTAGTTGAGAGCCTTAATATAATGCAAAATATCACTTGCGTCGGTTTGTTTTGTAGCGATCCCTGCATCCATTTCAAGAGCATCGACCAACGTTGCTTTTGTGCCCTCTATCTGTGCTGAAGAAGTTGCGTCTTTGCTAACAAACATGTATAGAAAAAAGTCTACATCCGGTAGCGTATGAGTGACACCGTCAAGCTTACCAACAAGCCGATCAGCTTCAGCAGCCTTTATTAGGACTTGTTGAGGAAAATCAAAGATACCTGCGGCCTGCTCCCATCTCCTAACGAGAGACCCTTGGGAAAAAACCAGTGGATTCCTGAGGCAGCGAATACAAGGGAGGCAAGGGAATTTGAGTGGAGCGTGCATGTCGGCACGTGACATGAAAAGATCCCGCAGGCTAACGCAGTAAGCGCGCCTCCGGAATCCTCTGGCGGGAGCGACGGG
>JAUWRD010000151.1 GCA_030610765.1 Actinomycetes bacterium
CGCAACAAACGCAACCAACGTCCCCTACAAAAAAGACGACCCTTGCGGGGTCGTCTTTTCGTTTCGTTATTTTCTTTACTTTACTTTACTGAATCGTATGACCTTGTGTACATACGGCCCTGTCTGTGCCGGCGTCGACCGTATAATCAGCGGCGTTCGTATGCGGGCACTGTGGGCTGGACCTCAAGAACTGTGCAGTTACCAGTGCAGCAACATCCGCCGGATCACTATTGAACTCGGCTTGATACTGTGAAATGGAGCCATCAATCGTCCTCAGGTTAGCCTCACAAGCTCTCAACCTCGCAGTTGTTGCAGTGTTACTGAAGACTGGTATTGCGATTGCTACAAGTATACCTATGATTAGGACTACGACCATGAGTTCGATTAGTGTAAAACCTTTTTCGTTCTGAATCATGTCAGTCACCTCCTTGTCGGATTTTATTTCCGACAATTGCGGTACTTTTTCCTAAGCGACTTTTTTAAAGAAGAATGCGTTTTTAGATATTTACGCTATAGCCTCTTTGGCCCAAGTACATCAACTTGCCGAATCTTAATTTATTATTCGGCCTAAACCTCTCCGGGCTTTAGCAAAATCTTTTAGAAAGAGAGCGAATGCTATAATTTAAGGGGACGTTCCTGATTTTATTGGATGAGCGTGATCAGCTTAAACATCGGCAAATAGAGCGATATAATGATGCCGCCGATAATTACTCCCATAGCCGCGATCATTAACGGCTCGATTAACGACGTGAGTGATTCCACCATTGCGGCTACTTCCTGATCATAAAAGTCAGCTATTTTTGTGAGCATGGCGTCAAGAGCGCCGGTTTCTTCGCCGACTGAAATCATTTGAACGACCATCGGCGGAAATATCTTGCTGTTGCCCAGCGGTTTGGCGATTGTCTCGCCTTCCTTAATGCTGGCGCGCGCTTCTTTCACTGATCTAGAAATAACCTCGTTATTTGCCGCCTCAGAAACTATCTCAAGGCCTTGAAGTATAGGGACTCCACTAGCCACCAGCGTACCAAATGTCCTCGTAAACCTGGCAACTGCCAATTTGGTATTGAGCTCGCCAAAAACCGGCAGCTTCAATTTAAGTCGATCAAAAAAGAACTTTCCTTGCGGTGTTTTTTTATAGTTTTTAATTGCGAACCTCAAGCCAAGGACCGCGAGAATCAGCAAATACCAAAACCTTCTGATCCCGTCGCTCATAACGACCAACATCTTTGTCGGCAGTGGTAATTCTCCGCCAAGCGTCGAAAACATATTGACAAAGACCGGCACGATAAAAGTAATCATTGCAAAAACTATAAGCATCGACATTATGAACATAATTATCGGGTAAGCCATGGCCGATTTTATCTTTGCCTTAAGAGCCATATCTTTCTCGTAATGCTCCGCGACTCTTAACAAAACCTCATCAAGAACACCACCAGTCTCACCGGCTCTGACCATATTTACAAAAAGAGATGAAAAAACCTGTGGATGTCTTATCATCGCTTCTGATAGAGCCTGCCCGGCCTCAACATCTTTTTGGAGTGAACTAATGACTTCAGCCAATGCAGGGTTTCCGGTTTGCTCAGCCAAAATATTCAGTGACTTAGTGAGAGAAAGACCAGAATTGATCATAGTAGCAAACTGACGACTAAAAACAGTGATATCCTTTGATTTCACTTTTTTCTTGAACAATGCAATGCCCTTGCTCTTTTGGCTTTTAATTTTCTCCTGGATGTTTATGACCGTGTATCCCATCTGCCGCAATTTAGCAACGACTGCGGCGACATTATCAGCGTCCATAACACCGTCGACCAGTTGGCCGGACCTATCTTTTACTTTATATGCGTAACTTAGTGACAAGAGAAGTCTCCTCCTTTATTACTGGCCATACCCGACTCTACCCAGCAACTGTTTTACTTCCTGAGGGTCGACAGCTTGAGATAGAGCGACATCTAAGCTGATCTTGCCCTTGCGGTAGAGCGTTGCCAATGAGTTGTCCATCGTTTGCATGCCATATTTTTGGCCGGTTTGCATCGCGTTACTTATTTGGTGGGTTTTTGCCTCACGTATCATATTTCTGATTCCTGGTGTCGGTATCAATAGCTCGCTTGCCACAACTCGACCGCTGGATTCAATAGACGGTAGTAGTTGCTGCGAGACAACACACTGAAGACTAGACGCCAACTGCAAGCGAACTTGATGTTGTTGGTGCGGCGGGAAAACGTCGATTATCCGATTAATTGTCTGCGGTGCGTCCTGGGTGTGTAGGGTCGCGAAGACCAAATGCCCGGTCTCGGCTGCCGTCAGCGCCGTCGCGATTGTTTCTATATCTCGCATCTCGCCGACGAGTATTACATCCGGATCTTGACGCAAAACATATTTGAGCGCATTCCCGAAAGAATCAGTGTCAGCCCCAATTTCCCTTTGATTGACAATCGCTTTCTTATGCATGTGAAGATACTCGATCGGATCTTCAATTGTCATTATATGAACTGCTCGGGAAGTGTTTATCTGATCTATCATCGCGGCCAACGTCGTTGACTTTCCGCAACCGGTTGGGCCTGTCACTATCACAAAACCCCTCGGCTTTTTGACTATCTGCTCCAAAGTAGACGGTAAACCAAGTTCTGAAAGACCGCGTATCTGCATGGGAATCAATCTAAACGCAGCCGCCAAACTATTGCGTTGAAAATAGACGTTGACCCGAAACCTAGACCGACCGGGAACCGAATAAGACATATCAAATTCTTTCTTACGCTCTACCTGCTCCCGTTGCTCTTGGGTTAGAGCGCTATAGATAAGTTCCTGGGTATCCTTAGGCAGTAGCTTTGGATAATCAAGTTGATGAAGCACGCCGTCTATCCTAATTGTCGGCGGCACGCCCGCTGTTATGTGAAGATCGGACGCTTCTTTTTCGAGAACTTCAATTAGTAGCTCGTTTATGTCATGCACTTTTAGACCTCGCTATCCTCTTTTTTGTTATCGGTTAGTTTTGCTTCGACGTTAAGGAAAACTGTCAAAATAAAGATCAAACCACCACGCGGAGAATCTCTTCAAAGGATGTTAACCCTTTTAGGACTTTTGCTATGCCATCTTCACGCAAAGTCCTCATACCTTCTTCGACCGCGGCTTTCTTGATTTCGTCAGAGGTCGCGTGTTCAACCGTGAGCTGCTGGATCTGCTCACTCACAACCATTACCTCATAGAGGCCAACTCTGCCCTTATAGCCGGTGTCATTGCATAATGGACAACCGCCCGGATGATAAAGAGTGACGTTTTTTTCACCAGGAACGCCCATCTTAGTCAAAAGCTCCTCGTCCGGCT
>JAUWRD010000146.1 GCA_030610765.1 Actinomycetes bacterium
TAGGCTACCAAATAATTTTAGCAAATTATCGTCTCCAAAAAAAGCGCCGTCCTTGTGGCCCATTTCCCGGCAGTCAGGTAATCCGTCAGTGTAGACTAACAGCGTGTCTCCGGGATCGAACGGAATCAAATTCGTATTGTACTCGACATCGTCGTGCCAAGCTCCAACCGGCATAAAAACTTCCTGTAATCTAGTGACCTTATCTGCTTTCGCTGCGAAAAAAAGCGCTGGAGGATGGCCGGCTGAACAATAAGAAATTGTTTTGACTGAGGGGTCAATAACGCCATAGAAAATAGTGACAAAGTGTTCGCTACCCATATAAGAACAGAAAGCGTGATGTGTTTTTTCTAGCACAGCGCCAGGGTCAGGATCTTCCAAAGCGTAGCTACGCAGGGTATATTTTACCATCGCTGTTTGGGCTGCCGCCTCTATTCCTTTTCCGGAAACGTCGGCAACGACAAAAGCGTGACGTCCACCCGAAACCGGAAACATGTCGTAGAAGTCTCCGCCAAGTAGTGCTTCTTCCATGCTGACTCTATAGCGGTGGGCTACTTCCCAGCCTTCAAATTCCGTCTCGATGCGCGGAAAGTGACTTCTTTGGAGGGTTTCTGCGATGTGATGTTCTCTGCGGTATTGCTTAAGATTCTCAAGCGCCAGGGTAGAGAGTTTAACAATGTGTGAGGCTTGAATTTCATCACCGGCTCCAAAGCCTGCATCGCTTCGGCTGTAAAGATTTAAGACACCCCGAGTCGAATTACCGATAGTGAACGGAATCGACATCGCCGATTGAATGCCCTCATCGTTGGCGAACTCGCTGAGGCCAGCGTAAAGTTCTTTGTCTATGTCGGAGCTGAGAAAAGGTTTCGATTCGGCCACGGCTTTGCCCGCTAAACCTTCGCCAAGTTTTGGTTGCACACGGCTTAAGTAGTTGTGACTTAAGCCCCGAAAGGCTTTGGTTTCAAGGCAGCCTTTTTTGTCATTGTAAAGCATGAGCGAGGACGCGTGGACATCGAGCAAACTGGAACTTGTTGACAAAACTTGGTTATAAATGGACTGGCTGCTAAATGACGGTCTGCCGGTTTTTCCGTTGAGCGAGCCTTTTGACTTATGGATGCGAAGCGCTGCCTCTGGAAGCAGATTGAAGTAATTCTTGTCTTTAATGATGTAGTCGACGGCGCCTTCTCTAAAAGTTGAGACGGCCAACTCTTCAGAACCTTGTCCGGTCGTGACGACAATCGGGATATCCGGCTGGAGCGAGTGTATCTGTTTCATAACGTCGAGCCCATTCATGTCGGGTAGCTGGTGGTCAATAAAAATAACATCAAATTCAAATTTTCTTAAAGTCTCCAGAGCCTCTAGACCTGAAGTGGCCAGGGAAAGTTGGAAATTGTGAGCGTGCTCATCAAACGAGCATTTGGAAAGAAAACGATGATCTTTGTTATCTTCAACTAATAATATGTTCATCTGCCTCATACCCGATAGTTGACTCGGTGGCAGCCTTTTCATCTCCTGTCCAGACGAGAACGAATTATAGCAGCAGTGGGCTTAAATAACAATTAAAGGCGGCTGGCGGTCTGGCAAGAATTCAACGCATAGCTTAAAATAGTTAGAGATGAAGAAGTCATCGGAAAAAGAAATAATCGTCCAAAAACTGAATAAGCTACGAGCGACGATTAACCATCATAGCCACCGGTATTATGTACAAGATTCTCCGGATATTTCCGATGGCGACTACGATGACTTAATCAAAGAGCTGGTCGAGTTGGAAGTTGAATATCCTGACCTGATCACGCCCGATTCACCGACCCAGAGGGTTGGGGCAGCGCCGGACGCCACTTTTACACCTGTCAACCACCGAAAGAAGATGTTTAGCCTGGCGAATGCTTTCTCAGCCGTTGAGCTTGGCGCTTTCTTTGATCGTGTCGAAAAAGACTTGGAAACAAATGACATTGAATATGTCTGTGAGTTAAAGATGGACGGTGTCGCGATTTCTTTAACTTATGAGGATGGCCGCTATGTAAAAGGGGCCACGCGCGGCGATGGCGCGGTCGGCGAGGATATAACGGCAAATCTCAAAACCATTAGATCTCTCCCTTTGAATCTTGTCGTCGAAGCTCCCGGCTTGCTGGAGGTTAGAGGAGAGGCCTATCTGACCAAAACACAGTTTGAGGTATTAAATGACGAAAGATCGAGGGAAGAGCAGGCTCCTTTTGCTAATCCGAGAAACGCGGCCGCCGGTTCCTTGAGACAACTTGATCCAAACGTCACGTCCGCAAGGAAACTGGCCCTTTTTGTTTTCGCCGTTGGGCACGCTGAGGGCGTTGAATTTGAGACGCACTGGCAAACGCTTGATTTTCTTAAGCAAGCCGGTTTTTCGACAAACAATAACAATCAGTTAGTTAAGTCAGGCAATTTGGTGGCAGGCCTTTGCGCCACATGGGAGAAGCAGCGACATGATCTGCCATATGAAATTGACGGCGTTGTTATCAAGGTAAATCAACTCGATTGGCAGGAGAGATTAGGCTCGACGGCGAAGACCCCGCGCTGGGCTATCGCCTATAAATTTTTGGCCGAAGAAAAAACGACGACGCTCTTAGACATTTTGCCGAGCGTTGGCCGAACGGGAGCCATAACCCCTATTGCGGTGCTTGAGCCGGTTGTCGTCGGCGGAGTGACGGTTAGTCGCGCGACCCTTCATAACGAGGATGAAATCAAGCGCAAAGACGTTCGGATAGGCGACAAGGTTTTGATCCGGCGTGCCGGCGATGTTATACCTGAAGTAATTTCGCCAGTGACAGCCGAACGTACCGGCGAGGAGCAATTATGGAAGATGCCTTCGACTTGTCCCGAATGTGGTGCTGGCGTAAAGAGATTGGCGGGCGAGGCCGTTACCCGGTGTCCTAATATCGGTTGCCCAAAGCAACGGTTTGAGAACCTGGTTCATTTTGCGAGTCGGGGCGCGATGGATATTGATGGCCTGGGGCCGGCCGTTATTGAGCATCTTTTAGCAACAGATCGAATAAGCGACGCGGCTGACCTATATGGCCTTGGAAGGGAAGAGCTCATTGAGATTATTCCGCATTTCAAGGAAAAAGCCGCGGGTAATCTAGTTGAAGCCATTAATGTCTCAAAAGAACAACCGCTGGAAAAATTACTTTTTGGGCTTGGAATAAGGCATGTTGGCAAGCGTGTAGCCGAGGTTCTGGTGGAAAAATATAACGATATGGGCGGCCTGAAAAAAGCCGATTATGATGATCTTGTCGAAATCGAAGAGGTGGGGCCGAGAATCGCGGATGAGGTCGTTGCTTTCTTTAAGGAACCAGGAAATCTTAAAGTGTTAGACAAACTTGAGGGCGCAGGGGTAAGAATGACAACCTCTAGAAAACCTAAAGGGGCAGGGCCGCTATCAGGCCGATCGTTTGTCTTTACTGGGACTTTAAGC
>JAUWRD010000136.1 GCA_030610765.1 Actinomycetes bacterium
TGTTTTAGTTGAGGCTCATAGGAGCGCTCGCGACAAAAACTTGTCTGCGACAGATGACGCGGCGCTTGTAGAAGCCCTTGGAAAGCGCGTTGCTATTCTTGCTAATAGCCAAGATAATCAAAAAGTAACAACAACAAAAGATATGGCTCTGGTTGAGCGCTTAATAGAAGAGCGCTCAACCGAGGTTCTTTAAGGTACAACTAGACGAGGTGTTAGGTTGTCTCATAAAATCGGTTTGGGTTTTGACGCGCACAAACTGTCCTCGGGCAGGCCATTGGTGCTAGGGGGCGTAAAAATACCTTTCTCGCGCGGCCTAGAAGGACATTCTGACGCCGATGCGCTTTGCCACGCTATCATCGACGCTCTCTTAGGGGCGGCGGCTTTAAGCGATATTGGTACGCATTTTCCCGATAGCGACCCGAAATACAAAGGGATATCAAGTCTGAAACTTTTGGCAAGAACAGGGGACATTATTAAAGACGAAGGATATAAGGTAGGAAATCTAGATACGGTTGTCTTGAGTGAGGAGCCAAAATTGGCGCCATGGCGCGACAAGATGCGTGAAAATATCTCGAGCGCACTCGACATAGATATCAAACAAGTCAGTGTTAAGGCGACAACGGCTGAGGGCATGGGTTTCACCGGACGAGGAGAAGGCATCTCGGCTCAAGCCATTGTTCTAATTGAGAAAGCGGGAATATAATTGACCGACGAAATACGTGTTCGTTTTGCACCGAGCCCTACGGGCCACTTTCATATTGGTACTGCTCGAACCGCTCTATTTAATTGGCTCTTCGCCCGTAACATGGGCGGAGTTTTTGTCCTTCGCATAGAAGATACAGATAGTGAGCGATCTACTCGAGAGTTCGAAAAATCTATTATCGAAGACCTGGCTTGGCTTGGTCTAGCGTGGGACGAAGGACCGGACATCGGGGGTCCGGTTGGGCCTTATCGCCAAAGTGAAAGAATGGAAGCCGGCGTTTACAAAAAATTGGCGACTGATCTCTTAACGACAGGTCACGCGTACGAGTGCTTTTGCACGACCGAGGAACTTGGGGGAGAGCGCAAAAAAACTCTCGCCGAGGGCGGCGTCTCGCAGTACAGTGGCAGGTGTCGAAACTTATCATCGGATGATCGTGCTCAGTTTATTGCTGAGGGACGAAAGCCTTCAATCAGGTTTGCAGTGCCGGAGTCGCGGCGGTTCGCCTTTAAAGATGTAATACGCGGACGTCTTGATTTTGAGGCCGAAGCATTCGGAGATTTCATAATTGTTAGGCAAAATGGCGTTCCGACGTATAACTTCGCGGTCGTTGTTGACGATTCCCAAATGGGGATCACCCATGTGCTGAGGGGGGAAGATCATCTCTCAAACACGGCCAAACAGCTCATGATCTTTGAGGCTCTAAACTTTGAGCCACCAATTTTCGGCCATCTTTCAATGATTTTTGGACCCGACAAAGCTAAGCTTAGCAAGAGACATGGGGCCGCGTCGATAATTGACTACCGGCGTCAAGGTTTCATTCCTGAGGCAACCATAAATTATCTGTCTTTACTAGGCTGGACCCCGGCGAGCGGGCAGGAGATACTTGACGTCGCTTCATTAGCCGCGGAATTTGATCTCAGTCGCATTTCAAAAAGCCCGGCAATTTTTGATATTGATCGGCTCAAGTGGTTTAACGGTCAGTACATCAGAAAGCTTGATAGGGTGACTCTTACCAACCTTGTGGTGCCGTATCTCGTCGAATCGGGTTTTGTTAAGCCCGAGGATACTGCTGACGAGTTTAATCGTCTGACCAGGATTGTAGAGGCTTCCCAGACCAGTCTAGAGGTTCTAGCGGACATCAAGGAGTGTGCTAAGATCTTCGGCGAGATAAAATTTTCCGCGGATGTGGCCGAGAGGCTGGCCGAAGATCGCGCGCAAAAGGTCATAAAAGTTTTCATTTCGTTTATGACTGAAGCAGAAACCGTAAACAAAGACGAAGCCAAGGACTTAATTAGAGCCGCGGCGGATAAGTTAAAGGAAGACGGTTTTAAGGGCAAAGAGATATTTCAAACGACAAGATTGGCTTTGACCGGCACGCTTTCGGGTCCGGAGCTTTTCTATATCATATTCGGGTTGGGTCCAAAAGAGACAAAACGAAAGCTTGAGAATTGCGTATCCTGAACATTAGAAGGTCGTTAGTGGAATGACTATCAAGATATACAACACTTTAGGTCGACGGAAGGAAGAGCTCTGCCCGAGAAAAAAGGGCGAGATCAGCATGTATGTTTGCGGCTTGACGGTCTATAACTATATGCACATAGGTAATGCCCGAACGTTCATCAATTTTGATTTGATCCGCCGATATCTGGAATTTCGCGGATTTAACGTTGTATTTGTGCGGAACATTACCGATGTAGACGATAAGATTATCAAGCGGGCCGCAGAGGAAAAAACTACTCCGAAAGCGATTGCCGAAAAATACGAAGAAGCTTTTAAGCGCGATAACAAGAACCTTGGCATCAAGGAACCCACGCATGAGCCGCGAGCGACTGAAACAATTCCTGAGATGATTGGCCTGGTTGAGAAATTGATCGCCGCCGGGCTCGCTTATGAAGTTGACGGTAACGTTTGGTTTCGCGTACGGGATTTTAAGAACTACGGGCAGTTGTCCGGACGGAGTCTTGACGACATGAGGGCTGGCGAGAGAGTTGAACCGGATCCGGGAAAAGAGGATCCAATGGATTTTGCCCTCTGGAAAAGATCAAAAGAAGGTGAGCCTTTTTGGGATAGCCCCTGGGGTGACGGGCGTCCGGGTTGGCATATTGAGTGTTCGGCAATGTCTCTTAAATTGTTAGGCGCCGGATTTGATATTCACGGCGGGGCGCAGGATCTGATATTTCCGCATCATGAGAATGAAATAGCGCAATCCGATGGGGCCACAGGCAAGCGATTCGTCCAGTATTGGATGCATGGCGGCTTGCTCAAGATCGACAAGGAAAAAATGTCCAAATCCCTAGGCAATGTAATGCTCGTCGGTGATCTGGTAAAACAGTGGTCACCAAATGCGGTGCGCATGTTTATGCTAAGCACCCACTACAGGAACCCCCTTGATTTTACAAGAGAAGGCTTAGTCCAGGGACAGGCAAATGTAGAGCGATTGGAAAGAACTATCCAGAGTCTAGATTTCGCGCTCGGATTGAATTTACCTGTGAGCCAATCGAAGACTCTCAAGCTCAAAGAAGCTGCAAACGAGGCTCGTGTCCGTTTTATTTTAGCTATGGATGACGATTTTAATTCGGCTGAAGCTCTGGCAGCAATATTCGGTTTGATCAGAGAAACAAATTCGATCATTGAGGGCGCTGAGGAGTTGCCCGATGATGAGGCTCTTAATAAGAGCCGCCAGATATTGCTTGAGGTGACTGAAGCACTTGGCTTGAAGTGCGAACCTGAGGCTAATTGGTTAGCCATCGAAGTATCACTTAGAGAAGTAGCGGCACGAACGATTGGGACGATTCCAAGTGGCACGAGCCGCGAGGGCATTTTGGGGATGTTGCTTTCGAGAAGAGAAAAAGCGAGAGATAACAAAGAGTGGGAGATTTCCGATAAAATTAGAGATAACCTACTGGAAATTGGCATTGAAATCGAGGACACGTCAGCTGGTCCTCGTTGGAAATTGATAAAGGCTCAATAGATGGGCTATGTCGCCGGGCGCAGGCCGGTTAGAGAAGCGCTTTTAGGACGTCGGCAAGTTAGCCGCATATATCTTGCGCAAAACACGGCCCCATCAAAGCTTGTCGACGAGATTGTCGATGACGCCGGATCTCGAAGCATTCCAGTAAGCAAAGTCGAAAAGCAGCACCTTGATAAGCTGGTGGCAGGCGTTACACATCAAGGCATAGTTGCCGAGGTCTCCGGGTATCCGCATATCGGTCTTTCAGAAATGATTAACTCAGTTCGAGAAAAGGACAAATCGCTAGTA
>JAUWRD010000106.1 GCA_030610765.1 Actinomycetes bacterium
GGTCAATCTTGATGGCTCGATCATAGGCATCTATGGCTTTTTCGTATTTCTTGAGCGAAGAAAGCGCATCTCCCTTTGAGGCCCAAGCATCAGCGTATTCAGGATCAATCTTGATGGCTCGATCATAGGCCTCTACGGCGCCTTTGTATTTCTCGAGTTCGTAGAGCGCATCTCCCTTATCGAACCAAACGTTTGCATTTGGCCGGGTGGCTAAAAAAATAAGCAGAATCAGACCTAATACCCCGAGGCTCAGCCACATGACTGTTTCTCGTCCGCCTTCGATCCTGTTCAGAATATTCCGAAAATATGGAAGCATGGCTCCATACTAGTGACAACACATGTCATAAACAACGCGCATAGAAGAAAAACGAGCCGAAATCTTGTCAACCTAACGAGTGGGCGATACTGGATTTGAACCAGTGACCTCACGGATGTGAACCGTGCACTCTAAACCACTGAGCTAATCGCCCGTCTATATCAATCTACATTGAAAAGGCAGGAGCAACAAGACTCACCAGCAATTGACGGATGACTATAAAAATCCTATCATGTGCACAGCTAAAGTGAGTAGTTAAGTGTTTCCCTTCTCCGGTCGATAAATTATTGAAGCTTTAGTTAGATATAAAAATGGTGTAATCGAGACCACGGAGATATATATGGCGTCTGCTGTAAAAGTAAAGGAAACGAGCCTACTTGTTGTTGAAGAGCACGATCTTCTGCGCGAAGGACTTGAATCTATCTTCAGGCAGGAAGAAGATTTCAATATAGTCTGTTCAACAGCGAGCCTCAGCGAAGCCGTGAAAAAAGCTGCCAAGTTGCATCCGCAGATAATCATTCTTGGAATTGATCTTGATTTTGACAGTCCTGATATATTTACGGAATTAACCAAAAAACATCCGGAGACAAAAATCTTGCTTCTAGCCCCTCCCGGCAAAGAGCAAATTGTCGCAGATGCTTTCAAACGCGGAGCCAGCGGCTGTGTCCTTACAAATGTGATGGCCGATGATCTTATTCAAGCTATACGCCTCGTAACCCGAGGGCAAATGGTTTTGCCTCACAATATGGCCAGACAAGCGCTAGTGGAAAGAAGATCGAAGCCGCGAAATCTGCCAGAACTAACCATTAGAGAACTCGAGATATTGCAATTAATGGCCAATGGTTTGCGCAATAAAGAAATCGCGGCCGATCTCTTCATAAGCGAAGTTACAGTAAAGACCCATATCAGTAGAATCTTTAAAAAGCTCGGCAAGAACAATCGAACTGCCGCTATTCTTCATGGTCACCAAAAAGGCTGGATCAAGCTTCCCTAAAACCTTTGTAATACTTTATATGTAGCTCGTCTGGTCCTTTCGGCTCACACATTAGCCATATAAATCATGTTTAGATTTACTTCTCTTGACGCTAGATTTCCACCTTGTGCCTGATATTCTTCCCTGGCCGCTTATGACATCATCAATGTTGCGGCCAATCAATTGTTGGATTTCATAGTTAAAGGAATTTCTGTGGATAAAGTAAGCGTCTTACTAGCAAGCTCGTACAAAGGTTTACGCCAAAGCCTAAGAACATTGCTTGAGAACGAGGGTTGGATCAACGTAGTTGGCACTTCAGACTCAATGACTGAAGCAGTGGAGCTTGCAGAGAAGTATTTGCCGCAAGTAATTGTGCTCGACTATGAGCTTGCGGGCAGCAACACACAGATCGGGCAAAAACTCCTTGATATTGACCCGGACATCAAAATCATTGTTCTTAGTGTTTTTGATTATGTCGGTCAAATAGGCACGGAGGACACACCGGGCGCCGCGAACGACTTAGCTTCGGTTGAGTGGGTGTCAAAAAACTCGAATCCAGCGGACCTGTTGAAACTAATTTCCGGCGACCGCCAGAGACGTATTCATTAGATTAAAGTTCTGGTTCAGGCAATCAGCAAAGAATAACGGGGGTTTATGCCTGAACTGAGAGTTTGGTGGATCGTAACAATCTAAAAAAACCGGCCCTTAACCGGGTCGGTTTTTTTATTTCCCTAAGATGAGTAGCTTTCGGCTAAGCAGACAATCCCTTAAGATATTTTAGCCTGGCTCTCAGAGCACGTAACTTTCGCAATCTTCTGCGAAGCTCTTTTAATTGATATGGTTTAGCGTCGTTTTTCTTAGCTAAGGTTAGTCTGGTTTTTGTACCTTTTAGTCTTCCTATTTTGACCTTAGCATTGCGTATCCGTTTTTGTGTTAGTTTTGAAACCGTTTTACGCTGTACTTTTGCTAATTTCGGGTTTTTAACTAGATCCATTGTGAACATCAGGCCATATGGCCCACCTTCAATAACACCGATGCCGACATGAGTGAAATCCGGGTCCATCATGTTTCTGTAATGACCGGAACTCTTCAACCATAGACCAAAAGCAATCTCTACTGTGCTTGCACCAGCGATGTTTTCACCAATACTACTCCAACCACTAAGTCCGCTCCTTCTTAATCTGGTGGCTAGATTGGTACCATCCGGGGCAACGTGACTAAAATAATCCTTTTCTATCATATCTTTACTATGACGCCGGGCGGCCTTCACTATGCGGCCACCATTTTTCAGCGGTTGCAATCTATGACGACCTCTTTCCGCGTTCAACAGTTTAAAAACTTTTTGCTCATGAGTATTGGGGGATGCCATGACCATCGAGGTCATTGCCAGAAAACTAAGAACTATCAAAATTATCAGTGACATTCCTAGATTCTTTTTCATTGCGCTCCTCTTAACCCTCCAAAAACCTCGACGATCTTTCCTTCTTCCCAATTAATATCGGCACCCGACCGGTGTTTTTGTGGATGTACTTTAGTACAGGTGCGCGTTCAGCTCTTTTTTGGGGATAAAGAAACGGGAAGAAATCCTGAGGAGGAGAGTTGGTAAAATCGACCTGACGACCAAGATCACAAAGATCACTACATCGAACAATAGAAATCTTGAAGGCCTTATAAACAAGACGATGGAGCTCCTGATGACTACCACGAGCATTGATCACGGGGCGTTTGTTCTGGCCGACCAATCAGATGTCGCTCTAATTAAGGTTTTCGGATATAAAAGTCGGAAAAAGTCATTTTGGGTTAAAGTTCTCACGCTCGCACTTGAGAGTGAGAGACTGTTTTTTACAGAAGAACTTGAAGATGACGCCCCCGACAAGGCCCTACTACAAGAAACCGGTATCCACGCCATTCTTCCTGTCCAGATAGATAGCGAAACACTTGCGGCTGTGGCTCTCGGCAAGAAAGATTCATTAGAAGGATTTAGCCGGGAAGAGATCGACTTTGTGGAGTACGTCGGATCGCAAACGGCAATTGCGCTGGAAAATGTGGAGGCTTTTATTGAAAAAGACAGCCGCATAGCAGAATTGCAATCCCTAAATAAAATGTTTCGTCACATTGAGCATTTTCCCGATCTTGATGTGCTCGTTCAGGAAATACTTGATGAAGCTATGGTTGTGACTATGGCAGACGGAGGCTCCCTGATGTTGATTGACGAAACAACTGAGATGCTCTCGATAAAGGCCTCAAAACTACTCCATACGTTGATAGCACTCAATGCGAAGATTCGCATTGGTCATGGCATCGCGGGCACAGTCGCCAAGACGCGTCGCCCGTTAATGGTCAATAAATCCAACATCAAACGCTTTAGGCATGAGATGGAAAGAGACGATATTAGCTCTGCGATAAGCGTACCGATGATGGCAAATAATAAGCTCATCGGAGTACTAAACTTAAACAAAAAGAAACGGCACACGGTTTTTTCCCGGGAAAACTTAGAGCTTATCGAAGCGTTCGCGTCTCAGGCCGCGGAAGCCATAATAAAAGCAGACCATTACCACCAAATTGAGAATCTTTCCTTAAAGAACGATAACCAGTTCAGAGAGTTTGTCCGCGCGCTAGCGAGAACCGTAGATGCCAAAGATCCATATACCTACGGACACTCTGAGGCTGTAACCAGGTTTGCGGTTCTGATTGCTGAGAAGATGGGTCTCGAGGACGAAGAAAAGCGCGCCATTGAAATTGCGGGTCGCCTTCATGACCTGGGGAAGATTGGCGTTTCAGAGGTGATACTAAATAAACCCGGGCTTTTATCTAAAGAGGAATATGAATCGGTCAAGAGACATCCGTTGGTCGGCGCGACTATCTTAAAATACACAGATTCTTTGACCGACGTCAGAAACCTGATCCTCTTTCATCATGAGCGTTTTGATGGATCGGGCTATCCCGATGGACTCAAAGGTGAAAAAATTCCCCTGTCCGCTAGAATCCTGACAGTTGCTGATTCTTTCGATACCATGATGTCTAAAAGACCGTACCGCGATTCATTGACGAAGGCACAAGCGATCGAGGAGCTTATCAAGTGCAGCGGAACCCAGTTTGATCCGAAGATAGTTGAAGCATTTTTAGGGATACTGCGCTCTAAAAATCTACATGTAACCAAGCATTTCTTTGAGATAGAACCTGACAAGAAGGCAGCTTAGATTAGACCGTTATGTAAGGTTTTGCCAGAGCATGCTACTACCAATAACGACGAAAATTGTTCCCGCGACTAGCTGCACAATTCTAGCCGGAACGTAGTTGGAGATAGTCCCTCCCAGGAAGGCGCCGATCAACGTAACCAGAACCAGCGCTAAAGAGGCACCTAGCCATACCGTCCAGGGAGAATTGTTCTTTGCCGAGAGAGAAAAGACAGCCAATTGTGTCTTGTCCCCCAGCTCGGCCAGAAACAGAATGCCGAAAGTGCTCAAGAGCAGCTTCCAATCCATACCTAGGCCTCGAGTTCAGAGCAGATAAGATCGCCCATCTGAGTCGTGCCGACCTGCTTTTTGCCTTCACTCATTATATCTGCCGTCCGCCAGTCAGCTTCAAGGACCGCGTCAACCGCATCCTCAATGGCCTGGGCCGGAGCGTCCAGATTAAAGGAATACCTCAACATTAAGGCAACCGATAAAATTGTCGCGATTGGATTAGCGATATCGCGATTCGCGATATCGGGCGCGCTACCATGAATTGGCTCAAAGAGCGCCGGATAAGTATCCCCCATTGAAGCCGATGACAGCATGCCGAGTGAACCGGTCAACATAGAGGCCTCGTCGCTCAAAATGTCGCCGAACATATTTGAAGTCGCTACTACGTCAAATTGCTTCGGGTTCCGAATTAACTGCATCGCGCAGTTATCAACGAGTTGATGTATTAGCTCAATATCCTGGAAGTCCCCACCCATCTCAATGGCAACCTCGCGCCATAGACGAGATGACTCCAAAACGTTGGCTTTATCTATTGAGTGAACGCGCCGGCGTCTCTTGCCCGCCAAGTCAAATGCTACAGCAAGCAATCGTTTTATTTCAAAATCATGATATTCGAGAGTATCAAAAGCGCTGGTTTCCTCGCGGCCACTAGCGCCGAAGTATAGACCTCCCGTTAGTTCTCGAACAACAAGTAGGTCGACCCCCTCTATGACCTCGGGTTTTAAGGTAGATGAAGCGATCAGAGATTTGAAAACCTTAACCGG
>JAUWRD010000155.1 GCA_030610765.1 Actinomycetes bacterium
ATCCACCGTAAACCAAGCCGACAACGGGAACAAGAAAAACCAATCCGATTAAGGTGCCCCAAAACATTCCGCCCAAAGTGCCGGCTCCAATCGAGGAGTCAGTTGTTGTTACCTTTACTTTTCCGCGCTGGTTCCGGACAATCACCGCGGCGTCTTCAAGATCGACTAGATAATCTCGTTGAAGTGCTTGTAGCTCATCTAGAACACTGTAGGCTTTGGTCTCATCGTCATAGCCGATAACTAATAATTCACTCATTCTTTCATCTCCTTTCACATAGTTATTTCAGAGACTGTTCCCCCATTGAAGGTAAATAAACGCTCAATATTTCTCGGGGATTCCCAGCGTGTCAGGGCGTAATTCATATCTTTTTTGGTTCTTATGTTTGCCACATCAGACTGCGGGTAAAGCAAGACACAATGTGAAATTTAGGAGATGAAATGATGTCAAAAAGAATGGTCATAACTCTATCTGTCGTAGTAATAGCTTTGGTACTATTAGCCAATATCGGACTTTGGCTTGAACGACAGGTGTTCAATGAAGAGCAATTTGTTGAAACGGCTGTGGAGACAATAAGAACTAGCCGAGTTCGTGGTGCGATCGCTTCACAGATTATCGGAACGACGTTAGGCGATCTGCCGGAGCTCGAGCGACTGGCGAACGAATTCGTCAAACCGACACTTCGCGATTTTCTTGATAGCGATATTATCGTACCGGCCATGGAAGAAATAGGGGGCCAAATTCAGACAGCGTTAGTGTCAAGTAAACCTACTGCCATAGCTATAGATATATCGGGGCTAACTACACCTGCTAAGGCCGCGGTCGATTTTATTCCGAATATTGACCCGGAAGTAAAAACAACCGTCGAGGATCTACCTAGTTCTATTGAGTTACTTGAGAAGGGGGCCATACCCTCCATCTTTACAATTGGCGTTACCCTTTTGTGGTCGGGGAGGATAGCAGCAGTAGCCGCGCTGGCAATCATAATTGGCCTTGCCTGGTCGGCAATTACAAAAAAGCGGAGCTATATTCTTAAAACACTCGGCTATTCAATATCAATCGGCGCCGTTATTTTCTTGGTGCTGACTTGGGCCTTTAAATCGCCACTGCTCGCCACAGTCGGCACCGGCAACGCCCGGATTATCGTGGGTGATCTATACGCGGCTTTTATAGACCTGCTGGTCCAACAGACTTGGGTAATATTTGCCGGAGGTTTGATCATCATCGGCACCGGTTATCTTCTGGACTACTGGTTGAGTCAACAAGTGGATATCAAACCTTCTTCCATAGTCAGGAGCCTGCGGCGGTCAGGCGAAGATCAGCAGGCCTCTAACAAAGATACGAAAAGAGGGGAAAAAACATGACACCACAACTTGGTCCCGCCGGTCGAGGAGGGGCAAGACGCCGTACTCGTCGTCGAATGAGTCGACGCGAGAGAGCGGCGGAACAACAGGATGTTCGCGGGGAAGCAACACAGAATGCATCACCAGAGGGTGACTACACCGATGAGTTGGAAAAACTAGGGAAGTTGCATAATGAAGGAGTGTTAAACGACGAAGAATTCGCTTCAAAGAAAAAAGAAATATTAGATCGCAATATTTAAAGTCCTGCTGAGCCGGATAAGATTCGAATATTTAAGAGACGTTTATCTCATAGAAATCGCGGCAAAAGGGAATATATAACGCGTGCGATATGTACAGATATTGATACCGGAAGGGAAACGCGATTCCATCCTTGATCAGCTCGATAAGGAGGGAATAGATTACGCTGTGACCGAAGAGACCGGTAGGCACGGATATGTTGCCGTAGTTTCGTTTCCAGTGCCGGCCAGCGCAGTTGGTCAGGTACTTGACCGTTTGAGGGAAGCCGGCGTTGAAGAAAAAGCCTTCACGATTGTTCTAAAACCCGAAGTCGTTGTCTCACACCACTTCAAAAAACTTAAAAATCGCTATCAAAGAGACGAGATATCTCGCGAAGAACTTCTGGCTCGGGCGGAGGAAATGGCACCCTCGACATCAACCTTTCTAATTATGACAGGTGTCAGCGCGATAATTGCAACCACAGGACTGCTTACCAACTCAGCGGCGGTCATCATAGGCGCCATGGTCATCGCGCCACTGATGGGTCCGGCTATAGCTGCCAGTGTTGGCACTGTCATCAACGATCCAAAGCTTTATTGGCGAGGATTCAAACTTCAATCCATGGGAATAGGGATGGCTATCGCCACTGCCGCGATCTTCGCGATCCTTCTCAAGCAGTCGGCGCTCATACCTCCCGGCCTAGATATAACCACGATTCCAGAAATACAGGAGCGTTTGGCACCCAACTTTTTGGCCGCCGCCATTGCCATCGGGGCTGGGATAGCGGCAGTGGTCAGCTTGGCCCGTGGCACATCGTCGGTAATGGTTGGCGCGATGATTGCTGTGGCTCTAGTACCACCGGCAGCGACAGTAGGCTTAAGTCTCGCGTGGTGGCAGCCGTTGGCCATGCTTGGAGCCGGCGTGCTTTTGCTGACCAACGTGATCTCAATCAACCTGGCTGCGCTATCTCTTTTCTGGCTCTTCGGATATCGCCCCGAGAATTGGGGGCAGGTTGGTAGCGCCAAAAGTAAAACCATTAGGCGAGCAATGACGCTCGTGGCTGTCATGCTGCTGCTCTCGGTTGTTCTTGGATCGGTCACATATGTCACATTCAAGAGCGCCGGTTTTGAGCACCGCGCTAAACGTGAAGCGAGAGCGGTCTTGAAGGAATCGCAATTTAAAGATTCGCGACTGCTTTCGATCTCCATTAACTTTCGTATAGTTGACGTCCTTTTCTTCGATGAAAAACCATTGATCGTGATGCAAGTGGATACTCCGGGAGGTAATGAAATCCCAGGCCTGGCTAGTGCCGTCAGAGAGCGTATCGAAAAAGTCGCGGCGGTCGACGTCAAAGTTCAGATCCGTTTTATAAAGGCCGTGGAAAGTTAGGCACGAGCTTTCTTTTGAGGCATCGATCAAATTTTCGGAGCTCTGTTTCTTAAGATTGAAATCAGGGTATTTAACTTCTATGCCCGGCGACATTTAGGAGTATCAACTTG
>JAUWRD010000137.1 GCA_030610765.1 Actinomycetes bacterium
AGTACGTTGGGTGGCTCTCCTCTGCCTCTTTGTCTGCTCTATCTTCTGCTTCCAATATTGCACCGAAAATAATTTTTCTTCGGAACTCGCTTGCCCTTAAATATTCTTCGTTCTTAGATTCCTTTTCCTCATGGTTTTGGATGGTCCCAGCACTGTCCTGGCAACCAATAACAAGAATTGAAAACAACATGGCAGATGCAATTAGCAAGACCCGAGTTCGCATTTGCGCCTCCTGCGATAGTTAATACACAGACCGATGACTATTGAAGTACCGCTAGCTTACCACCGCTAGAGAAACACGCAAGCTAGCACTTTGTTGCTATTTGCCAATCCTCTTGAGCGGCGAATATTTGCTATGCGCCTCGGCTAGGTCTCTTCCAACTAGATTCACGTAAACGTCAACCATTCTCGGGTCTACTTGCCCGAGTTGTCTCTGAAGAGTAGTTGCGTCTCCACCATTTTTAATCCAAAACGTTGCACTCGTGTGTCTGAGCGTATGTGGGCTTAGTCTCTTTTTCTTGTCTATGCCTACCTTGACTCCTAGACGCTTGATAATCTTTAAGCAGGTATCACGTCTTAAGCGGTTTTCGCCTACGACAAAGAACCTATCTTCATGAGCAATTAACCCTCGGGCTTTGAGATAACGTGAGAGAGCTTTGGCGTCTTAATCCCAGTCATTGGCGATTTCTCCAAGTAATCCTCCGAGACCAAAAAATTATAGAAGACCCTCAGCTCTTTAATGTGAGTGGCAACTGTAGCTCGGGCGAAATCTCTATCAATGAGATTGAGTACGTAACCTCTTATGTCACTTGTTGTTGCCTCAATAGGTGATACTGGTTTAGAGTAGTTCTCGAAAGCCCCTAAAGCGTACTCATAGAGATTAAGTGTTTCTTGGCTCCTTCCTTCAATCGTAGCAGCGAGGAAGAAGGAGCTTTTCGCTTTCTCATAGGTGTTTTTGTTTTCAGTAGTTCTCATTTTCGTTTCCCTCCAAGATTTTCTGTTTTAGCTGAACTTACGTTCGTGCAGGTAGGGAAGTTACTGTTACTTGGAGTTGTCCACTTCCTTGACACGGAAGGGGTCGGCAGTTCAAATCTGCCAGTGCCCACCAGGTTAGAGATATATCTAGTCATTTGCTGGCCTAAATCCGATTGGTCTCTTTTTCTTTGGCTCTGGTGGCGTCATAAGCTCCTTTATGGCATCAATCAAAGCTATGATTGCCTGATCATGTGACGCTAACTTTCGTTCTAATTCGGCCAGTTTATGAGCCAGTTGCTTATGTGTGGCTAAAGTTTCGCGCAGCCTTATGAAGGCTCTGACAACAAACAAGCTGATTTCAACTGCTTCCTCGGAATTTAGCACATTCGCTGCCATGATCGTGCCGTGTTCAGTAAAAGCATAAGGTCTAACGGAAGCAAATCGCAGCTAGACGAGGTGGCCGCATTTTGCGGTCACCTCGTCTAGCTCGCTTTTTGTTAGCTGAAACATAAAATCCTCGGGAAATCTTTCTTTATTGCGCCTTACTTGCTCGTAAAGACGCTTTGTCGTTACCCCATAAAGATCCGCCAGATCGGTGCCGATCATGATTTTCTGTCCGCGAATCAGCAGTATTTTGTTTTTTATGCGCTCAATCGGCACTAGTATTTGTTTTTTCGTCATGTTCAAACTCCCAACCTCTATCATTGACAATGTTACGCAAAGCCCTGCGAGCATCGGTTATTTCATCCTGATGCCGCCAAAACCAATTTTCTTTGTCCTCTGCAAGTTCTGTGAATAATCCGCTGACGACAGTCAGCAGCTCTTCAGACTCGATCAGCCACGTAAAAATGGCGTCCTTGACGTTAACTGTGACCGCCAGCTTGGTTGTTGGGTCGGCGCCCAGTCTGTGTTCGGCAGTGTCAGACATTCTTGAGTTACTTGATATTATATTCCATAGCCTACAAAAAGCAAACACATGTTCGGTATTGATTGCGCGTGCTAATACCCGAGCCAGAGCCAAAGGCCCGGGCGGGTCTGTCTTCGATCAGCCTTCTTCTTGAGATTGTGGATCGCGGATCAAGGCATATGAGATAACTCCAGCTAGAAACGCCAGAATGCTTGCGAGAATGACGGCAAAACGAAAAGATTGATCGGCTCCGAAAATCCCGAGAAGGGCGATGACAATTAGCCCGGAGACACGTGAGATGGCGTTATTAATGCCTGAGGCAATACCTGAATCAGTTTTTTTGACAGAGCTCATCACTGTGATCGTGAGAGGGGCTACAGTTAACGCTAGCCCGAAGCCAAACAAGGTGACTCCAGGCAATAAGCCAAAAAAGTAGCTTGAGCCTTTCGATAAGTTTAATAGAAAAAGCATACCCGCCCCGGCAAGAATCGGGCCTGCGGTCATAAACCTTCGCGGGCCGTATTTCGTAGCTAGCTTCCCTACTCTGCCTGACAGGCCAAGCAAAAGAAAAGTCACCGGCAAAAGACTTACCCCGGCGAGAGTGCTTGAATACCCTAGGTTCGTCTGAAGATAGATAATGAGCGAGAAGAAAAATCCGCTCAAAGCACCGTATAGAGCAAAAGTCGAGATATTGGCGCCCGTAAAATTGCGCGACGAAAATAATTTTAAGTTAACTAGCGGATCTCTTTTTCTAGCTTCAACGACTATGAAGATAATGAACGCGACCGTGCCTATGAAAAGCGGTACGGTGGTGGTCGGATCCCACCCCTTAGCGGGCCCTTCAATTAGCCCATAGACAATACCCGCAAGCGTCACCATGGCCAACAGGGCCCCGGTAAAATCAACGGCTCTGGCGTGTTCGTCTCGTGTCTCGTCGATGTAAACTACCGATAGATAGAGACAGATTAAGATCAGCGGCGCGTTAATAAAAAAGATCCAACGCCATGACGCGTTATCAATAAGAAAACCACCAATAGGCGGGCCGATAGCTGTGGCAGCCCCGGACCAGGCGGCCCACCTGCCGATAGCAAGACCACGAAGATCAGAACTAAAATTTGTGTTGATAATAGCGAGGCCGCCCGGAACAAGCAGCGCGCCGAATGCCCCTTGCGCAATTCGTAAAATAATCAGGATTGTTGAATTTGGAGATAGCCCGCATAAAACTGAAAAGACCCCGAAGCCGACCAAACCTATAATGTAGATTTTCTTGCGGCCGAAAATATCGCCTAAAGATCCACCCAGAAGAATAAGTGACGAAAGTGACAATAGGTAGCCGTCGATGATCCACTGCATGTCGGCAAAAGTCGCATCCATTTCTTTGGCAAGCGCCGGCAGGGCTAAGTTTACGACCGTACTATCTAATATTACTATGCCGCTTCCAATGATTGTCGCGAGAAGCGCTAGAAACTGCCGCTTGGTCATAGATGGAGTGTACCTGAAAGAACAAGAAAGAAAGGGGGTAGGCCCTTAAGCAGCCTTGACGAGATTGCCTCCAGCATTTATCGCGTCAAACATCAACCGTCCAGCTTTGTGGATTAACTGCGCGGCGTCGACCTCATTGTTGAATTGGGTGACGGCCAAACTGCCAGTCGCCTTAATTGATTTACGATCAAAAGAAACGACCGCGTCTTCAATCAAATGTCTTAAACGTTCGGCCACCTTAATGGCTTCTTTTCTTGAAATCTCAGGAAGAACAACACCAAACTCATCACCGCCCATTCGAGCGGGTATATCATAGCCACGGATATTTTCACGTATGATTTGAGAAACACCTTTGATCACTTTATTTCCAGCTTTATGAGTATGTTGTTCATTTATTGCGCGGAAATTATCGATGTCGACCAGTATTATTGAAAAACTCGTCTCGTCTCTACTAGCCCTTTTCATTTCTTCTTCAACTCTTTTCTCAAAATACCTGCGTTTATAGAACCCGGTTAAACCATCTAAAAGGGCCGAATCTTTCGATTGTTCTCTCTCGTACCTTTCTGTTATATCAAGACT
>JAUWRD010000071.1 GCA_030610765.1 Actinomycetes bacterium
TCTTTTCTTTTCACTATCTATCTTGCCGACTGAAAAAGTCGCGGCCGCGTCAGCAAAATACGCATCGAGCTCAACACCAACGTCGACTCCCACCAACTGTCCCTCTTTCAGTTTCTGCTCTCCCGGGATCCCGTGAACCACAACCTCGTCGATCGAAATACATGTTGACGCCGGGTATCCTCTATATCCCTTGAAAGCAGGCCTGGCCTTGTTTTCCAAGATCAACGCCTCGACCGCATGGTCAATCTCCTCAGTGCTCACACCGGGCTTCATCATCCCGTGAGCCAAACTAAGCGCTTCAGCCACTATTACACCCGCCCGGCGAATTTTCTCAACTTCCGCCTCAGAGCGACATTCGATCATACTCGCAAAAGTTCCTCAATATCAGTAAAGACCGTTTCAACTTCTTGCTTGCCGTCTATAACAGACAAAAGATCGCGCTTTCGATAATAATCAATAAGCTTGTATGTCTGCTCTTGATAAACTCTTAAGCGATTTCTCACTGTTTCCTCGCCGTCATCTTCGCGCTGCACTAGATCTCCGCTGCAAACATCGCATGTCGTCGGCGCTTTTGGCGGATCAAAAACCAAATGATATATCTTGCCACAGCTACGACACGTTCTACGACCCGTTAATCTGCGAACAAGTTCTTCTTCTCCAACCTCAATATCTAAAACCTGATCAAGCTTCTTATTGCCTCGCGCAAGAGCTTTCTCTAGCGCCTCAGCCTGAGCTATTGTTCGCGGAAACCCATCTAGCAAAAAACCCGACGCACAATCACCCTCTTGAAGGCGTTCATTTACAACACCAATAACTATCTCGTCAGGGACTAACTCGCCCCGGTTCATATACTGACTAGCCTTTTCGCCCATCTCGGTCTTAGCGGCAGTCGCCCGGCGAAACATATCACCGGTTGAAATATGCGGGATTCCGAGATGTTTCGAAATCCTAATCGCTTGTGTCCCCTTACCAGCGCCTGGAGGTCCGAGAAGTACAAGATTCATCTCAAGAAACCTTCGTAGTGTCGCTGCAGAAGCTGTGATTCAAGCTGCGTCATCGCCTCTAATGCGACACCAACCATAATTAAGAGAGAAGTCCCTCCAAACTGTGAAAACAGCGGAATTCCAAGCCGCGCGCCGAGAATATCAGGCACGATGGCAATCGCTGCCAAAAACATCGACCCCGGCAGTGTAATTCTATTTAAGACTTTATCTAAATACGCGGCTGTCGGCTTTCCGGGCCTGACACCGGGCACAAAGCCTCCATATTTTTTGATATTGTCTGAGATCTCAATTGGATTGAAAACTATAGCGGTGTAGAAATAAGTGAAAAAGACGATCAAAATGCCCATAAAAAACACTCGGACGACTGAGCCGGGCTGCATTAAGTCCCCAACATTCTCAAGAATGGTACCAGGAAAAAAGTTGGCGATCGTGGCTGGAAATATCATCAGTGAAGACGCGAAGATAATTGGGATAACACCAGCCGAGTTTATTTTTAGAGGAATATATGTGCTGCCACCCGAGTACATTTTTCGACCAACAACTCTTTTAGCATACTGGATAGGAATCCTTCTTTGGCCACGCTCCATAATAATGATAACGACAATTATGGCTAACATAGCAATGAGCACCACGGCCAGAAGAATCGGGTTAAGGAGCTGGACCGATTGCAATAATATTCGGGGCATTCCTGAAATTATCGAAATAAAGATCATTATCGACATTCCGTTTCCGATACCTTTTTGAGTTATAAGCTCGCCAAGCCACATAACCAACGCTGTTCCAGCTGTTAGAGTGACCACGATCAGATACTTATCGAGAGTGGAAAAAGGCGCCGCTCCTTGAGCCACCAGTTGGGATTGGAAGAGAATTGTGTAACCCGTCGCTTCAATAATCGCCAGCAACAGAGTGAAGTATCTTGTCATCTGAGTAATCTTTTTCTGTCCGACCTCGCCCTCTTTTTGCCATTGTTCGAGGGTGGGAATAGCGACAGTGAGCAATTGCATAATAATTGACGCTGTAATATAGGGCATTATCCCCAAAGCAAAAACCGCGAAATTAGATAAAGCGCCACCGGAAAATAGATCTAGAAATCCAAGTACTCCGGCTTCGTCAGTAAAAAGAGATTTGATCGCGCCGGTGTCAACTCCGGGAACCGGAATATGAGCCCCAAAACGATACACTAGTATTATGATTAAAGTGAAGAGTATCTTACGTCTTAAATCAGGAACTTTAAAAGCGTTGCGAATCGCTTCTATCAACTAGACTACCTCAGTTTTTCCGCCAACGGCCTCGATTTTGCTCTTGGCCGTAGGAGTAAAAGCAGCGGCTTTAACTGTCAGCTTCTTTTTTAGATCGCCATCTCCAAGAATCTTAATAGGGGTCGCACCTTTCCTGATCATACCTTTTGAAAAAAGCGCGTTTCTATCGATGACGTCACCATTTTCGAATTCGTCTAGCTTAGAGATGTTTACTACCGCGAACACCTTTTTGAAGTGATTTGTAAAACCTGGCAGCTTGGGCAAACGTCTTTGCAACGGGTTTTGACCACCCTCAAAGCCGGCTCCCTTTCCACCGCCTGAACGCGAAAGCTGACCATTGTGTCCCCGTCCGCAAGTCTTTCCATATCCCGAGCTTCGGCCTCGACCAACACGTTTTCTTTTTTTTGATGAACCGGCGACCGGTTTTAAATCATGAATTTGCATCTAAAATTCACCCAGCGGATTTTGCGTCGCTACCAGGCGCCTCCTTTTGTTTCTGTTTGGTTACTGTTTCTACTAAAATAAGATGACTGACCTTATGGATCATGCCTCTGATTACGGCGGAATCAGTTTTTTCAACAGAATGTCTGATTCTCTTTAACCCCAGGGCTTTAATCGTCCCTCTTTGGTCTTTTGGACAGCCAATTAAACTTTTAACTTGCGTTACCTTTATTGTTGCCACTTTTCCTAGCTCTCCTGCCCAGTTATTTCTGCAACTGTCTTACCGCGCAACGCAGCTATTTTTTCCGGATCTTTCAAGCTCTGTAAGCCCGCTACTGTTGCTTGTACGACATTGATAGCGTTAGCGCTACCAATTGATTTTGTTAAAATATCGCGTACTCCGGCCAACTCGAGAACAGCCCTGACAGGGCCACCCGCGATCAAACCAGTTCCCGTTGATGCCGGTTTAAGTAAAACCTGCCCGGCGCCATAATGGCCTATTGTCTGGTGAGGAATAGTTGTGCCCGAACGCACTACCTTAAAGAGGTTTTTCTTGGCCTCTTGAATGCCTTTTTGAATTGCCACCGGCACTTCTTTGCCTTTCCCAAAACCAAAACCGACGTGTCCATCCCGATCGCCTACGACCACCAAAGCGCTCAACTGAAATCGACGACCACCTTTGACCACTTTAGCGACGCGATTGATATAAACAACTTTTTCTTCCAGCTCTAGCTGCTTTGGGTCAATCGTTTCCAAAAACTTCCCCTTTCAAAATTTCAAACCGCCGGATCTTACTGCGTCTGCCAGGGCCTTTACACGACCATGAAACAAACGGCCTCCGCGATCAAAAACAACTGAATTAATATTCGCCTTGATTGCTCTTTTTGCCACCAGCTCACCCACGCGAGCTGAAGTTTTCATATTTTTCGATCCCTTTATTTCATTCCGCATTTCTTTGTCTACCGTTGAAGCGCTCACTAATGTTTTTCCGAGCGTATCATCGATGATCTGAGCGTAAATGCCGGCGTTGCTGCGGTATACACATAACCTCGGCCTCTCGCTCGTGCCAAATATCTTGCCCCGCACTCTTTTGTGCCGTTTATTTCGCGCTCTTCTCTTGGCTTTTGCCTTATCCAACTCTATCCTTCCCGAATCTTCTGATCTAGTCTTGCCCGACTCACTACTTAGCTGTTTTGCCGACTTTTCGTCTTACGTGCTCGTCTGCGTATCTTATGCCCTTGCCCTTATACGGCTCAGGCGGCCTAATAGCCCTTATTTGTGCCGCGACCTGACCAACTAGTTGCTTGTCGACTCCGCTAATTACTATCCGTGTCGGTATCGGGACATCAAGTGTAATATTCGGTACAGCGTCGAAAGCTACCGCGTTTGAGTATCCAACCGCGATTTCCATTCCCTCGCCTTTTTTGGTTGCGCGATATCCAACTCCGACTATCTCCAGGGTCTTTGAAAAACCCTTGCTGACACCAATTGCCATATTGTCTATAAGTGATCTTGTCAGGCCATGCAAAGATCGGTGATTTGGCTGATCACTCGGACGCTCTACCAAAATTTGAGTACCAACTTTTTGGATGTCCATGTCAGGCGAAAAATCTCCTGAAAGTTCACCCTTTGGCCCCTTTACCCGGACTTTTGGCCCATTAACTTCAATCTCAACCCCATCGGGTATATCGATCGGTTTCTTGCCAACTCTAGACATTTAAACCTCTTTGCTCCATTGCCGTAAATCTACCAGACAAACGCCAACACCTCTCCGCCAATCCGTTCCTTTAAAGCTTTCTGATTCGTCATCAGCCCTCGCGATGTCGAAAGAATCGCTATGCCTAGGCCTCCAAGTACACGTGGTATTTGATCTTTCCTTGCGTACACCCGTAAGCCCGGCTTGCTGATACGTTTAATACCGCTTACGGCCTGTTCGTTGTTAGGGCCATAATGCAACTCTAATTCAAGTATGCTACGCGGGCCTTCCTGGGTCACCTTGTGGGCCTTGATGTAGCCTTCCTGTTGCAGAATCTTGCCTATCTCTACTTTTGTCCTAGAGGAAGGCATCTGCACATTTTCATGTTTAGCCTGATAAGCATTTCTTATCCGGGTCAACATATCCGCTATTGGATCAGTAACTGCCATATTGACCTCCTCCTACCAGCTAGCCTTGACCATGCCAGGTATTTGACCCTGGTGGGCCATTTCCCGAAGACAGATACGACAAATACCAAACTGACGGTAGTATCCTCTTGGCCGGCCGCAGCGCACGCAGCGATTGTAGCCTCTGGTCTTATATTTGGGCTTTCTTTTCTGCTTGGCAATTAGCGATTTCTTTGCCAATTTATACCTCCTGTTTCCAACAAAGCACTTTAAACAACAGCCTTACTTGCGGCTCTAAAAGGAAAGCCTAAGGCATCTAAAAGAGCTCGTCCGGATTGGTCATCTTCGGCCGTTGTGGTTACCGTTATGTCCATCCCGCGCACGGTATCTACCATGTCATAATTTATTTCAGGAAAAATGAGCTGCTCTGATACACCCATTGAGAAATTTCCCTGACCGTCAAAAGAACTGGTCTTAAGACCACGAAAATCTCTGATCCTTGGAATCGCTACTGACAGCAACCTATCTAGAAACTCATACATGCGACGTCCTCGCATAGTTACTGTGCACCCAATCGCTACACCGGCGCGCAATTTGAACCCGGCCACGGACTGCTTAGCTCGAGTAATTTTTGGTTTCTGGCCAGTTATAACAGCCATGTGCTCCACACACCCATCCAGTACTTTAGGATTTTGAGCTGCTTCTCCGACCCCCATGTTTACACATATTTTTTCTAGTCGAGGAACTTCAAACGGATTCTTCTTTCCCAAGCGCTCCATAAGTTCCTTGATTATTTCTTTGTCGTATTTTTCTTTTAATCTTGGTTTCAATGTTTATCCCTTGGCCACTTCAGCATCACAATTTCGACAAACCCTTTGGCTCTTGCCATCGGCCGAAATTTGATGCTTTACCCTAAATGGTTCATCGCAGTTTTGACAAATCAACATGACATTGGAAGCATGGATAGCGCCTTCTCTATCAATAATGCCACCTTGTGGATTCTTTTGAGTCGGCTTAACCGCTCTTTTGATCAAGTTCAACCCTTCAACGATAACCTTGTCTTTTTTAGGAAGAACCCGCAAAATCTTTCCGCGCTTCCCCTTTTCTTTACCAGCTAGTATAAGTACCCGATCGCCTGATCTGACATTCCCGACACCCATCTAAAGCACCTCCGGCGCCAGCGAAACAATTTTCATGTAATTTTTATCTCTCAGTTCCCGCGCCACCGGTCCAAAAATACGCGTCCCCTTAGGGCTTTTATCTTCATTTAAAATCACGGCTGCGTTTTCATCAAACCTGATATATGTGCCATCGCGCCTACGTCTTTCCTTCTTAGTTCTAACGACTACGGCCCGCACAATCTCGCCCTTCTTTACGCTGCCACCAGGGATAGCCGCCTTGATAGTTCCAACGATAATATCACCAACATGAGCATAGCGTCGGCGCGAACCACCTAATACACGAATACACAAAAGAACGCGAGCACCGGTGTTGTCAGCAACTTTTAGGACCGATTCTTGCTGAATCATATCTCTTCAGCCTTCTCAAGCATGCTCTCGAATCTCCACCGTTTCATCTTGCTTAAAGGCCGGGTCTCCACTATTTGAACAAGATCCCCGATTTTTGCTTCGTTCTTTGGATCATCAGCCATGAATTTCTTGGTCTGTTTAATCGTCTTTTTGTAAAAATTGCGCCTACTTAATGTTTCCACAGCCACGACAATGGTTTTATCAGCTTTGTCACTTGTTACTCTGCCTACTCTTACTTTTCTTTGTCCTCGTTCAGTCACTGTTCTTTTCCGCCTTTGCGCCCTCAAGTTCCCGCTCTCGCCGAATCGTCTGGAGCCGGGCTATTAATCTTCGAGACTCTTTAATGCTCATGAAGTTGTCCAATTGACCCGTAGCTAGCTGAAAACGCAAGTTGAACAGCGCCTCTTTAGCCTCATCCATCTTCTTATCTAATTCTTCGTCGCTCAAATCTCTTATATCTGCTGTTTTCAATATCAACACCTATTCGTGACGATGTACGAAACGAGTTTTTATCGGCAGCTTATGAGAAGCTAAACGCACCGCTTCTTTAGCTGTAGCCTCGTCCACACCCGCTATTTCAAACATTACCCTACCCGGCTTCACAACAGCGACCCAATACTCTGGATTTCCCTTACCGCTACCCATGCGCGTTTCAGCGGGTTTCTCGGTAACTGACTTATGCGGAAAAACCGTAATCCACGTCTTTCCACCTCGTTTAATATAACGAGTGATCGCGATACGTGCCGCTTCTATCTGCCTGTTGGTTATCCAAGCGCATTCCAATGCTTGCAAACCATAGTCTCCAAAGTTCACGCTGCTTCCACGAATCGCCTTTCCCCGGCGACGGCCCCTGTGAACTTTTCTATATTTGACCCTTTTGGGGAGTAACATCTTTTACTCTTTCTCCTTCTTCGCCTTCGGCTTCGGCTTCGCCTTAGGCTTCGGCTTCGCCTTCGGTTTGGCTGAAGCTTCGACCTTCTTGGGCTTTGCCTTAGGCGCCGCTTTAGCTGCCACATCCGCTTTCTTTGGCTTAGCAGCCGGGGCCTTAGCCTTTGTTTCTTTAACCTTCACGGGCGCGCCTTTGACTGCCTTGGTTTCGCTCTTTTTGACAGTTTTCTTTTTCGTTGCTGCCTTGCCCGTTACCTTCTCTTTTGTCACTTGCTTTTTAATTTCTATCGTCTCGCCGGCTTTAGTGATTATCTTAGCCTCAGATTGTTCTGTTTTCGCTTCGACTTTTTCCGTTTTTCCCGGTGCTTGTCCTGGTTTCACCATGCCGCGAGACGGCCTTTTTCTATCTGCCAGACCAAGTTTGTTTCTAGCTTCTTCCTCGCGCTCAAATCGCGAACCAAATACTTCGCCTTGGTAAATCCAAACTTTGACCCCAATGCGGCCAAAAGTCGTTTTTGCTTCAACAAAACCATAGTCTACTTTTGCGCGAAGTGTATGAAGAGGTACTCGACCTTCTCTATACCATTCTCTTCTTGCCATCTCGGAGCCACCAAGACGACCCGCGCAATTAATCTTTATTCCTTGCGCGCCACTCTTCATGCTTGTATTTACAGCTTTCTTCATCGCTCTTCGAAAAGCCACACGCGCACTCAATTGCTCAGCAACATTTTGCGCGACCAGAGTCGCATCCAATTCGGGTCTCGCAACTTCTAAGATGTTCACCTGTATGTGTTTTCCGGTTAGTTTTTCAAGATCAGCCCGGAGCAAGTCAACCTCTGCTCCTCTTTTTCCAATAACTACGCCTGGTCTGGCTGTATGAAGGTCAAGTTTGACACGATCTCCCGCGCGCTCGATCTCAACCTTCGAGATCGCGCCTTTGGAAAGCTTCTTATCAATCCAGCTTCTTATCTTTAAATCTTCCTCAAGGAACTTCGGAAAATCCTTAGTAGCAAACCAGCGTGAACGCCAATCTTCAATAATCCCGAGCCTTAGCCCCAACGGATGTACTTTTTGACCCAAAACCTACTCCCTTTTAAATATTCTCACGTAAAACTATCGTGATATGGCTCGTTCTTTTCTTTATTTTTGACGCCCTGCCCATTGCTCGCGGACGAATTCTTTTCAATGTCGGTCCCTGATCCGCGAAAGCCTCTGAAACTATCAGATTGTCGCGTGACATATTATGATTGCGCTCAGCGTTTGCTATCGCAGATTTTAAAACTTTACTAACTTTTCTAGCTGCGCCTTTAACACTGAAGTCCAAAATATGCTCTGCCTCTTCGGCTTCTTTACCTCTTATTAAATTTACAACTTGTTGCACTTTTGACGGCGATACCCGTACAAACTTAGCAACTGCTCTAACTCCTGTATTATCCATTTTCAAGTAACCTTTGTATGCCTTTCAGACTTAGCATGTCCTCTAAACGTCCGCGTGGGCGCAAACTCACCCAACTTGTGCCCGACCATGCTTTCACTAATAAAAACAGGTACATGCTTGCGGCC
>JAUWRD010000023.1 GCA_030610765.1 Actinomycetes bacterium
TCTTATCCGCTGAAAAAGATTGGCGGGAGATCAAATCAATAGCAGCGTTAATCATTGGAGACCCAGGTGCCAAAGATAACACGGAGGCATTCAAAAAAATGGAGCAAATGGACTAACTTGTCTTGCGCGCCGATAACAAACTGGAGCAGGCCGGCGATCACGCCGAGCAAGAAATTCAAGAAAATTTAGAACTGACGGCGAGAGATCGAACACGCAACATCTTTCTAGTCGGTATCATAATGGTGTTCAGCCTCGGCATAGTAATAGTCGCCAGCGTTTATTTGCTGCGCTCGATCCTAAGACCAGCAAGAGAGCTGGAAAACGGTGTTCAACAGGTGCAAAAAGGCGATCTAAAATACAGGATCAAAGTATTTAAAAACGATGAAATCGGGCGAGTCAGTAAAGCATTTAACGAGATGACCAAAAGACTTGAGACCTACAGCGACAGACTTACCGAAATCGCGACCCACGACGATCTGACAAGTCTATATAATCACCGCGAGTTTTATAATCAGCTGGAAAACGAGGCAGATCTGGCAAAACGCTACGGCCTGTTTTTCTCGCTAGCAATGTTTGATATCGACTTCTTTAAGAAGGTCAATGACAAATACGGACACAAGGCCGGCGACGTCGTCTTGGCTGCGGTGGCCGGAACCATTAAGCAAACAGCCAGATCGCACGATATTTGTGCCCGCTACGGTGGCGAAGAGTTTGCGGTCATCTTGCCGCAGACGCATAAAGAAGATGGCATTATCATCGCCAAACGCATTTGCGCGCAAATTGCTTCAAACCCCATAGTCCTTGATGATCCGGATAATCCGGTCAAACTAACCATAAGCGCGGGCGTAGCTGAATTTGAGCGAAACGCGAAGGATATTGAAGGGCTTTTTAACAAGGCCGACAGCGCCCTATATAACGCTAAGGAAACCGGACGAAATCGAGTGGTTGTCTACCGTGAGGCGGCTTAAGGGTTAGAAAACGTCCCGCCCAAGACTATCAGACAGGACGCTAACTAATATATTCTGAAGCTGATCAACCAAACTTCTATGCAGCTTGTTCTTTATCCGCGCCATGCAAGGCCGCAATCAGTTTTGCCTCCTCATCGTGGGTCAAGGAAGTTCTCAAAACCGTACCGCCATATGGTTTGATGTCATCAATAACCTTATCAGGCGTGATCCGGCGGATAACCGCTAGAATCGCTGAGGTTCCAGGTTTAACCAAATCTGACACCTGCTGCTTAAAATCATCTTTGATCCCAAGTCGCGTTAGACCGCCAGTCGCAACGCCAATAATGCCGCCAATCGCCAAACCGGCAACAGGAACAAACAAGAGCAGGCCAATAAGAAGACCCCAAAACATGCCGCCCAGAGTCGCTCCGGCAACCAAATGATCTGTCGTCATAATCTTTAGTTTTCCTCGTTGGTTTCGGACGATCACAGCGGCATCGTCTAGATCAACAAGATACTCGCGCTCCGCTTCGTGTAACTCGTCTAAGACTCTCGTGGCCGTTGTCTCATCCGGGTAACCAATAATTACTAATTCACTCAAGAATATCACCTCCTCGGCTGTCAACTGCCGGCTTAATTTCTCCAAATAAATAGTGCAGTACCGATCATATATCTTGAATAAAATTTCCCCGTTAATGCTCCGGGCCAAACAGATTGAATTCGCTTTTCCAAGACTTACGAATTGCCTTCTTTTCTGCTATCTTCAACCCACATGAAGGTCTTACAAATAAACAAACTCTACTACCCCCACATCGGTGGCGTTGAAAAGCATGTCAAGGACGTCGCTGAAGCTTTGGTTGGTAAAGTAGATATGCAAGTTTTGGTCGCCAATACATCGCGAGCCCCGGTCAACGAAACCGTTGAAGGTGTAAATGTGACCCGGGTGGCTAGTTGGGGCGTTTTGCGATCCGCGCCTTTAGCGCCGGGTTTTTACTCTGAGATACGCAAAAGCAATGCTGATATTTACCATCTGCATTTCCCGAATCCCACAGGCGAGCTAGCGTACCTGGCTGCCGGCGCGCCCGGCAAACTTGTCTTGACATATCACAGCGATATCATCAGACAAAAACTGCTGCGAGGTCTCTACAAGCCCTTCTTAAAAAAATTGTTGGCGCGAGCGGATCTAATTATGGTTTCTTCACCAAATATTATTGAGTCGTCTGAGTGGCTCCGGCCAGTGAGGGATAAATGCCGGGTGATTCCCTTCGGTATCGACGCTTCCCAATTTAAGCTGAACGACGATATCTCAACCAAAGCTCATGTGATACGTAAACGCTTTGGTTCGCCCATTGTGTTCTTCTTAGGCAGATTGATTTACTACAAAGGCGTAGAATTTCTTATCAAGGCCATGAAGTCCGTCAACGCGCAACTTGTTATCGCGGGCAAAGGAGACCTGGAGTCAGAATTGAAAAAACTGGCTAGCGACCTCAAGATATCCGACCGCGTTCATTTTGTTGGAACCGTCTCCGCGCAAGACCTATCGAGCTATTTCTATGCCAGCGACTTATTCGCGCTTCCCTCGACCGCAAATTCAGAGGCTTTCGGTTATGTCCAACTTGAGGCCCACGCTTGCGGTCTGCCCGTTGTCAGCACCAATCTTCCAACCGGCGTCCCCTATGCGAATCTCGATAATGTAACCGGGCTAATTGTGCCCCCGTCCGATAGCGAGGCTCTGGCGGCAGCAATAAACAAACTGCTCCAGGATGACGCTTTACGCCAGAAACTTGGCAGCCAAGCAAAAAAGCGAGTTGAAAACCAGTTCAATTTTGAGGTCATGGCCGAGGCGATCGAAAAGGTTTACCGGGAAGCGTTGACAACTTAAGAGCCCGCTTTCGTGTCTCTCGCGAATCTGCTATCTTTGAGCCTATTATGAGAACAGTTGAATGGGCGAACGGCAAAGTCAGAATGATTGACCAAACCTTACTCCCCAGCGAGGAAAAATATATCGACCTCGATACTGTCGATGATGTAGCCTCCGCGATAAAAACTATGAAAGTCAGAGGCGCTCCAGCTATAGGGGTTACAGCCGCTTTAGGGATAGCTTTGGCAGCCAGGAAATCTGAAGCCGCGTCATCTGGTGAGCTGCTCTCAGAGATCACGAAAACGGCGGAGATCCTTGGTTCCACCCGACCAACAGCGGTCAACTTGTTTTGGGCGATAGATCGCATGTTAAAGATGGCTGAAGCTAATAAAGAAAAAACACCGGCCGACCTCAAAGAGATATTAATTACCGAAGCCACGTCTATCCAGGAAGAGGACGTAAAGCGTAACACACGTTTGGGCGAGTTTGGCGCCGCCTTGATAGAGGATGGAGACACTATTCTCACCCACTGTAACGCCGGCGCTCTTGCTTGCGCTGGTTTCGGAACCGCGATTGGGGTTATAACCGCAGCCTGGAATCAAGGGAAAAAAATCCATGTTTTTGTTGATGAAACGAGACCGCTACTCCAGGGCGCTAGACTCACGGCCTGGGAATTACATAAGTCCGGTATCCCGATGACGCTCATTACCGATAATATGGCCGGCCATTTCATGCAACAGAAGCGCATCGATAAAGTCGTGGTGGGCGCCGACCGTATTGCCGCCAATGGTGACACGGCTAATAAAATCGGCACATATTCAGTAGCCGTGCTCGCTCAGGCCCACAATATTCCTTTTTATGTCGCGGCCCCGAGCTCTACTATCGATCTCTCGATCCCGAGCGGTGATCAGATCACCATCGAGCAACGAGATGAAAAAGAAGTCACGGAGATACAGGGCGTTCGCCTGGCTCCAAATAATACCAATGTGGCCAACCCGGCTTTCGATGTCACCCCCCACCAATTTGTAGACGCAATAATTACTGAGATGGGAATAAACAAGCCGCCATACGATCAAAATCTGAAAACAGCAAGATAACAGTTGGATAGATGAGAGAACTAAGCGGGTTAACATTCGGCATATTTTTGCTTATCGGGCTTGGCGTTTTCTTGAGACGCATAGGCTTGCTTAAATTTGAAGACCGAACCGCTCTGAACAACATCATAATCTACGTCACCCTGCCGGCCTTAATCTTCACGGCGGCTCGGAAAGCCCCTTTTTCAATAGAGCTGGTTGAGATTTCAGCCGTGGCGCTAGGCATTAGCCTGGTCGCTGTCGGTTTCGGATGGGTGCTGGCCAAAATTCTAAGACTAAAAGGACCCACCTTAGGGGCTTTTTTGCTGGCTTCCGGGGTTGGAAATACCGGCTATCTGGGCTATCCGCTCACTCAATCGCTCTTTGGCCGACCTCATCTTGTCAAAGCGGTCTTCTACGACATGTTCGGCACCGTCATCATCTTGTTCACAATCGGCATCTATTTCGCCAACAAGTACGGAACGCCGAAAACAAGTGCTTGGCGTCAGGGAGCGACCTATGCCGCCCCCAATCTCACCGCTTTAGGTCTGGGATTCGCAACCCAAACCATGCAGCTGCCGGCCGCTATCAATCTCGCAATTGACTCATTAGCCGGCGCGACAACCGGAATCATTATGTTGTCGATCGGAATATCATTAAGCTGGCAATTTGGCCGCGCGGTCTTGCCGGCCTCCATTTTAACCGCGTTGAAATTGGCAATCGTACCGACGCTGGCCCTAGGGATTGGTGTCGCCCTTCACATGCCCGTAACTCTATTCAGCATTATCCTCTTGCAGGCATCAATGCCCGTCGCCTTAATGACATTTGTTATTGGTGACAAATATGATTTAGATCGTGACTTTCTCTCAACTTCCATCGTTCTCAGTACGCTCCTCAGCATGGTAACTATCCCGCTCTGGCAAACGATTGCCGTGGCACTAACGTAGTAGTACCATGACTTTATGCTTGGGCTTTACGACGCGCTACTTAACCTGATATATCCATCACGCTGTGCCGGTTGCTTTAAATTAACCGACGACCTCTTGTGTCAAAAATGTGCCGCTCTTCTTACCAAGCTTGATAATAATGTCTGCCAGTACTGCGGAAAGCCAGTGATCACGACTGTTGAAAACTGCCGGGAGTGCCGCACAAAACGACTCTATTTTGACAGCGCCCGCGCAGTTTGGGCCTTTGATGGCCTGGCCCGCGAAATCATTCACGACTATAAATATAAGAACCAAAAATATCTGGCCGGAAAATTAGCCAAGCGCCTCGTCCCTTTAATTAAGAATCCTGATCTTATTACGTGGGTCCCGTTATCACGAAAAAAGCAATGGGCTCGCGGATACAATCAAGCCCAACTCCTGGCGAAACGACTATCACGTTTAACCGGCGGACCGAGCGCCGCCCTCCTCACCCGCACCCGCCACACTGATGATCAGAACAAGCTAGATATTTTAGGCCGAAAAAAGAACGTTCGAGACGCGTTTGGAATCCGACAAACCCACAGAGTGGTCGGAGCCAGGATCACTTTGATTGACGACGTCTACACCTCGGGATCAACAGTGGCCGAATGCTCAAGGGTCTTGAAGAAAAACGGGGCAATTTCTGTGGACGTCCTGACTCTGGCGCGTACCTTGCTCCGTACCTGAAATCCCAGGTACCCCATGCAGCTCGGTTTGTAAACCTGTACTAAGATATAGTTTAGATCGCTTTTCAGGGCTCCGATAAACTCTCAAAAGCAATAAAGAAAGATTGAGGCCAAAAAATGGCGGAGCACCAATTACACAGGTTTGAGAATAGTACGAAAAACTATGCAACCCGGATCCACCTGCGGGTACTGAAAAAAAACATCGCCTCGGGCAGTTACGAAGTCAATTGCGGAGATATTGCCCAAAAAATGTTAACTACACATTCGCTCTTGTTTAAGGGTGGAGAAAACAGCTAGAATTAATTCTTGGTTCTCAAAAAGCAAAAAATGGGAATATCTATTAAAAACTCATCTCAATAATATGTTGATGTGATAGTTGGAGGTTCTTTGTGGAAATTAGACTTAGAGGAAAAAATATACATATCGACCCGGTAATCAAAGAGTATATCGAAGAAAAAGTAAGCCGACTCGATCGTTTTTTGGAGGGTCAAATAAAAGCAGCTGAAGTTGAACTGCACGTTGAAAAAAATCCCAGTATCACGGAGGACCAGACAATAGAGGTCACGCTCTTTACTAAGGGCCCGTTGATCCGCGCCAAAGACACTTCGTCTGATATGCACGCCTCAGTCGATGGCGTTGCGCACAAACTTGAAAGGCAGATCAAGAAGTATAAAGACAAAAGGTACAGAAGTTCGACGGCGCGTAAAAACCATCACTCCAGACCCCCGGAGCCACGACATGAGACCGAAGAGGAAGAAGGAATAGTCCGGGTTAAGAAAATGGATTTCAAGCCAATGACCCCGGAAGAAGCAGCTCTCCAAATGGACTTACTCGGTCATAGTTTTTTTGTCTTCACAAACTCGGATTCCGAAGCAATTAATGTTGTATACAAGCGTCGGGATCAAAACTACGGTCTAATCGAACCAGCTTAAGATATAGCCGCAACTCATTAAGTAGTACTTGCCCATGACACCAAGCCATTGACAGGTTTACGCTACTAAGCTAGCCTAATAGCGGTAAAAGTAGATTTGATAATAGTTTAACCCTATAGTTGCACGTTTCGTAGTTGGGTTAGTTGCTTGATCTGGATCAGGTAACCGTCATAGCAAGGATAATAATATGGGTCCTCAATCCCAAGTAGTAGACAGGGAAGAGATTGAGCGTAGGCTTTGCGAAATCCCGGAAATTGAAGCAACCCGCGTTGTTTACGGCAAAGAGCACGAAATATTGGAGCTTCACGTTCTAGCCTCAGGCCAAAGAGCGCCCCGGCAGATAGTCAGGGACATTGAATCCCTGCTGATGGCGCGCTACTCACTCCCCATTGATCACAAAAAGATCAGTATCGCTCAAATAAACAGTGGTTCCAAACCAGTGGTTCAAGATTCAGGGCGTTTGAAGGTAAACGATATCGCTTTCAGAATAAGAGGCGATGAAACTACTTTTGAAATTTCTCTAGAACAAAATGGTCGCGAGGAAACAAGTACGGCAAGAGGCTCTTCTTCAAAGAATGAACGCCTTCGATTAGCGGCGCTGGCCACACTAGATGCCGCTTCAAAACTCAAACAATCACAACTTACGTTCGCATTAGAACATTTATCAATTGTTTCAACAGGCCAAGGCAGTGTTGCCCTCGTTTTGGTATCAGCAATATCAAGGGCAGGTGAAGAAGTGTTTTCGGGATCGGCGGTGGTTAAGGGTAATGAGGATGATGCCATCATCAAGGCCTCTCTTTCCGCGATCAACCGCAAATTAGCAATAAATTAGCTTGGACCGGCATCCAATAAGGTAGGTCATTAATCAAGGATTTTAGCGAAGCGGATAATTCCTTTCCAATACTAGCGGCTTGGGAAGAAGACTTCCAACAAAGGAGGCCCTCTTCTATGAAAACTAAAATCATTGTACTGCTTACGAGTTTAGCCGCGCTTGTACTAGGCGGCGGCGCCGGATGGCGCTGGTAGTAAATTGAGTACGCGGATGTCGGTCCTCTTTTTATGTAATTGGAGTCGGTAAGTGGGAATCGATCAATCTTTAAGGCGAACAAAAGAACCGGCCCTCTCCCGAGAGCTGCTGATTTTCGTAACCGCATTGATGATCGCGACTCTTGGCCTTTTCATCTTTCTTTTTTGGCCGGGTCGCTTTTTTTTCAGTTGGCCCCAGTTTCTCTTCTTTAGTTTTGTCATTTTCTTAGCCGAGAATTTCTGCATTGACCTACCTAAAGCCGGCGCGGTTTCGGTAACATTTACGCTTATTTTAGCCGCCATAATACTATTCGGCCCGGCAATGCCGGCTCTGGCTTCTGTTTTTGGAGCCGCCATCTGGAGAGACATAAAAAAGGGTACGCACCCGTATCGTTGGCTTTTCAATGGTTCACAATATGCCCTGACAACCGGAGCCACAGGTTTAGCTTACGTGGCGGCAGGCGGGCCAATGCTAATAAGTTTAAACAGACCTTTTGTCGTCAATGATTTCCCGATGGTTTTGTTTCCGATAACCGTAGCGATTGTTACATTTTTTCTAAGTAATACGATTCTAGTCTCGACCGCCATTGGCCTGGCAGAAGATATGCCGCCCTTTAGTGTTTGGTTGGTCAATGTCAAGTGGGCTATCCCAAACTATTTCGCTTTGGCGCCGTTAGGTCTGGCTGTCGCTCAAATCAGCATGACTGTTGGCTTGATAGGTGTCCTTCTAATACTTTTACCATTGATTGTCGCAAGGCAGACTTTTCAGGTCTATATGCGCCTGCGCGACGCTTATCTTGACACCGTCAGATCATTGATAGCGGCGCTTGAGGCCAAGGACCCTTATACCAGAGGCCATTCGGAGCGAGTGTCGCGCTTAGCGCAGCGGATTGGACGCCAGCTCAAACTAAAAGAAGAACACCTGGAAACGCTCCGTTACGCTGGAATCCTGCACGATATCGGCAAGATCGGCACGTCCCGCCTTATCCTGAGAAAACCGGGCAGATTAACCGAAGACGAGTATCAAAAAATTAAACTTCACCCGGAATGGGGGGCGCTTATTCTCATGGAGATTAAATTCTTGAGCAAAGTTATCCCGCCCATTTTCCATCACCACGAGAATTTCGATGGCTCCGGATATATTGACGGCATTGCGGGCGAGGAGATCCCCTTGTTAGCAAGAATCCTGACGGTCGCCGATGCCTTTGACGCGATGACATCTCCGCGACCTTACCGGGAGGCTATGCCAATAGACGTGGCTTGCCGGGAGATGAAAGCCTTCCAGGAGATTCAGTTCGATCCATCAATTGTGAGAGCGCTATTTCAAGCTATTGACTACGACGGAGGTGAACCCGATGCCCAGAAGGGACAACTTCAATTTGATGAATCAAACGTTTGACTCAAAAACGTATTTAAGAATTGCCATAGCCTCCGTGGGCCTTGTCCTTTTTGTCTACCATGTCCGCCTGGCTGATTTTGGCCAGATTTTATTAGCGGTGTTTATGATACTTGTAGCCCTTATTCGCCTATTTGAAGTTGTGCTTCCCCACGGAGACCGCATAAGTTTGGATGCGTCCCTTGTCATAGCGGCCATCCTCTTGTTTGACCTTCCAAGCGCTCTGGCGATTGCCGTTGGCGCAATGCTCATATCCACTCTAAGTCAGCAGCAAAAACCCGACCTTGGCCGACCGCTGTACATGTTGGCGCAAAGGTCAATTGTGGTTATCGCAGCTGGTTTTTGGTTAGACGGTCGCTATGTGACAGCGCCTGCTCCTTATACCTTGGATCTTCTGAGTTTAGATATGTTGAGGGCCGCCGCAGTGTGTCTCACTTTTTTTCTGCTGGAAATCGGTCTCGATCAAATATCAATCAGTCAGAGACATGAATCCCCTTTTGTTCCAGCTTTTCTGGGGTCGTTAACATTAATGGGTTCTACATATTTCTCCCTGGCATCTGTCGGGGTATTGATTTCAATGATGTACCCATCCATGGGCATATGGAGCTTAGTGATTTTCGGCTTGCCCCTGATAGTTGTCCACTACTCCTTTAAGCTATTTCTAGACATAAAGAATACATACAAACATACTATCTCGGCACTAACGCGTGCGATTCAAGTCGAAGACTATCACCACAAAAGTCATAGCGAAAGAGTTGCCGACCTCTCTGTCGATATCGGCCGCGAAATGGGGTTATACGGCGACACCCTGGAAAAACTTGGATACGCCGCGATGCTTCACGATATTGGAAAGTTAGGCCTCGACATAGATTCTTTCGATGCCGCTTTGGACTCGCACGGTATGAATAAAGATGTCGTGCCGCACGCGCAGATAGGCGCGGAGATACTTGAGCAAGTCGACTTTTTGAAAGAGTACGCCGAAGCGGTTCGCAAACATCACATGCCTTACTCAAATAAGCGAAACATCGATTCTGAGCATCCAAGAGAAGCCAGGATCATCGCTGTCGCCAACTACTTTGATCAAATAACTCAGACACCGATAGCCGAGAGACGCCTGACGCCCAACCAAGCCGTGGCCAGATTAAAAAAAGAAGCCCTGCAGTTCGATCCAAAAGTCCTTAGAGCCTTGATAAATGTGCTGAGGCGCCAGCATAAGCTGATCCTAACCGCGAGCTAGCCATGTTGATTGAGGTAATAATTCTTGCTGTACTTTTGGGTTGGCTAGCCGGTGGCAAACTCACGCGTTTATCAAAAGTCAACCTGGTCGGCATGAATTTGTTGATATGGGCCTTTATCTTACAAACCCTGGTCCCCTCCATTTCAGCTTTCTATGATGTCGTTGGCTATTCCATCCTGCTTATTTCATATTTTATTCTTCTGGTAGCGCTATCACAAAACCGACTCAACCTCGATATTATCCTATTGATGATCGGTGTCTTTTTGAACTTCATCGTAATTCTCGCCAACGGGGGTATGCCGGTAAAAATTGAGGCTTTTCCTGTAGGTTTCAATGACCATGTGCATATTCAGATGACAAAAATGACAAATTTGCCGTGGCTTGGCGACATCATACCTTGGCCTTTTCCTGGTTTTTTTGGTGGTCTCGTTAGCTTGGGAGACATATTTCTGGCTGCCGGTATTTTTGTGCTCGTGGTCCAAGGAATGACCTATAGAGGGCAGCGACGAAACCGACTCCCTTCAACGCAATAAAATTGTGTTAAAATTTTGCTATGCGTAATATATTATCTCGCGCCCTGCGAATGGGTGAAAACAAAAAATTTAAGATACTGGAACAGAAAGTAGAAGAGGTTAACGAGTTAGAACCAACCATTTCTGTTCTCAGCGACTCTGAGTTAAAAGCCAAAACAGAAGAGTTCCGCAACCGTCATAAAGAAGGCGAAACCCCAGAAGAGCTCCTCCCCGAAGCTTTCGCGGTCGTCCGTGAGGCAGCCAAACGGGTTCTAGGCATGCGTCATTTCGATGTCCAAATCATCGGCGGTATCGTGATGTTTGAAGGCAAGATCGCGGAGATGAAGACCGGTGAAGGTAAAACTCTCGCGGCCACACTTCCAGTCTACTTGGAATCAATCTCCGGCAAAGGCGTTCATGTGGTCACAGTTAATGATTACCTGGCCAAACGCGACAGCGAGTGGATGGGGCAGATATATAAGTTCTTAGGGTTGAAAGTCGGGATTCTCCAAAGTCAGATGGAGCCGGCGTGGAGACGCGTGGCCTACGAGGCTGATGTCACATATGGAACTAATAGCGAATTCGGTTTTGATTATTTACGCGACAATATGGCTATCGACCCCGATCAAATGTCACAGCGCGGGCCCAATTTTGCCATTGTCGATGAGGTTGACAGTATTCTAGTCGATGAAGCCCGAACCCCGCTGATTATCTCGGGTGAGCCGGAAAAAGCAGCGGATATCTATAAATCGTTTGCTCGCATTGTCCCCCGCCTCACGACCGGAGAAGACTTTGAGATCGATGAAAAAACACGCACCGTCGCGGTTACCGAAGCCGGGGTCACAAAGGTCGAAAAAGCGCTCAAGATCGATAACTTATACGATCACGTCAACAGCCAATTAGTTAACCACTTAAACCAGGCCTTGAAAGCACACGCGATCTTCCGTAAAGACGTTGACTATGTAATTAATAATGGTGAAGTTATCATAGTCGATGAGTTCACGGGTCGACTCATGGAAGGACGCCGATATAGCGAAGGTCTGCACCAGGCTATCGAGGCAAAAGAAAAAGTCCGCATTCGTGAAGAAAATCAGACACTTGCCACGATAACACTGCAAAATTATTTCCGGATGTATAAAAAACTTGCCGGCATGACAGGCACCGCGGCCACAGAAGCCGATGAGTTTCGCCACATCTATAAGCTGGAAACAGTGGTTATCAAGACTGATAGACCAATGGTCCGCGACGATATGGCTGATTTGATCTACAAAACTGAACAAGCCAAATACAACGCAGTGGTTGCAGATATTGCCAAACGCCACGAAACCGGTCAGCGGGTTCTAGTCGGAACAATTTCAATTGAAAGATCTGAGCGAATTAGCCGAATGTTGAAAAAACAGGGCGTAAAACACGAGGTACTAAACGCCAAACAACATGAGCGAGAGGCCGAGATTATCGGCGTCGCGGGACAAGAGGGAGCGGTGACGATCGCCACCAATATGGCTGGTCGAGGAACAGATATTGTCCTTGGAGAAGGCGTTGTTGATCTAGGCGGCCTCCACGTTCTTGGCACAGAACGCCATGAAGCCCGGCGCATCGACAACCAGCTGCGAGGTCGATCGGGGCGCCAGGGAGACCCCGGTTCCTCTCAATTTTTCTTATCTCTCGAAGACGATCTGCTCAAACTCTTTGGAATGGATAAAGTCAAAGGCATGATGGATCGCCTGTCTCTCCCCGACGATTATCCAATTGAGCATTCTATGGTCAGCCGGACAATTGAGACGGCGCAACGACAGGTGGAATCGCAAAACTTCGAAATTCGAAAACAAGTCCTTAAATATGACGACGTTATGAATCGCCAACGAAAGGTAATCTACGCGCAAAGGCACGAGATCTTATTCGGCGACAATATAAGCGACAGAGCCAACGAAATCATCACTGATATTGTCGAGAACGCTATTGACACCTTTATTGATCCTAAGATCTATCAGGAAGAATGGGATTGGGACGGTCTGCTGGCTCATATAAACCAGATCTTTCCGGAAAACGTCACTGAAAAAGAACTTGACCGCGACGCTACTGATCATGATTTCCTTAAAGAAACGTTAACATCCATAGCTCAGTCAGCCTACGAAAAACGCCAAAAAGAACTCGGACCCGATCTTTTTAATCAACTTCAAAGAAACATATTAATGCAAATTGTAGATGTAAAATGGCGCGAACATCTCTATGAAATGGATTATCTTCGAGAAGGAATCGGTCTTCGGGCTGTCGGGCAAAGAGACCCTTTAGTTGAATATCAATCTGAGGGCCACGCCATGTTCCAGGAAATGATTAATAGCATTAAAGAAGATTTTGTCCGCTACATTTACCACGCGCAGATAGTGCAGGAAATAGAACCACAAGTTGACGCGATAGCAGTCGGAGAAGAAGGTAGTCAGCCTGCTCCTAAGCGAAAGAGGAAACAATCCGCGCCCGCCCAGGCGTCCGAATCAAAGGTTGGCCGTAACGAACCTTGCCCTTGCGGAAGCGGTAAGAAGTATAAGAAATGCTGCGGGGCTTAAGTTTTATGGTTCAGAATCGGAACTCCGGTATAGAAAAGTTAAAACTAAAGCTGACTTCAATAAAGGAGTACCTTTGACCTCGACGCAAAAGTCAAAGTTGCTGCCGATCTAGACGCTGAAATCATCAAACCGGACTTCTGGTCCGATAAGAACCGCGCTCAGAAATTATCGCAACAACTATCTAAAATAAATGAAGAACTCGCCCTCTTCAACAAAATCACGACCAAACTTGAAGATCTGGAAATTCTAAATGATCTGGCTATCGAGGAAGATGACGAACAAACAGGTAACGACGTGACCACCGGTGTTATGGAAGTAGAAACAGAACTTGAAAACCTGGAAAAACACCTGTGGTTCGCGGATGAATTTGACGGGCACGGCGCAATCCTTATGGTCCACACCGGCGCGGGTGGGACGGAATCGCAAGATTGGGCTAATATGCTTCTGAGGTTATATTTGCGCTGGGCTGAGTCTCAAGGGTTTAAAGCCACAATCAACGAGGTCTCCTCTGAGGAAAATGTCGGCATAAAAAGCGCGACCATCTCCATTAATGGAAAAAACGCCTACGGTCTCCTGAGGGGCGAAAAGGGAGTCCACCGTCTGGTCAGAATATCGCCCTTTGATGCCGCAAAAAGACGGCACACGCCTTTTGCCTCAATTGATATCGTGCCCATGATCGAGAAAGACATTGAGATAACTGTCGACCCCGGCGACTTGAAGATAGACACCTATCGAGCCAGCGGAGCCGGTGGTCAACATGTAAACGTAACCGACTCGGCAGTCAGGATAACTCATTTGCCCACCGGTATTGTGGTTCAATGCCAAAATGAAAGATCGCAGTTTCAAAATAAGGAGACAGCCCTTAAGATATTAAAAGCGCGCCTTTTTGAACATGAGAAGGCACTGAGAGAAGAAGCTCTTGAAGCCGAAAGAGGACAAAAAAAAGATATCGCCTGGGGCAGCCAGATTAGATCATATGTCCTGCATCCGTATACAATGGTCAAAGATCACCGTACCGATATTGAAAAAGGCAACGCCCAAAAAGTGCTCGACGGCGATCTTGATGAATTTATCACCGGTTGGCATCGGTGGCGCCTAAAAGGAGAAACAGCATGAAAATGACGACAGAGCCGCTTGGTCAGGAATTAGTAGACTGTCTTGAGAAGAAAGCGCAAATAATCAGGCGCGACATTGTTAAAATGATCAGCTTGGCCGGGTCCGGTCATCCAGGCGGTAGCCTGTCAGCCGCCGATATTATCGCGACCCTTTACTTCAACGCTATGCGACACAAGCCCGATAACCCGAAATGGGAAGAACGAGATCGATTTGTCCTAAGCAAGGGCCACGCGGCACCAGTACTTTACGCGGCTTTAGCTGAAGCAGGCTATATAAAAAGAGAAGTCCTTTGGACGCTCCGCAAATTGGGCAGTCCCCTTCAAGGCCATCCGGACATGCATAAGGTGCCCGGAGTTGAGGTCTCAACAGGCTCTTTAGGTCAAGGCTTAGCTGTTGGTTGTGGTATGGCGCTAGCCGGAAAACTTGATAATCTCGACTACAGCGTTTTTGTCCTCATCGGCGACGGTGAAAGTCAAGAAGGCGAGATTTGGGAAGCGGCGATGATGGCTTCCCACCATAAGCTCGATAACTTAATCGCCATCACCGACTATAACGATCTTCAAATTGATGGGCGTGTATCAGAGATAAAAGACGTCTCCCCGCTAGATAAAAAATGGGAAGCTTTCGGCTGGCACGTCCTGCAAGTGGACGGTCACAAGATGGCGGAGCTTGTGGCCGCCTTTGACGAGGCCAAAACCATAAAGGACAAACCGATCATGATTGTCGCCAAGACAATCAAAGGCAAAGGCGTCTCTTTTATGGAAAACGAAGTCGGCTGGCACGGCGTTGCCCCTACGGAGGAAGAAATGGTAACCGCCTTAGCGGAACTAGGCGTTGCTGATTGGGAGAGTTGGTAAGAGTCTAGCCCACAGACGATACAACCTCCGCCCTATCTTCCCCACGTGAGCGCTCAGCGTTATTGTTATATGCGTCGCTGTCTTGTAACATCTTTTGTATAGTTCTCGACCGCGGAGCGAAAATGACCGTTTCCTTATTAAAACCTCAAAAGACAGGATTTATCCTAGTTGACCCGCAGACCAAGCTCTTGAACGTCATGAGACGAGAACAAACTGTTGTCGACAATATCATTCGGCTACTACATCTGGCAAATCTGTTCAATCTGCTGGTAATTGCTACTGAGCAGTATGCCCGACTATTGGGCCCGATCTTACCGAATATCGCGACACAACTGCCGGAGTCTTCTTTGATTAAGAAGATGAATTTCGGAGCCTCAGCCTGCAGAAACCGGGTTATACCGTTAACTGGCAAGTCGGTGTCGAGCAGATGCGAGAGTCCGGCATAGTGATTTCTTCTGCAGAAACTGTGATCTTTCAGCTACTAGGCAAGGCCGGAGCACCCGAGTTCAAAGAGATGCAAAGAATTATCGATTAGGGGAGAGAAGGATGGAATATGAGGTTATTAGAAAGCCAGGTACTGATTCAGCGGCGCCCCAACCGAATCTCGCGAATTACAAGGTAAAGCGTGAGGGTTTTAGTTGGCAGGAGATCGATAAAGAACTCGATTGGCTTGAAGGCGGAGCTCTCAACATCGCGCATGAGGTTGTGGATCGGCATTTAAAAACTGAACGCCGAGATGCCATCGCCCTGTTCTGGGAAGGCAAAGACGGTAAAAGTGAAACATACACATTTCAAGACATGGCAAGATTGACAAACCGCTTCGCGAATGTCGTTACAGACCTTGGTGTAAAAAAAGGAGATCGGGTCTTCACCTATTTGGATAGAACTCCGGAGTCATTTGTCGTTCTGTTGGGCGCGCTCAAGGCGGGAGCCATCATTGGTCCCCTATTTTCCGCATTCGGTCCGGATGCAGTCAGGGACCGTCTCCAGGACAGCGAGGCGAGCATCCTCGTCACGAATACGAGGCTGGCAAAAACAGTACGCGAGATCCTCCCGACGCTGCCGGCTCTGAAAACAATAATCATTGTCAATCGGGACAATTCTTCATTTCAACTCGCTGAGCGGGAGACTGAATACGCTAAGCTGATGGATGCGGCTTCCGATGAATATGACATTGTCAAGACAGACAAAGAGGACTTCGCGATTATGCATTATACGTCAGGAACGACTGGCAAGCCCAAGGGTGCTGTTCATGTCCACCAAGCGGTAGTTGGCCACTATGCCACGGCCAAGTATGTGCTGGACCTGGGTCATAAGGATACGTATTGGTGCACGGCCGATCCGGGATGGGTGACCGGGACATCCTATGGAATCTTTGGGCCATGGTCAAACGGTATCTCGCAAGTCGTTTTTGAAGGCGGTTTCAGTGCCTCAAACTGGTATCGAGTAATCAACAAATACAAAGTGACAGTCTGGTACACAGCGCCGACCGCCATCAGGATGCTGATGAAGGCAGGAGAAACAGCGGTAGCAAAACATGATCTTTCAAGTCTTCGGTACATGTGCAGCGTAGGTGAGCCGCTAAACCCGGAAGCCGTTCTATGGGGGCTAAAAGCTTTTGGGCTACCATTTCACGACAACTGGTGGCAAACGGAAACGGGGTGTATCCAGATTGCCAACTACCCTGTCCAGGACATAAGAACTGGGAGCATGGGAAAGCCGTTTCCGGGCGTCGAAGCAGCTATTCTTGATGAGACCTGTGAAAACGAGGTATCACCAGGGGTGGAGGGACATTTGGCCCTAAAGGCCGGATGGCCATCGATGTTCAGGACATACTGGAAGAAGGATGAGCTCTATCGCTCTAAGTTCAAGGGTAAGTGGTACGTCACGGGCGATCGAGCCAAGAAAGATGATGATGGTTACTTCTTCCAG
>JAUWRD010000048.1 GCA_030610765.1 Actinomycetes bacterium
AAGGATTAATTTTGTCAGGTGGTCCGGCGAGCGTTTATGTAGATGACGCACCCGTTTGTGACCCGGGCATTTTTGAGATGGGCATACCGATTCTGGGCATTTGTTATGGCCTCCAACACATGGCGCAAGTGCTGGGCGGCAAGATCGCAAATACTGAAATTAGCGAGTATGGCCAAACAAATATGGAGATCGGCTCAAAAAGCGCGCTTTTCAAAGATTTGCCGCACTCCCAAGAGGTTTGGATGAGTCACTGCGACAGCGTGACAACGGTACCTGAAGGATTTAAGAGCGTTGCAGCCACTCAAAACTCTCCGGTTGCGGCGATGGAAGATTCAAAACGCCGTCTTTTTGGGGTTCAGTTCCACCCCGAAGTAGCTCACACGCCATCAGGAACAGATATTCTTAAGAATTTCCTCTATGACGCATGTGGATGTTTGCCCACTTGGACATCGGTTTCAATGATAGAAGAGGCGATAGACGCAATTAAAGCGCGAGTCGGCGACGAGCAAATCATATGTGGATTGAGTGGCGGCGTTGATTCGGCGGTGGCCGCCCTTCTAGTTCACAAAGCCGTCGGCGATCAGCTAACATGTGTTTTTGTTGATCATGGCCTTCTCAGAAAAGATGAGGGCGCTCAAGTCGAAAAGACATTTCGCAAACATTTTCAAATAAAGCTTATTCATGTCAAGGCACAAGAAAGGTTCTTAGCCAAACTTTCGGGTGTTACCGACCCGGAGTCCAAGCGTAAAATTATCGGCGAGGAATTTATCAGGGTTTTTGAGGAAGTAGCCGAGAAGATGGAGGATGTCAAAATGTTGGTCCAAGGGACCCTTTATCCTGATGTCATCGAAAGCGGCACTCGAGACGCGGCCAAGATAAAAACCCATCACAACGTCGGCGGGATACCTCTAGATATGCAGTTTGAACTTATTGAACCTCTGCGTTTGCTCTTTAAGGATGAAGTTCGAGCCGTCGGGGAAGAGCTAGGCTTGCTCGATGAGATCGTGTGGCGGCAACCTTTTCCAGGACCAGGATTGGCTGTTCGGATTATTGGCGAGGTAACGTCTGAAAGGCTTGATCTATTGCGCGAAGCCGATGGAATAGTAAGTGAAGAAATCAAAAGAGCGGGTCTTTATCGTTCCATCTGGCAGTCGTTCGCGGTACTGCCGGCAGACCTCAAGAGTGTGGGGGTTATGGGAGATAAGCGGACATACTCTTCCACGATCGGCATCCGGGCTGTATCGTCCGAAGATGCTATGACCGCCGATTGGGTTCGTCTGCCCCATGAAGTCCTCGCCCGAATCTCCAGCCGAATTATGAACGAAGTTCGCGGCGTTAATCGAGTGATTTACGATATTAGCTCAAAACCTCCAAGCACCATTGAATGGGAGTAATTACAACTCGACATTTCTCTGTTTAGGCAGTAAGCTATTGATGTATCGTAGGGGAGATGAAGGTGGGAGAGCCGGGTTTGGAAGAGCAAATATCGGAGTACCGAAAGAAGATAGACGATCTCGATAATCATATAGCCGAGCAACTCAACAAACGCGCGGAATTTTCACTAGCTATTCGTGAACTAAAACAAGAAGCGAAACTACCCATATTAGATCCCCAGAGGGAACAGGAAATCTTGACGCGCTTATCAGTGTCTAACCGCGGGCCCTTGAAAGACAAAGACTTACAGGGCATATATCGTAACCTCCTTCACCACATGAAGAATTTCGAATAAGGCCGCAGCGAGAATCAGCGCAACCAAGCTTTATTTGGTATACTTAAAGCCGTGCAAGCAGCCGACTACTACGTAGAACTTGAGAATGATAAAGTTCGGTGTGATCTCTGTCCTCATCAGTGCTTAATTCACCCGGGCCATGTTGGTATCTGCTTTGTTCGGCAAAATCAGAACGGACGATTGGTTCCACTTACCTATGGTCGGGTTTCATCAGTGCACTTAGACCCGATTGAAAAAAAACCACTTCATTTTTTTCATCCAGGCACAACGATATTGTCTGTCGGAAGCGTCGGCTGCAATTTGGCGTGTCAGTTTTGCCAAAACTGGGAGATAGCAAAACCCAAAGATCTTATCAAGAAAGAATCAGCGCCAGCGGATCCACCTTCTTTTGTCCTAGATGCGACCCGCGCTTTGAGCGTCGACGACCTGCTCAGCACCGCCGATAAATATATCGGTCTCGGAAATATTGGAGTTGCTTTTACATACAACGAACCTTTTATTTGGTTTGAATATCTTCTTGAAGCGACCCGGGCTCTAAAGGAACGCGGCCTGAAAAATATCCTGGTCACTAATGGATATGTGAGCGAAGAGCCGCTAAGAGCGTTGCTACCCTACATTGACGCCATGAATATTGATATTAAGGCCTTCGACAAGAGCTTCTATCAAAAGCTCGGGGGCGAACTGGAGCCGGTGCTTCGATGCGCTGAGATAGCGAACGCAGAGTGTCATGTCGAAATCACAAACCTTCTTATTCCGGAAATGAACACCGATGAGGAAAAGATTACTATGCTAGTTGACTGGATAGCCGATACATTGGGCCCAAAGACACCACTTCATTTTTCCCGCTATTTTCCCGCCCGGCGATTCAACATGCCGCCCACACCAATGGCAGATTTAGATTTAGCAAGGAAAGTTGCCGAGAGACGTTTAAAGTCAGTCGTTATCGGAAATGTATAAAAGAGCAAGCGGCTGCTAATCAAAGATCAAACCAACAATAGGGGACCCATTTTGGCTTCGGTGACCGAATCATACGTCTCTTGGTAACTATGTTTAAACTGTGGTTTGCAGGGTAAAAAAATTAGGCAATCTTCCGGGTATTTTAGCTGGAAGCCAAGGTAAGTTTTTGAAATCAAACGTCAAGGAGGTGGTATCTATGGCAACTAAGCCAAGCAGGGGAAAGATGACTGTCGGAGAAGCCGGAAAAAAAGGCGGCGCGACTACTTCTAAAAAATACGGACCGGGGTTTTATGAGGACATTGGAAAACGCGGAGGACAGACGACCGCGAAAAAATATGGACCGGAGTTTTATGAAGCGATCGGTAAAAAAGGCGGCAAGTCGACCTCAAAGAAATATGGACCGGAATTTTACGAAAGTATTGGTCACAAAGGCGGCCAAAAAGTTAAGAAATTAATTGAGCAGGGCAAAAAACGTACAAAATAGTAGAGGTGGAACATTATGGGACAAAAAGGAAAGATGACTGTCGGAGAAGCGGGTCGAAAAGGTGGAGAAACCACTTCTAAGAAATATGGACCTGAGTTTTATGAAACTATCGGCAAAAAAGGCGGGGACACAACTTCGAAAAAATATGGCCCCGGATTCTACGAAGAAATCGGCCACAAAGGCGGCCAAAAAGTAAAAAGGCTTATTGAGCAGGGCAAGAAAAAGGGCTAAGACCACACCATTTGTTTAATAGAAATCATCCAGGGTATGGTCTTCGGCCTGTGAGAAAAGTTAAGCGAGAAGAGGTGTAATAGAAATGGCAAAAAAAGGAAAGATGACTGTCGGTGAAGCAGGCCGCAAAGGCGGCCGTGAAACAGCGCGCAAATATGGCCCGGAGTTTTTCGAGTCGATAGGAAAAAAAGGCGGCTTAATAGGTGGCCCTCGTGGAGGAGCGGCCACAAAGAGCAAGTATGGCCACGAGTTCTATGAGAACATTGGTCACAAAGGCGGCCAGAAGGTCAAGAAACTAATTGAAGAAGGAAAACGTCGGGGTCTTTAGGTTTTCGATAAGTCCGGCGTGTCACGTAAGCCTTTAAGAATAAGCGGTACGCGCGTTGTTCACACAAAAAGCGTTCGTCGCATAGGTTCATGTTCACACTATTCGCTCTTAAGCCGTCGGTGCGTGTCTTTATTTCTTCCAGAAAGATATTCTAAGATATTCTCAAAATAATCCCATATAGAAACGAGCAACTAATCCCATCTAGAAACGCGCAACCAAACTGCGGGTAACTACTGCTGGTCAAAACCCTACCACAAGAGCCTGAACTTGTTTAAACCTCCTATTTACGGGTATTTCTTGTCAAGAACTACAAAGGCAAAGGCAGCAAGAGCTGCGAAAGGGGGTGGCAGTTTTGGTGAAATCAGTGAAAGCAGTGAAAGCAAAGGGTGGAATGACAGTTGGTGAGGCTGGCCGCAAAGGCGGTAAGAGCACGTTAAAAAAGTATGGCCCGAAGTTCTATGAAACGATCGGCAAAAAAGGCGGTCAAAAAGTTAAAAGGCTAATTGAGCAAGGTAAAAAAGCCGCTGCTAGATAGCAAATAAAAAAATATTGATCTTTGGCGTTTTGCCTTAGATCAATAAGAAGGGGGCGATAGAGTAAAACGGTTTACAAGTAAATTAGGCTACTCGAGTTCTTCAAGAGCTGACTTAGCTTGAGCGGAGTGTTCTCCCTCAGGGGAGAGTTCAAGATATTTATTATAAAACGTCTTGGCCGTGTCTGTACCGTCAGCCTGGAGCTCCTGAGCGTGACTATAATAGGCATTCGAGAGTTTGGAAACGGCATCTTTGTTCTTCTTGTCAATCTCGTGAGCTTTTTCATAGTAGGAGATAGCCTGACCCATTTCATTATTTTTCATTGCCAGATCTCCCTGGCCAATCGCGCTGCTGACTTGACTATTCACTTTCGACTTGGAAAGTGGCGTGAGAGGGTTCTGCTCTGAGGATCTAGGGCTCTGGTTTACAGAATTATTTCTTGGTGTCGTCGGTATGATTAGCAGGAGCGACATGCTCATCGCAAAGGATATTGCTATGCCCCAGGCGACGACCTTGACCCAAATTCGGGCTTTTTCCTTGTTTAGCATCAATCTCTCCTTCAACCAGTTATTATGACCGAAACAAGACACGATTTTAGCATAGAAGAGTCGGGTTAGCTAGAAGCTAGAGATGGCAAAATATAGGCCAAAGGCCTCGGTAAACCGTCTTTTTACCACTTGCTATTTTACCGTGGTGGTGGTTAAATGTTTCAAGCTCAAGACTAGCGGGTAGAGTTATTTTTCTACAATACTGCTGGTACATGGTTAGTTTCTGGAAAGGAGACGAGGCGAATGGCTAAACGAGGACCTACTCCAGGGACGCCTCAGGCGAAGAGAGGCGGCCAAACGGTCAAGGAGAAGTACGGAGCGGAATTCTACAAAAAAATCGGCAAAAAAGGCGGAGATACTGTCAAAAAGAAGTATGGCGTCGGTTTTTATGAGGAGATCGGGAAAAAGGGCGGCGAGACCACAAAAGCGCGTCACGGCGTAAAGTTTTTTGAAACTATCGGCAAAAAAGGCGGACGCCGCCAAAGTAGTTCAAAGTAGTTAATTTAGAAATTCTTAGACAAGAAATTTAGATTTAATAATTAGAGACCGGCCTTGTACCGGTCTCTAATTTATTGCTGTTCTTGCCAGTCCAAAATATTACCCTTGGCTCGCTGATGGAGCAGATGTCTTAACCCATTGATTGCCTTCGTCAACGGAGTCGACAATGTGAAAATATGAGTCCAGGTGGGTCAGTTTAAGTATATCCGCCAGGGCGTCGCTTGAGATTATGGCTAGCGAACCCCGCTGTTCTCTAATCTTTTTTTGACTATAAAGCAATGATCCGAGAGCCGAACTGTCTAAGTAAATAATTTTCGACAGGTCTAAAATAAATTTTCTTTCCCCTTCGATCAACGCCTCTTCTACAGTCGTCCTTAAGATTCGAAAATTATGAAAGTCCATGTCGCCTGAGGCGCGAACAATAAAAACGTTTTCGTCCCGATCACAGTTGATATCTAAGCTCAAAAGAATTACCTCCTTGTCTCCTCTGTATTCCCCAAAAGCCCGCATCTTATGGGAAAACGTGCGTTTATTTGGTTTCAGGGCAACAAATATTGGAAAAAAAGATGTAGAATCATCTAAAATAAGTTAATCAAGCGCTTTTTTTAAGAAAGGGCGACATGTTCAAAGAACGGGCGAGCGCGGGTCGAGATCTAGCCAACTCTCTGGAGAAGTTTCGAGACCAAAATGTCCTGGTGATCGGCATTCCCCGCGGAGGGGTCATTGTGGCCGCGGAAGTAGCCGATGCGTTAAACGCGCCGCTTGACCTGATTATTACGCGCAAGATCGGCGCGCCGGGCAATGAAGAGTTGGCTATCGGCGCCGTGGCGGGTGTTGGTCAGGTGATGCTAAATTCTAAATTAGTTGAAGCGCTGAATGTTTCAAAAGACTATATAGAAGAGCGCGTCGAAAAGGCTGTTGCGGAGATAAAAAGGCGAAGACGTCTTTATTTAGGTGAGTTACCCAGCACCAATGTGGGTAATAAAACAGTGCTGGTTATTGATGATGGTTTGGCGACTGGCTATACGGCTTTGGCGGCGATTGAAATGTTGCGGACAATGAAACCGCAGAAAATTGTTCTCGCTGTGCCGGTGGCGCCATCAGAAACAGTGGCAAGATTGACGCCTGAGGTTGATGAGCTAGTATGCTTATCAATGCCTCGCGAGTTTTTCGCTGTTGGTCAATTCTATGATGAATTTCATCAAGTGACTGACGAGGAGGTTATAGATAGAATCAAAGCGAGGGCGGCTTGATATATTTCAAAACGTATCTGGAGGTGCAGTATGGATTTAAAGATTGATATTGGCGAAAAAAACGGTGTGGTACTGCTGAAACTTGACGGGGAGGTAGATGTATATACAGCCCCGAAGTTAAAAAGTCGGTTAGTTGATCTTGTTGATCAGGGAAAATTTAAGATAGTTGTTGATCTTGAAGAAGTCGACTTTATGGATAGCTCGGGTCTGGGTGTATTGGTCGGGGGCTTAAAGAGAGTAAGGTCTCACGACGGCGCCATTGCGCTCGTCTGTACGCAGGAAAACATTCTGAAGATTTTCAGGATAACCGGTCTTGTTAAAGTCTTTCCGATCTTTGAAAATCAAGATCAAGCAGTCCAAAGCGTATAAGCAGTGTCTCACAAAGTTTCTTTCGTAATCCCGGCTAAGCGGGAATTTGTTGGCCTGGTAAGGCTGGCAATCGGGGGCTTGTCGCAAGTCAAACCTTTTGACATCGACACTGTCGAAGATCTAAAACTAGTTATGTCGGAAATCTGCACCAGCATGATTTTTAAGTCAGCTGGCGAGCCGTCCGACATTTCTTTTAGCATTGAAATCGACGGCTCCGAGCTTACCCTCGATATAGATTCAGCCGAGGCAGTAAATGAATTAGTTTCATCCACCTCATCAGAATGGGCCAAAACGAATCAAGGCGAATACGGCCCCTCGATTATCACGGCTCTCATGGACAAGGTCGAGTTGGTTTCCAATGGGAACGGTCACTCTGTACTGCGACTAAAAAAATTCTTCTGATTGCCCAATTGGCTTCAAATTGCTATCATACCAGGGCTGGACAGTTTTTACTTAACTAAAAAGGCCGGGCCTCTTTAGTCTTTGTGTTTAGCACTATCTTGAAAAAGAACACGCTAAAAGAGGAGAGATTTTGGCGGATCGACGCTTAACTGTATTAGGACATGTTGATGAATTTCGCAAAAGGCTGACCTACATTGTCGTTTCAGTGCTGATAGCTGGCGCTGTTGGTTATTTTTATGCCGACTTCGTTCTCGAGATTATGGTAGCCAGGCTCAGGCCCGAATTCAACCTCGTTTATAAGAGCATAATGGAGCCGTTCATGGTTCGCTTTAAACTCGGCTTCATTGGCGGCCTTATCGTTAGCACCCCGGTTATTTTCTATCAAGTATTGGCTTTCCTCGCGCCCGCGCTTAAAGGTCGAGAAAAGCGAGTCTTGTATCCCATGGTTTTGGTGATGGTTGTCCTGTTCGGTATGGGAGCTTCTCTCGGTTATTTCTATGTCATGCCGGTCGCGTGGACCTGGCTCTACACTCAAGGTGCCGATTTAGGCATAATCCAGATCTTAAGTGCCAGCGACTTTATAAACTTTGTCACACTATTTTTGTTAGCTTTTGGTGTGGCTTTTGAAACGCCTCTCGTTTTGGCGGCGCTAATGAAGCTCAAAATTGTCAGCCATAAGACATTGCGGAAGAATTGGCGTATTGCTTACGTGGTCATGCTGATTGTCGCGGCGATAGCGACACCTGATTGGAGTCTGCCACCTATGCTTATCCTCGGCGGCTCGATGATTGCTTTGTACGAAACGACCTTACTTGTAACTCGTTGGTGGTAGACCTCCAAAAAAACTTTTATGTTTACGCAAGAGCCTTTTGTGATAATATTACTTTCCGAAAATCAGTGAATGCAGACGAGCTATAAATCTTTGATAATTTAGGCACGATCGCATCACTGGATATGAGGTGAATAATTGAAGACTCTAGTTGTAAGTGAGAAAAAAAACGCGGCAAAAAGAATAGCGGAGCTGCTTGGCGACGGCAAAGTCGAAGAAACGAAATCGGGCGGCGTCGAACTCTTTAAGTTCAAATTAAATGGCGACGAGATGACCTCGGTTGGTTTAAGAGGTCATATTCTAAAGGTGGACTTTCCCGAAGAGTTTTCAAATTGGCAGGAAACCCCGCCAGTCGCACTTATTAATGCTGAGATACTAAAGGTGCCGACGCTGAAAACTTTAGTGGCGGAGCTCAAAAAACAAGGCAAGAAGGCAGACGAAGTTATAATCGCCACTGATTATGACCGCGAAGGTGAGTTAATAGGATCCGACGCTGTCCACGAGATACAATCTGTTAATCCTGACGTTCCAATTAAGCGCGCGAGATTCTCCGCCCTAACGAAGACTGAAATAAGAGACGCGTTTAGCAATCTTGGACCACTCAGCGAGAATCTAGCTCATGCCGGTGAAGCCCGCCAGGATATTGATCTAATCTGGGGCGCTACCTTAACTAGGTTCATTTCTTTGGCATCGACTAGATTGGGCCGTCAATTCCTATCAGTTGGTCGTGTTCAAAGTCCCACCTTAGGGTTAGTGGTAGAGCGAGAAGTTGAGAGAAAAGCTTTTGTTGTAGAAACCTACTGGCAATTAGATGGTATTTTTGACGGTGCCGGTAGCCGGTTTGAAGCCGGTCATAAAACTGAAAGATTCTCTTCAAAAGAAGAAGTCGAAGCGATTATTAAGAGTTTAGGCAAAGAAGGTACGGTTGTCGGAGCCAAGAAGACTTCCAGGTCAACGAAGCCACCGGCCCCGTTTAATACAACGAGTTTTCTAACGGCCGCGGCCAGCGTTGGTGTTTCGCCCGCGAACGCAATGAGAATTGCCGAAGGGCTTTATATGAAAGGCCTGACTAGTTATCCACGTGTCGATAATACCGTCTATCCCCCATCGCTCGGGCTCAGGGATATTTTAGAAACATTGAAGGCGGCTGAGGAAGTCGGCCCGTTAGCGGACGAAATAAACAAGCAGGATAAACTAGTGCCGACACGGGGAAAGAAACAAGCAACTGACCATCCCCCTATCCATCCGACCGGGGCTGCCACTAAGACCCGGATTACCGGGAACGACTGGAAGATATATGAACTAATAGTTCGAAGGTTTCTGGCTACTTTGGCTCAACCGTCTCAAGCAGAGTCGGGCAGATTCGATATCGATGTCAACGGCGAGCCGTTTTTCATCCGGGGCCGTCGTGTGACTAATGAGGGTTGGTTGAAGTACTACCCGTACGGGCAAAAGAAAGACGATATCTTACCCGACCTTGCAAAAGGCGATAATGTGGAATTAGTAGAAACAAAGCTCGAAGAAAAACAAACTTTGCCGCCCGCTCGATACAGCCAGGGCGCGTTGATTCAGAAGATGGAAGAATTGGGTCTTGGAACAAAGGCGACTCGGCATAACATTATTCAGAACCTCTATGAGAGAAGCTATATGCACAGCGATCCCATTATCCCGACTGAATTAGGCATGGCTGTTTCTAGTTCACTAAAGAAACACGCGCCCGACATTTCGAGTCCCGAGATGACGGCTAAGCTGGAAGCAAGTATGGATGATATCGCTGCCGGTGATATCACCAGAGACAAGGTCGTCGATAAGTCTCGCGATCTGCTCTCAAAAGTAATGGATGAGCTCATTGCCAAACAAGAAGAAGTTGGAACTGAAATACGCACAGGTATAAAAGAGGGCAAGACCGTTGGAAAGTGCCCGAAATGCGACGCGGAGCTCCGCGTGATCAGGGCGAAAAAAAGCAAAAAGCGTTTTGTTGGCTGTTCCGGATATCCTGATTGCAGCAATTCTTATCCGCTTCCTCAATTCGGGGACGTGCTCCCACTTGGCAGTATTTGCGATGATTGCGGCTCACCAAAGATCAAGGTGATCAGCAAAGGTAAGCGTCCATGGGAACTCTGCCTTGATCCTAATTGCGTGACCAAAGAAGCTTATCGCAAAAAAACCAAGAAAAAGTGATGAGAGTAGCCGTTGCCCAATATGAGCAGGCATGCTCCCTTGACGCGAACTTCAATTTAATACGCCAGATAACCGAGCGCGCCGAACAAGACGGTATTGATCTCTTGTGTTTTAGTGGAGACTTTCTCGGCTTTGATCAAGATCAGTCAGACTCATTAAAAACATTGCTTGATTTGGCACGAGAATTTGAGATAGAGATTCTAACTGGCGAGATAGTGGCAACCGGGGGCCGGAGAGTACAAAGCGCGTTGATCGGGCGGGACGGGGCTCTCATTGATACGGTACCGATCGGCGAGATCAAATCTATTCGCACCTGCTTAGGCGCGACAATTGTTCTCTCTCAAGAGCAAGCATATAGTGAAGAGGTCGATGCGCTAGCCGGTAAACTGCGCCCTAGCGTTATGGTTATGCAGACCACCGCCAATTCCCTTTTAGAACTTGAAGCCATAAAAGAATTAGCGATTTCCCGTTCCTTCAATCAAGCTCATTTAATTATTTGTGTCTCCGGCGTCGGGCGCGGTCGCGATGAAAACTTTTTGGGATCAAGCCTAGCTGTTTTCCAAGGGGAGATTCAGGTCGAAGCCGATGTCGACATGGGCGAGCTTCTTATTTTCTCAGTCGATCTAGCGAGCTTTATCAACTATGACGAACTCCGGGATCCGGTTGAAATTCCCGAACTCTTAAAACAGAAATATAGTCACACTCCTACCTGCACTCACGATTCCGAATAATTAATACGGGGACACCATACCTATTTCTTCGGCAATAGGTATGGTGTCCCCGTATTAATCGTATTAATTGCATTTCTTTTTTAAAATGTCGTCTTTTAAGCTAAAATAAACGCATATGTCTGAAGCGTCTAAAAAAGTTGCGATTATCGGCAGTGGGAACGTTGGTTCCAACACTGCTTTTCTAGTTGCCCTCTTAGGAGTTGCCAACATAGCCTTGATCGATGTGGCCGAGGGTCTGGCAGAAGGCCGGGCCCTTGATATTTGTCAGGCTTTGTCGATTTTGCAATTAGATGAAGATGTAGCTGGCGGTCAAGATTTTGCGCTGCTTAAAGGCGCTGAAATAGTTATAATCACAGCCGGGTTTCCCCGGAAACCGGGCATGAGTCGCAAAGACTTGCTCGACAAGAACGCCGCGATTATCAAATCAGTTTGCGCCGAAATTAAAGAAAAGGCACCTGATGCCATAGTTATTGTGGTTACTAATCCCGTTGACGCGATGGCCCACCTGGCTTGGAAAGAGTTGGGTTTTGCGCATGAAAAAGTAATCGGCATGGGCGGTATGTTAGATTCCGGCCGGTTTATTCATTTCATAACAGAGGCCACCGGTGTCGCTCGATCAGTGGTGCAGGCGGTTGTTATCGGCTCTCATAGTGATCAAATGGTGCCGCTTACCAGTTTTGTGCGGGTCGGCGACGAAGACTCTGATTTTCCAGTTAAGGAATCTGTTTTATCAGGGGCGGCTGAAAAGACAAAGCACGGCGGGGCTGAAATCGTTAAACTACTTAAAACCGGGAGCGCGGCTTACGGGCCGGCTGCCGCTCTCAGCACTATGATTAATTCGATCATAGGCGATGAAAAGCAGGTATTTTCAGTTTGCACTCTGGCTCAAGGGGAGTATGGCCTGAGCGACATCTACGTAAATCTCCCGGTGCAACTGGGGGCTGACGGTGTCGGGAAAATCGTCGAAATAGAGCTTAGCGAAGAAGAAGAGAAGGCTCTTGAGTTAAGCGCTGACTCGATTCGGGAGATGCTCAGCGAGTTGGGTTAGCGATGGCTAAAACCGTACAGGTAAGCAAGATCATTGAGCTTGTGGCCAACCTTTCACTTGATGCCAACCGAATTGCGCGAGCAGATGTCTCCGCGCTGTTAATAAAAGCCCGGGAGTCAAAAAATTCACCGGCCGCTCTG
>JAUWRD010000194.1 GCA_030610765.1 Actinomycetes bacterium
CTGCCCCTTTAGTAACCGGATAACCGGGGACTAACCGGGGACGGTCCTAACATTACGAACAATGTGCAGCTAAATTATGGCGCGGATTCTTAGGCTTCACTAAAAACTAAAACATGTTTGCTAAACCAAACGGCTTAACAAACATGTTTGTGCCCCCAGCGGAATTCGAATCCGCGCCGCCGCCTTGAAAGGGCAGTGTCCTAGGCCTCTAGACGATGGGGGCTAGTTTCTTACTTTATTACCAAAGACCAGCTTTGGCAACGTTTTCGCAGGCAAATTGTCTAATACACTATCGTTTTCAAAAAAACTTAATTAGGCAATGCACCTCGGATAAAATAGCCTATAATCGCCTTTTAGGCAACCCAATATTTTACAGAAGCATGAGCGCTTGACAACGTATCCGGTAAAATATAGCTTTTTGACTATGCTAATAGTAGTGAGCGATTTTCACCTAAGCGAGGGTAGACGCCCTGGAAGCGGGAAATTCGCCCGCACCGAGGATTTCTTCTTTGACGACCAACTCACCCGGTTCCTTGAGTATCTGCAAAAACAGAAACCCGGTGGTGTTCACCTCGTTATTAACGGTGACTTCATCGATTTTCTGCAAGTCGGCATTACATCAAGGGAGATAGCTGCCACCCCTTCTTTTTGCGCTCTCGATGGCCACCAAAAAAAATATATCTGTCGCTGGGGAGCCAAGACCGATGAGACAGCCTCGACTTTTAAGTTGGAAAAAGTCTATGAAGGACACCCTGTCGCTTTCGAAGCATTCGGCAACTTTCTCAGCCAAGGAAATCGGATCACAATAATTATCGGGAACCATGACATAGAATTTACCTGGCCAAAAGTACAGGCCAGATTTCGAGAACTCTGCGCGCCAAAAGTGGCCGTGATGGCTGACGGCGGCCGACTTGACTCAAGCTTGGAATTCGCGCCCTGGATCTACCTTGATCATGAATATAAGACATATATAGAACACGGACATCAATATGAGTCTCTTAACTCTTTTAGATATTTTCTTTATCCTGTGCTGCCCGGAAAAAAAGAAGAGATAAATTTGCCCTTTGGCTCACTCTTTGTTCGCTACCTGCTGAATAAAGTCGAGCGCATAAATCCTTTTGCCGACAATATAAGACCAAGTACAAAATATGTGGCCTGGGTCTTTCACAACAAGCCCCTCGGGATCTGGCGATTGACTAAATTGATCTGGCAATTTACCGTCTCAATGACCAAAATATTCAAACGCAGCGGCAACCTATCAAAATACCGACCGGACGATGTTGACGCATTTGAAAAAGAAACGAACATCAGAATGGCTGATATTGCCAAAAGCTATCATCTTTCTGAAAATGTGACTAGTAAAGATCATCCACTTCAAAAAATCCAGCAACTCCACCAAAAACCGTTTAACGATGGTCGCGGTCGATTTGCCTGGCAAGCTTTATTTGCAAATCTTGACGTAATGTTATTCGTCCTAAGCGCTCTTACGGCAGTGATCTTTGTAGCTTCGTTCTTATCAAATGAAAGCCAAGCTATCCTGATCATCGCAATTGTCATAAGTATCTTCTCAGCGGCGGCCGGCGACGTTTTTGATAAAGCATCTTCCAAGATTAATAAATCGTATTTTGAGGCCGCGAACAATATCGGGGACATTCTTGGCGAAAACAAAATTGATGCCAAATATATTGTTTTCGGCCACACCCATACGCCGGAAATAGCAAAGTTGAACAATAACCGTCTCTACTTCAATACCGGTACTTGGGGCGTCATCTTTGACGAGGAAAAAGCGCTAATCAGAGAAAAGAAACAATTTGCTTTTTTAAGCTTCCCTGAGCCAAATACCGAACCTATGTTAATGCGTTGGAATGATAATCTTGGCCTTCCCGAGCAACTGCCGCTTTTCGATTCCGACTAACTTGGTATAATACAAACTCGGAAACATGATTCGGGCGATTAGCTCAGGGGGAGAGCGCCTGCCTTACAAGCAGGATGTCGGTGGTTCAAATCCACTATCGCCCACGTAACCTCATTTTTGTCTTCTGAGGGGTCAATAAGGAAGTAGTTATAAGGTTCTTTTAGCTGGTAGTCCACTATCTTGCGGTCTTTGAGTATCATGTTCGAAGATACAAGATTCAACACTTGTCTCTTCTCTTTGGGATT
>JAUWRD010000078.1 GCA_030610765.1 Actinomycetes bacterium
TTATGACCAGGGGTGATATTTGATCTTACCTGCGGGCAGTTGTATTAGCGCAGCTCAAAATGGTCGCTGTCCCTATTTGCGTTTCGCAAAAGAAGACGAACATATGTTTGCTTTTCTAATCCTTGATTGCTACGATAGTGGAGGTTTTGCAGTGGCAGCATCAATTGACAATGTATATGCAATGTATATAATAAGGATACTGACTTGGATATCTATGAATTCTACTGGGACGCGCGAGTTGTTGAAAAAATAGTTACCAAACATCGCGTTTTGCCGGAAGAAGCTGAACAAGTTTTCCAGGGCAAGGCCATCATTCGAAGTCATAGCGGCGTTTATGTAGCTTTGGGTCGAACTTTAGCGGGGCGATTTCTATTGGTTGTCTTTGATCGGAAGGGGAAAAGCGCGCTAAAAATTGTCACTGCGCGAGAGATGACGGCAAAAGAAAAACGGTTATATGGGAAAGAGACATGAGTAAAAAATCAAAACTTCCTGACTTCAAAAAAATGTCAGATCTTGAAATCGCCGAGTTCTGGGCCGAGCACGATGCGGCTGAGTTCTGGCCGGACATGACGCCGGAGAAAGAACGTTTTGTTGACAAGCGTCAAAAGAAAGCTATTTCGATGCGCTTTGATGTCGACACACTAGATCAATTGCGCGAGATTGCCGAGGAAAAAGGAATCGGGTATCAGACCTTAATCAGAATGTGGGTTAAGGAGCGCTTGAGACAAGAGGCTTCGTAGATTAGGTGTTTAGTTGGGCAACAGGCGAGTTCACTTTGATCAGACAAAAGAGATAGCGATTGAAGTGCTTCAAGATGATGAGGCGGCCGAAGTCATTGCCACCGCTGATTCGGCTATTGATAAAAAGTACCCGGCTGGTTTCAACCGTAACTATTGGCATCACTTTGATCCGCTGGGTTGGCTGCCTTTTCGTCGTGACGCCCGGGAGTCGTGGGCTGAGTATTATTTGGAGTTGGCCGTTTCTACCGGAGATCTGCGTTATCTCGGCTATGGTCTTCACGGTCTGCAGGATAAAGCCATGCATGACTATATCCCCTGGGAGGGCCGCCCCTGGGTCTGGCCCAAGCCCTCATGGAGAGACAACCCAAAGACAAATCCACTTGGCTCTGAGATAGCGCAATCCGCCACACGAGACTATCTGCAGCGCTATATAGTTAATAGGGACAGCGACCATTATGACCAGGGGTGATATTTGATCTTACATGCTGGTCGTTGTATTTGCGCAGCTCATAATGGTCGCTGTCTCTAATTAGATCGGAGAAGCTGGGGGATCAACGAACCGAATGCACGCGCAGTTGGGCAGGGTGCGCTTCCTTAATTATCCAAGTACCTGTGAGACTGCTTAATTCGTTCGATCGTTTCTTGCTTTACTCCCGCTTCTTGAGCAAATTTTGGCCAATGTTTTACCGTGTCGATGATTTCCATAATGGTTTGTTTTGGATTCGGCAGACCTATTGAGTCTCCAACTTCAACTAAATCTTGCAGAGTGAACCCTTCACGTTTGCCGTTTATCGTCATTTGATGCTTGTTGGTCCAATGGCCGGCAGGGTTGTGGGCGTAGATAAAGTCATACGCCGGAGATAGGTGCCACTCTCCCTTGCTGTCCAGGAGAAAGCTAATATTTTTTGTGTGATCATCCTGGTTGCGGGCTACTACATTCAGAACCATTCGACAAAATTGCTGCTGAGCCTCAGTTTTTGGAAGATGCAGTTGTCGCATTACTGAAAAAACTTGTTCGTAAGAATAACCCCCGGCCAGATTAAAATCGTAATGGGCAAGGCCGCAAAGCGACTGCAGATGTATTTTTGTGTTTTTATCTCGATCGAAGCGTTTTGTCATGAAGTGAGCGCGCCCACCTTCTTCCAGCAATCGGCAAGGTGTCATATTTATGCCGCAGGCTTTAGCCATGAGGTGATATGCGTATTCAATGCGACCATAGCCCTGGGTTTTGCCGAGCTCCAAATCGTCTACTCCATCAAACTTGATGATCCAATAATCGTAACCAGCCGGCGCTTTGACTTGGCCGGAGCGAACTTGGTCCTCGGCATTAACGGCAACGACTGCTTTCGGTCTTGCCCCTCCCGCGGATGTTCCTACTCGTATAATGTCTAGCATTGCCTCGGTATTGTCGTTGTCGGATATGTTTGCATTAAGTCGGAAGTGCTCTGAAGTAACTTCCTGGGCCAGGCGAACAAGGTCGGCGATTTCAACCGGGACAGAGTCTTCGGTGTTTGTATCGAGAGAAGGCGAAAACTCAAGAGCGCCCATCCCTCTTTTGCCGATGTAGCAAAGTCGTTCAATTGGGGAGAAGCTATTTGGGTCTCTACCGTTTCTGGCCAGCCACGCATCTATTAAGGTATTGCCGAATTTGTCCGGCAAGGAGTCTGCCAATAATCCCGGTAAACCGTGGAATGTTTCTTTGTTTAAACTAGGAAAGGAAAAAATCGTATCACCTTGGAGGGTTTTTTGCAGCGGCATCTGCAGAGGGGAGATATCTAGGCCTTGTTTTAAGAATTCTTTTTCAAATTCAAAGACCGCATATTCCTTTTCTTTTATCCAGCTTACCGCGCCAATTACTTTGCCCCAAAGCTTTACGTAAGCCGTCTCTATTAAATCTACCATTCGGATGAGGACTCACTGTCGGTTTCTTTAGCTCTATGTTTGCCGCTGGCCCGTTGTCGTTTTTTGCCGGACATTTTTGCCAATTGCAACGGGCTTACTGTTTGCTCCGGGATAAATGCGTCAAGACCTTCAAGGGTGTTAAGTTCCCTTAGAACAGCGATAATTGTGCTTAATTTTGCTCTACCTTTTTCCAGGGATTTGACTGTTGAAGGTGACAGCATGGTTTTTCGGGCCAGCTCTTCCTGGGTTTGGTTATTTTTTAATCTGTGAGCTCGAATACGTTTTCCCAGCTCAACCATGATTGCCTTATCTGTCATTGAATAGTAATCCATAATAGCTGTATTATAACCTATAAGTATCAAAAACTAAAGATAATAGTTACATATAAGACTGTTATGAATCAATGCGTTAATTTAATTTGCTTGGGGTACAATCTATTGATGGACCTTAAAGCGCTCTATAAAATCAGCTATGGCTTATATATCGTTAGCGCTCGGCTTGGTGACAAGCTGAACGGGCAGATAGCCAACACTGTTTTTCAAATAACATCTGAGCCGCCGAGATTGGCGGTGGGAATCTGCAAGGATAATCTAACCCACAAATTTATCTCTGAAAGTGGGGCTTTCTGCGTCTCAATTTTATCGAACGAGGCGCCACTCTCTTTTATCGGCCGCTTTGGCTATAATTCGGGACGGGATACAGACAAATTTGAGGGGGTAAACCAGTGCGACGCAACTAGCGGCTCCCCGATTGTTCTCGACAACACAATTGGGCATATAGATGTCAAGGTTGAACAAAGCATGGATGTCGGCACGCATACGCTTTTTATTGGTCTTGTCGTAGACGCCGAGGTCTTAGATGGTGAGCCACTGACTTACGCTGAATACCACAGAATAAAGTCGGGGGCGGCTAAACCCGCGGCGAAAACGGCGTCGACGGAGGTTAGTGAGGCTGATATTAACGGGGGCGATAAATACCGGTGTTTGGTCTGCAACTATATTTACGACCCGAGCGTTGGGGATCCTGAGGCTGAAATTGCGCCGGGAACGCTCTTCGAAGATTTGCCGGACGACTGGACTTGTCCGATTTGCGGAGCGACCAAGGATGAATTTACAAAGGAGGACTAGTTGGCTGTAAGAGTTGTAAAACCAGGTGTTTTCTGGATAGGGGCGATCGATTGGGACAGGCGTCTTTTTGACGCGCTGATTCCGTTGCCTGAGGGGACGAGCTACAATGCCTACCTGGTTAAGGGAAGCGAAAAAACAGCGCTGATTGACACTGTTGACCCGACCAAGAAAGATCAGTTGTTTCGAAACCTGGATAGATTGAAGGTCGATAATCTCGACTACATCGTTATAAATCACGCCGAGCAAGACCACTCGGGAACTTTGCCGGATATTCTGGCTCGCTATCCGGCGGCTAAAATAGTTACTAACGCTAAGTGCCGGCCGATGCTTCAAGATCTGCTCGACGTTGCCGAGGAACGTTTTGTCGAGGTAAAAGATAGGGAGGTTTTGTCGCTCGGGGACAGAACACTTGAGTTTATTCTTGTTCCCTGGGTCCACTGGCCCGAGACGATGATGACCTACCTAAAAGAAGAGCGCGTGCTTTTCACGTGCGATTTCTTTGGCTCGCATATAGCGACAGGTGCTCTATACGCCAAGGACGAGCCGGCGATCTATCCGGCGGCCAAGCGCTATTTCGCCGAAATCATGATGCCGTTTAGGAGAAACATTAAGAAGCATCTGGAGAAGGTAGATGAGCTTGATATCGATATAATCGCGCCTAGCCACGGCCCGCTTCACGATTCGCCGGAATTTATTACAGATGCGTACCGGGATTGGGCGGGAGACGAAACTAAAAATGAGGTCGTTATCGCCCATATCTCCATGCATGGGAGCACCCAGCGGATGGTCGACCACTTAATTGACGCTTTGATCGACCGTGGGATTACGGTCAAGCCATTTAATTTGATCGGACTTGATCTAGGCCAGCTGGCAATGGCCATAGTTGACGCTTCAACGATTGTGTTGGCTGCCCCCACAGTGCTCGTGGGCGCTCACCCCAATGCTATTCACGCCGCCTCTCTTGTCAGCGCGCTGCGGCCAAAGACCAAGTACCTCTCGTTCATCGGTTCATATGGTTGGGGCGGCAAAGCCGCCGAGCAGTTGACGGGTATACTGGCGAGCCTCAAAGCTGAGATGATCCCCGGCCACCTTGCCAAGGGCTATCCGAAGGATAAAGATTTTGCGGCGCTTGACGCGCTGGCTGACGAGATCAAGGCGAAGCACTCTGGACTGTAGATAACTATTAGGCTGTTAGGAGAGATTTTAGTGAAAGAGTTTTCGGTACTGATTGGCGGAGCTGCCGGCGACGGAATAGATAAAGCTAGTTTGGTCATCGCCGACATCCTTAATCGCCTTGGATACTATATATACATCTATCGGGAATATCCGTCCATTATCCGGGGCGGTCATACTTTCTCGATAATAAGAGCGTCTGAGAGTAAGGTCTTTGCCCACACCGATTCGGTCGACGTGCTCTTAAGTTTGAATAAAGAAACAATTGAAACGCACATAAAACGGTTAAAACCTGTCTCTGCCCTAGTTTCTGATCCAGAGATAATCAGTAGTGAGCTAACGACTTTAGGCGCTGACCAAAAAGCCTTGGCTATCCCGGTGGCAACAATTATCAAAGAAGAAGACGCGCCGCCGGTCACCTCTAACTCTGTGCTTATAGGGGCGCTCGCCAAGGTGCTCGGAATTGAGTGGCGGGCGTTGGAAGAGGTATTTCGCGTCAAGCTGCTCAAGAAAACTGAGAAGAATTTAAGCGTTGCCAGGCGCGGATATGACGCGGCCTCAACCATCTTTGACGCTAGCGACCTCAACCGGGACAGTCTGCCACTGTTGACTGGAAACGAAATCTTAGGGCTAGGGTTGGTCAAAGGTGGGCTTAATACCTATATCGCTTATCCGATGACGCCTGTCTCTAATGTTCTTCACTTTATGGCAGCTAATGCTGATAATTTCGGCTTGAAGGTTATTCATCCGGAGAGCGAGATAGGCGTTATTTTGATGGGGCTTGGCTGCAGCTATACGGGGGAAAGCGTGGCCGTTGGTACCTCCGGAGGCGGATTTTGCTTGATGACTGAGGGCTATAGTCTGGCCGCCATGGCGGAGCTTCCGATTGTCGTTGTTCTCGGCCAGCGACCCGGCCCGTCTACCGGTTTGCCGACTTACTCCTCGCAAACAGAACTAGGGTTTGCCTTAAATGCCGGTCAAGGTGAATTCACCAGGTTTGTTATCGCCCCCGGCGATGGCGAAGAGTCATATTTTTGGGCGCAGGTAGCGCTCTGGGCGGCCGCTAAATATATGATTCCGGTGATCGTCATGACAGATAAAAATCTGGGCGAGGGCACCTATAGTTTTGTTGAGAGCGCGGTAGATAATACGGTCGTTCCTGAATTACCTATTCGAGAGCGGAAAGAGGTTTTCAAAGTAAACAGCTACGAGCATGACGAAGATGGCATAACTACAGAAGACGGTGAAATATCAAAAGTCATGCAGGAAAAGCGCCTGGCTAAGACCGGGGAGCTGGCTCAAGAGCTCGAGCGCTATACCCAAGTCGGTATTTACGGCAATCTTAAATCAAAGACCGCTATCCTTTGTTGGGGCTCTAACAAGGGAGTATGCGTTGAAGTCGCCCGGGCTTTCGATCTCAAAGTTATCCAGCCGATAGTTATGACGCCATTTCCGACCAAGCAGTTAAAGGCCGCGATGGCTGGTGTCGAAAAGTTGATCGCAGTCGAGAACAATGCCACGGGTCAGTTGGCAAAATTGGTTGGAGACCATGGCTTTTTAGTCGATGAGCTTGTGCTGAAATATGACGGCCGCGCATTTAGTGTCGATGACCTTCAGGCAAAACTAGCTACTACCCTTGGAGGGCAGAGCCAATGATTCCAAAAGAGCTTAGCGCTGATACCACAAACACATGGTGCCCCGGCTGCGGGAATTTCGCCATCTTAAACGCGACGAAATCTGTCTTGGCGGAGCTGTCTGATGAAGGATATCCCCTGAAAGATACAGTTCTAGTTTCAGGCATTGGTTGCCACGCCAAGATCGTTGACTATATAAAAGTAAATAGTTTTTATTCTATTCACGGCCGGGCGACACCGGCGGCGGAGGGAATCAAAATCGGCAATCCGGAGTTGACAGTTGTCGGTTTTGCCGGCGATGGCGATGCTTACGGCGAGGGGTTGGAACATTTGCTCTTCGCCGCTAAGAGAAACATAAATATTACAATGATCATCCATGATAATCGGGTCTATGGTCTAACGACCGGGCAATACACACCGACATCCCCGCTTGGATTTAAGGGGCGCTCGACACCGAAGGGATCGATGGAGGTTCCGTTTAATCCGATTGAGCTGATGATGGCGGCCGGCGCCACTTATGTGGCTAGAGGTTATTCGCATGGCCTGCCACGCTTGAAGAAGCTTTTTCGGGAGGCGATACTACATAAGGGATTTTCGGTAATCGATGTCCTTCAGGTTTGCAAGACCTACTTCAATGAATATGATTACTACACCGAGCGGGGATATGACTTGGAAGACCATGACGCGGGCGACTATGAGGCGGCTTGGCGCAAAGCGCGGGAGTGGGATTACAACAGTGATGGACCCATTGCCTTGGGCCTA
>JAUWRD010000099.1 GCA_030610765.1 Actinomycetes bacterium
CGCCGAGCTTCTCATGGAGCTTCGCTATTTCATCTTGCTGTTTTTTGCAGGTCGGGCACCAAACCGCGAAAGATTCCAGCAAAACCGGTGTCCCTTTGAAATCAGAGATCCGAAACTTCTTTCCGGTTTTGACATCTGTCAGCTCGATATTTTTCCAAGCAGCTGACTTGCCCGAGCTTCCGTTTTCATCTTCTTTAGCGCTATTTTCGCATCCGGAGGAGAGACTAAGCGTGAAGAGGAACAGGAATGTGATTACTATAAAAAGTAGCAGCTTTTTCATATGATAAAATCTCGCTTCCCTTTTAGTGAAACAACTTTGATCTTACCCCAAAAAACCATTCGCTTGCAAAATGATCATGGCTGATAGGGTTATTTTACAGACACGCGATTGGAGGGGTTTTATCCATAAATAATTGGGCATTACTTTTGTTGTACTAAACGATATCGAGTTCTAATCCGCTGGAGATACACATTCTAAGGCGGCGCACCGTTAGTTATTTGCTAATTCTAAAAGAGGAGGCCGCGTAAATGTTTTTATCAAAGAAGACTAAATACGAGAAAATACGAGACTCTGAAAGGGTTCACACCAGCACTTATAGTTTGAGGTATTTCCATGAAAGGGTGCCTAAACATGAGATGCGAGAAGAAGGGATGCCGGCGGACGCCGCCTACCAGCTTGGCCATGACGAGCTGAATCTGGACGGCAATCCATCACTCAACGTTGCCAGTTTTGTAACTACCTGGATGGAGCCGGGGGCCCGGAAAATTATTGACGAAAATCTCCATAAGAACTTTATCGATCATGATGAATATCCGCAGACATCGGAAGTGCAAAACCGGGTGGTCAACATGTTGTCCCGACTTTATAATTCACCGTCCGACAAAGTTAGTGTCGGCACGAGCACAGTTGGCTCCTCAGAAGCCGTCATGTTGGGGCTTTTGGCGCATAAGTGGACTTGGAAAAAACGTCAGGAAGCAAAAGGCAAGCCGACTGACAAGCCCAACTTAGTTATGGGGGCTGATGTCCATGTCGTCTGGGAGAAGTTCGCTAAGTATTTTGACGTTGAACCTCGCATTGTGCCCATGGAAGTCGACAGATTTGTGCTGACGGCCGAAAAAGTCGCCAAAAATATTGATGAGAACACTATCTGTGTTGGAGCTGTTGCCGGAACCACCTTCACCGGTCAATCTGATCCGATTAAAGAAATTAATGAACTGCTAGTTAAGGTGAAAAAAGATAAGGGTTGGGATATTCCGATCCACATCGACGGGGCTAGTGGTGGATTCGTAGTCCCTTTTGTTCATCCGGATTTGGAATGGGATTTTCGCTTGGAGCAGGTAAAATCAATCAACGTTTCCGGACATAAATACGGGCTCGTTTACCCCGGGATCGGCTGGCTTGTATTCCGGGACGAAGCCGATCTACCGGAAGACCTGATTTTTGACGTTAATTATTTGGGCGGAGACATGCCAACCTTTACGCTGAATTTCTCAAAAGGGAGCGGTATGGTTCTCGCCCAATACTATAATTTTCTACGCCTTGGAAGGTCGGGGTATAGGGCCATTATGACAAATATCTTGGACAATGCCCGATACCTTGCGGAGCGTCTTCAGGCCACAGGCAAATTCGGTCTTTTGAATGCGAGTAAAGTATTGCCGATTGTAACTGTAAAACTTGAAGACACATCAAAATTCACTGTTTTCGAGTTGTCAGCAAAGCTTCGTGAAACGGGCTGGATAGTTCCCGCATATACTCTGCCGGCAAACGCGCAGAGTATCTCGGTTTTAAGAATCGTGGCCAAGGAAAATTTCAGTCGAGATATGGCCGATCTGTTGTACAAAGATATTGTTAATGCATGCGAAGCTTTGGGCCAAGGCAAGGGACATAAAGTTGTGAAACTTATTAAGGATAAGAGGAAATTAGGCCACGGCCATGAGCATTCGCACATAGCTTGCTAGTTGCCATAAGAAGTTTCTCGATAAGGAGAGTGGGCTTCAAGTAATGACTGGCACAGAGCGTAGGAAAGCGGAATTGCGCGTGAAGGCGCTTCGCGGTCAATATTCTTTTCTTCCATGCTATCGACACTTTTACTATGCGCAACAAGTATCTAGGTGATGAATGGGAAGAAAAAAAGATCAATGAAATCATGGAGAAAGACAAGAAGAAAAAAGCGGGTTAGTGTACAGACAAGCTTGAGCTAATCATCACCAGAAACAAATCAACAAGCATCTCGTCGAATTGGGTCCCTTTTCCATCTCTAAGCTCGCGGCCGGCTTCTGATTTTGTGAGCGCCCGCCGATATGGGCGATCTGCCGTCATGGCGTCCCAAGCATCCGCGATTGTTAAAATTCGTGAGGCCAGGGGAATATCCGCTCCTTTTAGCTTGCCGGGGTAGCCTTCGCCGTCAATTCGTTCGTGATGGTGGCGCACAGTTTTTATAATGTCATCCGGCAGGCATTGAAAATATTCAATGATCTCGGCACTCATTGTGGGGTGCATTCTTAGAATCTTGCGTTCCTCGTGCGTCAACTTATCCCGCTTAAGTAGAATCGCCGTTGGTATTCCAATCTTTCCGGCATCATGCAAAAGAGATGCCATCCTCAGGTTCTCAAGTTCTTCGCCCTGAAATCCAACGCATTCAGCCAAGGCAACAGCCAGCGACGTTACCCGCACAGAATGTTTATGTGTGTAGTGGTCTTTAGCTTCAATCGCCAACGTCAGAATTTCGGGCACGGTTGAGCAGCAGGCCTGAGCTTTATCAAACTTTTCCTGGTTATTGATAATTAGGGACGCAAGACCAGAGAGACCATAGCAAAAACTCTCGTCCTCAAGGCTCAGCGTCTCATTATTTTTTATCGATTCAGTTTCCGGGCTCAATATTTTTCGACTTTCTTTGTCGCATAAACTTTTGAACAAATCGGCAAATGCTTGCTTGTCCCTACTTTATTTATATCGACAGATCTTTAAGAAAATATTAGTCTTTCTTGATCTAAAGATTCTCTGCCTGTAAACTAGGTCATTATGAGCGCTGAGCGCATAAAAGCGTTTCTGAATTAAGCGACGCGAGGAGGTATGAAATGCTATACATGGTGGAAGCGACGCACGGCCCTGAAACATGTGCGGCTTTTGTGGAGGAATCTAAGAAAAGAATGCAGGTCATGAGCGATAAGATTGACGATGTGGCCAAGTCTCACGGCATAACCATGAAAGGTTCCTGGGTCGCGATGGTTGCGCACAAGATTTATATGTTGCTCGATGCTCCAAACGGTCACGCGGTTCAAGATTTGGTTGCAGAAGTAGAGCTGTACGCCTGGAACACGGTGATCATCTATCCAGTTAATGATCTCGGGGAAACTCTACAAAAGATAAAATAAGCTTATTCTTTTGGGCTCGACAAAGTGGATATCTCTTTTTTGTTATAAGGCATTTAAAGCGGGAAAGTAACGCGAAGTTGTTGAAAAAGGGGGTGTGACCATTGCGTAGAGCTTGTTTTATGATTGTTATAACCGTGCTGATATTAACTATGTCCGCAACCGTATCTTTGGCTGGACACAAGATTCAAGATGCTAAAAAAGGAACGGTAAAACTTAAAAGTGACTCCAGCGATGCCACGGGGACTGTCAAGTTCAAAGTGACCAAGCTCAAGGGGCATATTTACAAACTGGTCATAGACCTTACGACAAAAGACCTAAAACCCAAGTCTGGCTACGTTTATCAGCTCTGGCTCAAAGACACAGAAACTTCTGTGGCTGAGGCCGCGGGCGCGTTTCAGACATTTAAGAAAGGGAAGGGTGCGCTGATCGTAAAGACCAGTGTGCCTAATTTCTCTCAATACGACGAGGCTGTTGTAACAGAAGAGCCGAAGTATGACGAGGATCCAATGCCTAGCGGAATAGTGGTTCTTAAGGGAGACATCCCTCACTAGCACTCGAACAATGTTCGCGATCTTTTCATAAAACGCCCTGTTAGCTGGGGCGTTTTATCCTTGCAGCCCGTTCTTTGCAACTGCCGTCGCTGCATCCGGCGCACTGTCCTTTGTTCTTCCAGAGCGACTTGTACAAAAGATATATTGCCGCAGCCAAGATCAACCCTATTAAAAGAAAATCAACAATACCCATTTTATCCTCCAAACCCTAGCAATAATCCGCCCTGGTAGATTATGAGCGCGACCGTCCAAGCCAACGCTGTTTGGTAGGCAAAAGATACGCCCACCCACTTCCAAGTCATGAATTCCTGTCGCATGGCCGCGAGTACGATAACGCACGGCATATAGAGTAGAACGAATACCATAAAGGTAAGTGAACTCAATGGTGTAAATGCTTTCCCGACGGAGGCTGTGAGCCCCACTTGTTCAGGATCCTCTTCCGCGGAGATACTTGCTATACCGAAGCCCGACACGACGCTTAGGAATGATTCTTTCGCGGCGCCCAAAAAGGACGTTCCGATCTCTACGACGTCTTCCCCAAACGTTGGAGGCTCCTCTTCGACCGCTACTTCTGTCTCAGCGGCATATATTTGACCCATCGTGCCGACAACGATTTCTTTTGCGATCAACCCGCTAAATAAAGACGATGCAGCTTTCCAGTCTCCGAATCCCAGTGGTTGAAGTGCCGGGGCGGAAACCTGGCCCATCTTGCCGAGATAGGAGTCTTTCGTGTTTTCCACACCCCAAGGCAAATTGAGAAGAAACCAGACAAGTATCGAGACGGCGAGTATATAAGTTCCGGCCTTTATTATGAAATGCTTGCCCTTCTCCCAGGTGTGAATCATGAGGCTTCTAAAGGAAGGCAGTCTGTATGGGGGCAGCTCCATAACAAACATGGGCGTTTCCCCTCTAAAGAGAGTTTTCTTAAAGATAAATCCCACAAGTATAGCCATCGCGATTCCCAGCAAATACAAGAACCAAAGAATAGTTCCTTTATTGCTGGAAAAGAAGGCTGCCGTAAACAATACGTAAACCGGAAGTCTCGCCCCGCAGGACATCAATGGTACAAGTAGCGCCGTCAGCGCCTTGTCTTTTGGGTTCTCAAGGGTTCTCGTCGCGTAAATTCCGGGGACATTGCATCCGAACCCGAGAAGCATTGGAATAAAAGATTTTCCGTGAAGACCGATTGCGTGCATTGCCCTATCCATAACAAAAGCGGCCCGGGCCATATATCCACTGCCCTCTAGAAAGGTGATAAAAAACATCATCGCGAATATGACCGGCACAAAAACCAAGACAGAACCCACGCCCCCGATGATCCCGTCTTTAACTAGAGATACCAACCAGTCAGAGGCGCCGACAGCACCCAGGATCGAGATGGTCCATCTTGTGAGAGGTCCGGTTATAACGCCATCTACCCAGTCGACAAACGGCGTTGAAACATCGAATGTGAGCTTGAATAAAAGCCACATGGCCCCGACAAAGATAGGGATACCAAAAAGCCGGCTGAGAACTATCTTGTCGATTCGCTCCGTCATCTCTATCTTGCTGGTTTCGGGTTGCCTTAGGACCTCGCGGGTGAGTCCCGCGGCCAGACCGTATCTCGCTTCGGCCATGATAGATTCGATATCATCAGTATGTGTGCTTACCAGGTGATTGATGGCCTTATCCACTGACTCCGTATCGGTTATCTTCAGATTCTTTTGAACGTCGCTGTCGCCTTCCATAAGCTTGATGGCAAACCACTTTGAAGCGCTATCCCCCACGAGTGCGGGCTGATCCTTTTTCATTTGCTCTTCAATGTGAGTAATAGCTGTGTCGATATCTTCGCCGTAGTTCAAACGCGGACG
>JAUWRD010000215.1 GCA_030610765.1 Actinomycetes bacterium
GCTTAGACAGAAGTGCTGACTGGATAGAAACAAGCTATAACAACCAGAGCGATCCAGCTGGTTTTTTCGATTCCCCATTGGCAGCGCAAGAGGCAGCGCCAGTACCGGCGACGGGCGCAAACATGACCTTGCTAGGCGCAATGAGTTTGATTTTGATGGGATCCGGAGGGGCCATAATACGAAAGCGTTTGACATTTAGATCCTAGATTTGATTATTAGATAATTTCACAAAGAGCCTCTTTGCGGGGGCTTTTTTAGGTTCGGCTGCCGTGTCCTCTTGACAGCTTAATAAAAGCCACGGTCTATGGTTTCGCGCGACAAATATCATACCAACGCCTGATTGACAAAAAGTCGTATCGGTCATAGCCTGTTACCAGGCTTGTAATCTAGTTTAAGCCGGTAAACTCATAATTATCTAGCGGGTTTTTTAAAATATGCATCTTAAACTATTATCTCGGAACTATTTGATCGTTCTTTTGGTTTCAGCCATGATCGGTCTATTTCTCGTATTGCCCGGGACCAGCAGCGCTATTCTTAACATAATAAATGAGGATTCAAACCCAAGGGCTATTTCACTCGAACAGCCTGACTACGTGCAGGATCAAGTTCTAGTAAAGTTTAAAGACAGCGCGTCCCTAATGGACCGGCGCCAGATGAAAAGCCGAGTTGGGGTCGAGAGACGGTTAAGAAAAGTACCTTCATCAAAGAAACCTCGCGCCGGGAGCATCTACTTATATAAGCTGAAGCCCGGGCAGTCAATTACGAAAGCTCTGGCTAAGATTCGCGCCGACAAAAATGTCTTATCCGCCCAGCCCAACTACATACGTAAACTTTCACTGACGCCCAACGACCCTTCTTTCACTGATCAGTGGGGTCTTCACAATACCGGGCAAAACGGGGGAACGCCTGACGCTGACATCGACGCGCCTGAAGGTTGGGATATCGAAACAGGGACCTCGAATCCGGTCACGATCGCGGTGATAGATAGCGGGATGGATCAAACCCATCCTGATTTGTCCGCCAAGGTCTGGCAAAACTCGGGTGAGATTCCCGGCAATGGTATAGACGACGATGGCAATAGCTATGTCGACGACGCCACCGGTTATAACTTTGCCGGCATTTCTCAGTATGCCTTCAATGCTTACTGGGAAGTTGGACGTTCAGACACGAATGAATACGCTCAGTCAATAAAGGGTACCGGGCAATCGTTAAGCGATGTTGGTTTAACCATAGCCAGACAAGGTTCGCCCTCAGGCAATATTGAGATATCTATAAGAGAGACCCTCACCGGCCCAAATCTTAGAAGTGTGGCAGTTACCGCTGGTGAAGTTTCGACTTCATATAATGAGATTTATAAATCTCTTGATTCTTCAATTACGCTTAATTCCGGGCAGCCTTACTATATAGTTTTCAGGTCTACCGCGATTAGCAATAGTAAATACTATAAGGTATACGGCAATGCTTCCAGTATTGGCGGTTACGTGCCGGACCCGTATAGAGACGGCATAAGACACTATCATGACGGGGCATCGTGGCA
>JAUWRD010000043.1 GCA_030610765.1 Actinomycetes bacterium
TTTCCGATATTTTTAAAGATGAAAAATAGAAAGTGTGTGGTCGTCGGGGCCGGCGATGTGGCTGAGAGCAAAGCGCGGGTCTTATTAAAGAACGGCGCGACAGTCAATATAATTGGGCCCGAAGCTACGCCGGGGATAGAATCTATGGCCGGCTCCGGAGAGATTAGTTGGTGCAAGAAAAGATTTGCCAGTGGAGACTTGGATGGCGCGTTTTTAGTTGTGGCCGCCACTGATGACCGGCAAACGAATGAAGCTGTCCGCAGTGAAGCTTTGAACTCCGGGGTTCTAGTAAATATTGTTGATCAACCCGATAGTTGCGATTTCTTTTTTCCAGCCATAGTTGAGAGAGGCCACCTGAAAGTCGCTATTTCAACCGATGGCCAGAGTCCGGCTTTAGCCAAACACCTTAAGACTAAGTTAGCAGCCGATATCGGACCTGAGTATTCCGATTATCTTGAAGTCGTCGCGGTTTTTCGCCGGGCGATTAAGGGGAAACTCAAAGGGCCCGAGAGAACAAGGCAAGCCTACAAAGAGCTGTTCGCCTCCGACCTGCTGGAAAAGATAAAACAGGGCCAAAAAGTCGATATCGAGGGCTTGGTGAGCAAATATGCCGGTTGATGGTCAAGCGACAGTTGCAAATTTGTGTTTGAGCTGCCTGCATGGTACCCTTGGGGCGTTCAGGCAAGGACAGAATTGTGCTAATAAACAGACATTGACCCCTGCTGAAATCTGGTTTGTCGGGATGCCGTCAGGGGTGTTTTCTATAGTGGCAGCAACTTGTCGCCCAAGAGGTACTTTATGCATATAATAGCGTCGGGTCTCAGTCATAAAACCGCCCCTATTGAAATTCGAGAAGCGTTGACCTTCCCGGAGCACAACATGGGCGAGGCCCTGACATCGCTGACCTCCTTACCAAACATTAACGAAGGCGTAATTCTTTCAACTTGCAACCGCACTGAGGTCTACGCGGTCGCCAACGATATCGACAAGGGCAGAGACGATCTCGTCACCTTCTTTAATGATTGCTACAAAGAAGACTGTGATCTTGAGGAATACCTATACTTCCACGACGCCCTGGCCGCTGTTAACCATCTCTTCCGGGTTATCGCCAGTTTAGATTCAATGGTAGTCGGAGAAGCCCAAATTCTCGGACAGGTCAAAGAGGCTTATGCTCACGCTTTTGACGCCCAGACCACAAATATAGTTTTTAACCGCCTCTTTCGCCAGGCCTTCGCTGTCGGCAAACGGGTGCGAACTGAAACTGATATCGGTGAGAACGCGGTATCTATTAGCTACGCGGCCATACAGTTGGCTAAGAAGGTTTTTGGAGATCTAACCGGCAAATCGGTAATGATCGTCGGCGCCGGCAAGATGAGCGAACTAACAGCTAAACACTTGGTTAGCAATGGCGTGACAAATGTTTTAATCGCAAACCGAAGCCACGACAAAGCCGTTAAGATGGCCAAGCTTTTCAATGGCAAAGCCGTAGAATTTGAGAACCTGGCCGATGAGATGGCCGCCGCGGATATAGTTATCAGCTCAACCGGAGCCGAGAACTTTGTTATTAAGCCGGAAGACATGAAGATTGTTATGTCTAAAAGACGGTATCGCCCGATCTTTCTTATTGATATTGCTGTCCCCCGGGATATCGCCCCGGAAGTGAATGATTTCGAAAACGTTTATCTATATGATATTGACGATCTTCAGTCTGTCGTTGACTCAAATTTGGCTGAACGCAGCCGCGAAGCTAAAGAAGCGGAATCAATCATCAAAATCGAAGTTCAGAATTTTCTTTCCTGGCAAAGCACTTTAGAGGGCGTTCCGACCATCTCCGAATTGCGGAAAAAAGCCGAAGGCATTCGTCAGAGCGAGTTGAAGAAAATATCGAACAAGCTGAACAATCTATCTGATGAGGAAAAAAACGCCCTCAACGCTCTTACCAGCGGGATCATTAATAAGCTACTCCATGATCCCATGGTGAGATTAAAGGATTCCTCTCGTCACAAAGAAGGCTACCTTTACGTTGACGCTTTACGCCATCTTTTCGATCTTGATGACGGTGACAAAGAAGAACAAAAACAAGAGGCGCGCGAGACGGTTCAAAATAATGTCCGCGCTGTCAAAGACCCACATGGAGCTGGTTAATGTCTGAAAATAAGTTAATTATCGGTAGCCGGTCAAGCAAGCTTGCCCTCTGGCAAACACACTATGTCGCGGAAACTATTAAGGCCCGCTTTCATACAGAGATCGAGATAGTACATATTAAGACCGAAGGTGACAAAATCCTCGACGCCCCGCTTTCGAGAATCGGTGGAAAAGGGTTGTTTGTTAAAGAAATAGAAACAGCCTTACTTGAGGGAAAGATTGATCTCGCGGTTCACAGCATGAAAGATGTTCCCACGGAACTTCCAAAAGGCTTAATTATTAAAGCCATGACGGAAAGAGCCGACCCGAGCGATGCCCTGATTTCAAAAGATAATGTCAAACTTAAAGACCTGCCGGTTGGCTCAACGATCGGAACAAGCAGTCTTCGCCGACAGGCTCAACTATTAAGTATCCGACCTGATTTTAAGATAAAGGACGTACGCGGAAACCTCGACACCAGACTAAGAAAGATGAAAGAAGGCCAGTATGACGCCATGATTTTGGCGGCAGCCGGCCTCGACCGTTTAGAATTCAGCGATGTTATTTCTGAGCGCCTCCCGGTAGACGTAATGGTCTCGGCGGTCGGTCAGGGAAGTATCGGCATCGAGATACGCGAAGATGATACGAAAACCGCCAAGTATGTATCTATCCTAAATGACCCTGATACCTTTGATTGTGTCACGGCTGAGCGAGCCTTGCTAAAACAACTTGAAGGTGGATGCCAGGTCCCGATCGGCGCGCTGGCGCGAATAAACGACGGCATGCTAGATATAATGGCAATTGTAGCCAGCCTCGACGGCAAAGAAACGTACACGGGCAATCTATCCGGAGCTCCGCTTGAAGCAGAAGCACTTGGCTACCGTCTAGCGGTGCAGCTGTCTGACGATGGAGCCGACGCTATCTTAGCCGATGTTCGCGCGACTTTCGGAGCAGACGAAAAACCGGATTCACAATAAAACCCGCCACTACTTCTTGACCGCTAATCGACCAATAGGTGGATATGGAGAAAAAAAAGACAGGCACTGTCTATTTAATAGGAGCCGGACCCGGCAACCCGAAATTAATAACGATCAGAGGGCGGGAGTGCATAAACCGCGCTGACATAATAGTCTATGACTACCTGGCGAACCCACGACTTTTTTCTGAAGCCAACCCCGAAGCCGACAAGGTCTATGTCGGAAAAAGAGGTAGCGACCACTCTGTTGAGCAAGACGAAATAAATGAATTACTTGTGCGAGCCGCCAAAGACGGTAAAACTGTCGCGCGGCTAAAAGGCGGAGACGCCTTCATCTTTGGACGTGGTGGCGAGGAAGCCGCTTATCTAGCCAAGAATAATATCCCATTTGAGATAGTGCCAGGCGTTTCATCCGCCTATGCCGCTCCGGCCTTCGCCGGCATACCGGTAACATATCGCGATCTCGCCAGCGATGTCGCTTTCATTACGGGTCGAGAACGCTATGTCTCAGGCAAACCAGGTATAGCCTGGGAGATGTTGGCCAAAAGCGCCGGCACGCTTGTCTTCTTGATGGGTGTTAAGAATTTGCCAAACCTGGTCAAAGAGTTGCAAGATAACGGCAAAGCCGAAACCACACCCGTAGCTGTTATTCGCTGGGGCACGCTCGCCGACCAAACCACAATTACCGGCACACTTGGTAACATTGTTGAAAAAGTGAGAGAAAAAGATCTTCATCCGCCAGCCGTGATCGTCGTCGGCGAAGTAGTTAAATTGCGAGAAACCTTAGCCTGGTTTGAGAAGAAACCACTTTTTGGATCGAGAATAATAGTCACTAGAGCTGCCGGACAAGCCGGCGCGCTAACAGAACTACTCGAGGAAGCCGGAGCCGAAGTAATTGAGCTCCCCACTATTAAAATCATGCCGCTGAACGACTATTCCCTTTTCGACAGCGCGGTTTCTGAAATGTCGGCGCTAAAAGATGCTCCTGTCTTCGACTGGACTATCTTTACCAGCGTCAACACTGTGCGCTTCTTGATCCAGCGGATCAAGCACTTAGGCTTTGATGTCAGAATCCTTGCAAAAACAAAAATCGCCGCCGTCGGTTCCGCTACCGCGGCTGAGCTTGAATCCCAAAATATATCTCCGGATCTTATCCCGGACGACTTCCGCGCCGAGGGGCTAATATCGGCCTTTGAAAAAGAAGGTATCGCGGACAAAAAGATACTCATTCCTCGAGCCTTGAAAGCCAGAAGCGTCCTGCCGGATCACCTCGCTAAGTTAGGAGCCAGAGTTACGATAGCCCCAATTTATCAAAATGTGCCGGCAAACCCGCCCGTGGACAGGATCATCAAGAGGTTCAAGGAAAACGCGATCAATGTTATTACCTTCAGCAGCGGCTCGACTGTAAGAAATTTTGTGGCCTTGATGTCGGCTAACGATTGCGGGCCTGAATTAATTAATACAGCTAAAATCGCGACTATCGGCCCCGTTACCGCCGCAGACGCGAAAAAAAGCGGCCTGGTCGTTGATATCATGCCGAAAGACTCAACTATTCCGGCATTGGTCGAAGCCATTGTCGACGCAAGAAGGAAAGATTAAATACGCACTCCATCTATTTAAGGTATTTTAGTAAGATGTCAGATATTGATCTGCGAAGAAATCATGAGAGGTGATGTATGTATTTTCCGATTTACCGCCCGCGCCGCCTGAGAAAAACTGAGGCAATGCGCGCGCTTGTCAGAGAAACTAGTTTGACCGTTAATGATCTTATATATCCCCTATTTATTACATACGGGAAGAACGTCAAAAAAGAAATCCCATCGATGCCGGGCCAGTTTCAACTTTCGATAGACAAATTGGACGCGGAAATCGAGGAGATATCAAATCTAGGTATTCCGGCTGTCATCTTATTCGGGTTGCCGGAAACGAAGGACTCGGGTGCATCAGGCGCTTTCGCTGAGGACGGCATTGTCCAGGAAGCTATCAGGGCCATAAAGAAAATAAATATTGACCTGATCGTTGTCACCGATGTTTGCCTATGCGAATACATGGATCACGGTCACTGCGGGGTAGCTCGCGACGGCAAAATCTTAAACGATCTCTCACTTGAACTTTTAGCTAAAACGGGGCTGTCTCACGCCGAGGCCGGCGCTGATATCGTCGCCCCCTCCGACATGATGGACGGCCGGGTTAGCGCGATACGCGCTCAACTGGACGCAGGCGGTTTTAGTGATACTCCAATTATGTCCTACGCCGCAAAGTACGCTTCGAGTTTTTACGGGCCGTTTCGAGACGCCGCCGATTCAGCACCGACATTTGGTGACCGCCGCGCTTATCAGATGGACCCGTCCAACGTTATGGAAGCGTTGCGCGAAACATCGCTCGACGTCGAAGAAGGGGCAGACATTATTATGGTGAAGCCCGCCTTATCTTACTTGGACGTAATCGCGACAGTTCGAGCTGAATTTGACTATCCTCTGGCCGCTTATAACGTGAGTGGCGAGTATTCAATTATCAAAGCCGCCGCCGAAAAAGGTTGGATAGATGAGCGAAAAGTGGCCATGGAGGTGCTGACAAGCATCAAGCGGGCGGGGGCTGACATTATATTGACCTATCACGCAAAAGACGCCGCAAAGTGGCTAAAAGAGTAAAGGGGCAGACATGCCGGTAATAGAAATAAAGCTATGGGAAGGCAGAACGAGAGATCAGAAAGCAGAGATGGCCAAGCGAATAACCGATACCGTTGTCGAGGTTGGTAAAACCTCGCCGGAACATGTCCATATCATCTTTTCGGATCATGCTAAAAGTGACTGGGCAATAGCGGGTAAGCTACAAGATTAATAAAAGATCTTTAAAAGGAGATATATGAAACACACTGAATCAGAAAAATTCTTCCAGGCAGCCAAAGAAATGATGCCCGGTGGCGTTAACAGCCCGGTGAGAGCCTTTAAATCGGTCGGACGCAACCCCCTCTTTATTCACAGAGGCAAAGGTTCAAAAATCTATGATGTCGACGGTAACGAGTATATCGATTATGTCGGCTCATGGGGTCCGCTGATATTAGGTCATGCCCGCGACGAAGTCATAGAAGCGCTTGGCACGGCCATGCAAAACGGGACCAGTTTCGGGGCTCCAACTCCGATCGAAGTAGCGATGGCGAAAAAGGTTCTCGAGGCCTACCCGTCAATGGACAAGGTGCGGATGGTCAACTCAGGAACCGAAGCTACGATGAGCGCGATCCGCGTTGCTCGCGGCTATACAAAACGAGAAAAGATCATCAAATTTGAAGGATGCTATCACGGCCATGTCGATTACCTGCTTGTCGAAGCCGGCTCGGGCGTTCAAACCCTGGGACTTCCCGATAGCCCGGGTGTCACGGAGGGATCAGCTAAAGATACTATCAGCCTCCCCTATAATGACTTAGGCGTGGTTGAGGAAACAATTGAGAAACAGGGCGACGAAATCGCCGCGATTATACTTGAGCCCGTCGTTGGAAACATGGGTTGCGTCCCGCCTAAGCCCGGATACCTTGAAGGGCTTCGAGCTATCACTGCCAAGCACGGGATCGTACTGATTTTTGATGAAGTCATGACAGGTTTTCGCGTCGCTTACGGTGGCGCCCAGGAACGTTTTGAAATCGACCCTGACATGACATGCCTCGGTAAGATAATTGGCGGGGGCTTACCGGTTGCGGCCTTTGGCGGAAAAGCTAAAATAATGAACAATGTCGCGCCCGAGGGCCCGATCTATCAGGCCGGCACGTTGTCTGGTAACCCGCTTGCGATGACAGCCGGGTTGGTAACACTTCAGCTCTTATCCGAGCCCGGCGTCTATGACGAATTAGAGAAAAAAGGCGCGCGTCTCTCTGCCGGCTTACAAGTCGCGGCTGAAAACGCCGGCCTTAACCTAACGTTTAACCGGGTCGGGGCGATGTCTTGCGTCTACTTTACCGACCAAGAGGTCTTTGATTTCACGACAGCCAAAAAGAGCGATACCGAAAAGTTTTCAAGGTATTTCAGCCTGATGTTGGAAGCCGGAATCAATTTAGCTCCCTCACAATTTGAGTCGGGCTTTATTTCTTTGGCTCACAGCGACGAAGATATCGACCGTACGGTTGAAGCCGCCATGCTGGCTTTTCGAGATATTTAAATTAAAAGCAGCTGCTAATCGCTGCTAGAACGTTTCGCAAAGAATCTCGTAGTACTCGCGATCGTGATCGCATGACGGGCATTTCTCCGGTGGCTCTGTGCCAAAATGGACATAGCCGCACTCGCGACAGAGCCAAGCGACTTCTTTATCTTTTTTGAAGACAGTGCCGGCTTCGACTTGGTTTAAGAGTTTTGTGTATCGTTCCTCATGATGGGTTTCCACTTTGCCGATTGCTCGTAAACGCTTGGCAATATCGGGCAACCCATCACCATCAGCACCATCTGCAAAGCTCGGATACATGATGCTGTTCTCATAGTGCTCCCCGCCAATGGCCGCCTTTAAATTCTCGGCTGTCGTTCCGAGAATAGTCGGTACCGCGCCGGGTACCTCTATCTCGTCAAGATTCTCATTACACTTCTCTTTCAGTTGCTGCATCATCTTCATCAACCAGCTGGCATGCTCTTTTTCATTATCGGCAGTAAGTAGAAAAAGCCAGCTAATCTGTTGAAACCCTTCTTTTCGGGCCACCTTTGAATAAAAGGTATATCGATTTCGTGCTTGCGATTCTCCAATAAACGCTTTCGCTAGATTTTCAAATGTTTCTTTCATAAATAAAAACACCCTTTCCAATTAGTAAATCGCACAACTTCTAACGTTAGATTATATCCATAATTAATTATGGTAATTCGGTGAGGTAATTCGGTGACACAATACTTAATTCGAAGCACAGAATTAAGTATTGTGTCACCTTAATTACCACCCGTATTTATCACCGCATTATCGTTTGAACCAGCCGGGGACCCAGCGACGACGATGAAGTTGTTCTATTCTCTCAACGGCAGCCGCGTGCGCCGCCATCTCCATAGTGTCATTAAGCGGCTCAAGGACGGTGCCGGGACCATATTTTCTCTCAAGCGCCGATTGAATCAGATAATCGGCAAAAACAGGATTCTTAGGCAACAAGGAACCGTGCAAATAAGTGCCAAAAACATTATCTTGCCTTGCCCCTTCGCTTCCATCCTGACCATTATTGCCAAACCCGAGCCGGACGCTCCCGAGCGGTTTTGCTTTTTGACCTAAGGTTGTTTGGCCGCTATGGTTCTCAAACCCGACTAGCGCCATTTTTTCGCCACCTAATCGAATATCTGCCACGACATTACCAATGAGCCGGCTGTCTCCCCCGACTGTCTCGATATCGAGAATTCCCAACCCTTGAATCTCCTCGCCTTGATAAGTTACGAAACGACGACCGAGCAATTGGTAGCCGCCACAAATAGCCAAAACTATCAAACCGTCCGCGATCATAGCTTTGAGAGCGTCGCCTTTTTTCTCCAGATCCCGATAGACTCGAAGCTGCTCCCTATCTTGGCCGCCCCCGATAAACGCAATGTCCATGTCCTTTGGTAAAGAATCACCTAACGATATCTCGTGTATCTTAAGATCTATCCCGCGCCACGCGCACCGCCTGGATAACGCAATGATATTGCCTTTGTCACCGTAGAGATTCATCAACTCGGGATAGAGATGGACGAGGTTGAGGGAGTTCATCGGCGATCACCAGGCTGCCAAAAAGCTGCTGCCCCGCCCATTTTTTCCAGATGTCGTCTTATATCAAGCATCGCGGTATAGGTTGGGAGAATATAAAGATCGCCCCCGGCACGCGTCCTCTCGAGACCGGCCGCCAAGGCTTCACTAAGATTAGGTTCGACTTGAATATCGCTCTTGTTTCCTGAATATTTCAACCTGAGCGCCATGTCATGCGCGCGTATTCCGCTAGTTATCAGTGCCTTTGTTTTGCCCATTCTTTCAACGTCGGTGTCCCATAGCCACGAGACATCAGTGCCGTCGGCCAAGTTATCATTAATAGCGATGATAATGTTTTTTGGATCAGGATCGAGATTTAAAGTTTCTATCGCCTGATTAAACCCGGTTGGATTCTTAATCAACATCAGACGCACATGTTTTCCTTCTACTTCAATCTTTTCAAGCCGGCCAAAAGTCGGTTGGAAATCTGCCAAAGCGGCGATTGAAGTGGCCGGGTCAACATCGACAGTAAACCCGATTGAGATAGCCAAAATCGCGTTATAGACGTTATAAATGGCCGGCACACCCAGCTCAACCTTATATTCCCCGGCTGGAGTCTTTAAGGTAAACCGGCTTGCTTCAAGAGTTAATTTTAAGTCTGTCGCTGTGATTTGCGGACGAGGCCGTTTGAATCCGCATTTAGGACACGAGTAATCCCCGAGGTGCGAAAAATATCGCTTACTGTACGTTAAAGGACCGCCGCAGACCAGACAATCTTTTGAGTCCTGGGCCCCGACTTCGCCGCCCTTCTGATGATCAATATCCTCAATGCCAAAATATACCGGCTCAACCCGGGCGTCCTTGCCAAGGGCCGCGACTCGTGGATCATCAGCGTTGAGCACCAACCGGGCATCTGATTTGAGGAGTCGAATACCATCGGCTATCAATTTGGCTGTCTGGTCGACCTCACCGAAGCGGTCGAGTTGGTCTCTAAATATATTGCCAACGGCCATAACTTTCGGGTCTAGGTCTTCGACAACGTTTTTAACGACTGCTTCGTCGACTTCAAAAAGGCCGATCTTCGAACCCTTAAGCCCCTCAGCGTCGTTCATTAAGGCCGTGGCGACCCCATATGCCAAATTAGCCCCGGCGGCGTTGTGAATCGGCGTCAAGCTTGCCGCCGATAGAATTTTAGCCGTCATGTTGGCGGCTGTGGTTTTTCCGTTGGTGGCCGTAATAATTACGGAGCCTTGATCGAGCTGACTGGCCAACTCACGTATTAAGCCAGGGTCAAGTTTAAGAGCAATGGCCCCCGGCAGACTGGTGCCGCCGCCAAGCCCCAGAGCCCGGCTGGTCGCGCCTCCGGCCCGTCCGATAAAACTGGCGATTGCCGACTTAGTTCGCATGATGGCAGTATATCATTAGGCCTAAACAGAGACAGCGACCATTTTCGAAGGGAAACTACTAACCTATTTTTTCGTTACGTAATAACTGGTCAGAGGCTTTTTGTTGCATTGCAAGACCTGACCCCTTCTGAGATTATTCCTTAAAATAAAGTGACCGCTCTGTTACCGAGCGGCCACTGTCGTTATTTTTCTTATCCGTAGCTTTGCGCCTATTACTACATAGCCTTAGCCGGCCAGCGGTTCGCTCGCCTGGGCGATTTCACTCGTCGGCTCGTTATCGACGTTCACCCTGATCCGTTCTGCGAGCTCACCAGTCTTGCCTTTGTTCCAGGTTTGAACCTTGGAGAAGTAGCCAACAACCCGGGTGATACCGTAGACATCGTCGGCACCACACTTGGGACAAGTTTCCTTCAAGCCGCGGCTTGTCTGGCGACACGCTTCGCAGACAGTAAACTCCGGACTAAAGGCTATCTGCTCAGCTTGTGTATTTTTGTAGGTCTTAATAACAAAGCTTTTAATCGACTCAGGCGCCGGCTCGCTTTCCCCTAACCAGACATGGACAAAAGCGCCAGCTTCCATCAGCGGATGAAACAGGCCTTGTTTTTCGACCCGCTCAATATAATCAACCGGTGCGTCCACAGCTAGATGTATGCTGTTTGTGTAGTAATATTCATCGGTTTTGAGATTGCCTTTGACGACTTTCTCAGTTTGCTTCTTGAAATACTTCATGTCTAGTTTCGCCAAACGATATGCGGCTGACTCCGCCGGCGATTCTTCAATAACCAGATGAATCCCATGCTTCTTTGATAGCTCCTTGCACTTCAGATTCATCTGAGAGACAACGCGCAAGCCAAATTTTAGCGCTTTGTCGGATTCATGAAGTTCCTCTCCCACGTGCGCCTGGACCATTTCATTTAAGCCGAGAAGTCCGGCAATATATGTAAGCCGATCCATCCTCATGTATGGCTCACCGTCGGCGCCGGCCATAAAGAGTGACAGCGGCCCCTTTGTGCCCAGATCCATCAGCGTCTTAATAAAATCTCTCTTCTGCAGATGCGCTTGAGCGATTTTGTCGATTGCTTTGTCCAGCTCCGCAAAAAGTACTTCATCGTTGCCCATAGCCTTGTAAGCGATTCTAGGCAAATTCACAGTGACGTTTTGCAGCGAAGTGAAGCGCATCTTCTCCGGCGTCTTGGTTTCGGCTAAATCTTTCTCACCAAGCTTCAGCTTCAGACGACAGCATTGGGCAACCCTGACCTCGTCGCCCCGATCAAAGAGAAAGTACGTGATCCCTTGTTTAGCCGCAACCTCAGAGGCTAAATCAAGCATCTCTTCCCACCCCTCGGTTTTAAAGAAATCGTCGTTAAGATGAAGAAGAGGTTTGGGAAATACGAACGTCTTGCCCATAGCATCGCCCTCTAAATAGACCTCGAAAAGCGCCTTTAGAAATGCTTGGGACTCTTTCTCGTAGTGGCTGTACAAGTGACCTGTGTACAAGCCTCCCGGGCCAACCGCTGGGGTGTCTGCAAAGTGGCTGGGAATGTTGTAATAAAGATTGAAGTCAGTAAATACTACCTGTGAGCCGCGAGCCCCAGCGAGTTGGTTGAATTCATAGACGAGCATTTGCGCTAATTGCTTGATGCGCTCATACGAAAGCCCTACCATGTACGGAGCAAAAAACATATTTACCGCTTCCCAGCCGATCGCGCCCGCATAGTTTGACTGGAGGCTGGAAGCCATCTTAACCATATGGCCTATCAAGACTTCCGGATGTTTGGCCGGTTTCGATGTACTAGTGATGTTCGGCAACTTCAGTCCGTATTTTTTTAAGTACTCGAGTGAGTGGCCGCCACAGTTGTGGGAATAAATCCCGTTGCACATAAATGTGTGTGATTCCGTGGTGATGTCGTATATAAATGTGTCTGATATCTTCGCCGTCTCTATGTGAGTGATAGCAACACTTCCTGAACTGATGTGTTCGACTTCACGCGGAAGCGGTGCCAATCCGTACTTGAATGACGGCAACTCAACTCCCGCTCGCTTTGTAAACGACAGTCCCCAAACCGGACGATTAGTAATAACGTTTTCCCCGTCAACCTCATTTACGAGCCCTATGCCTCCGGGTTGTAAAGCTTGGGGGCTGAGACCGAGCCATTCCAATAAATAATTAAGTTCATTGATCAATTCAGCCGAAGACGAGCGAATGACCATGTTTTCGCCATCGACCGTGGCCTCACCGTCAATAACCCCGGCCAAAACAGCGGCTACAAAATCTGTATGATAATTCACTATCTGCGAAGGCAAGCATTTTTCTTGCGATCGTCCTTGCACCTTCCAGACATTAACAAACAGATCACGCAGGACCACATCATTGATGATCACTCGATTTGACTTTGCCCTTACCTGTGCTTCCA
>JAUWRD010000056.1 GCA_030610765.1 Actinomycetes bacterium
AACGGAACGTTGTTCGAATATATTGCCAAGACCTAGCATTCTGTTTGCTTCGTAGAAGTAGGGTTCGAATCCTGTCCGGGCTACAAATCTCATTAATCACTGCACAAAGGCATTATTCCATTTTCAAGGCTCTAATAATCAAGACACTTTAGCGAACGTCAAGCCCTTGCTGAGATTTTGCATCATTAGGTTACCGCGAACATTTCTCTTTGACAATCTTTGAACATCCAAAGTTAAATCGTACAGAAATTGACAACCCGTACTACAAATAATACCGTCAAGCTGGTTGCTTAGCCTACGAGCATAGGTAAAACAAAACCCAACCACAGGGAATTTCAATAGAATAAAAATAAGAACTCTTCTCCTATCATTTCATTGCAGCTGATTCCCAAGAACTTAGGGACATGGGTGTTTTCTATACGAAAATTTGCGGAGGTTCAATGAGCTGGCCCAATGGTCTTTACAAATACCGCACAGGCTAGTATTATCCACTCCAGTTGTGTTCAGTTTAGGCAAGCAAAGGAGCTAGTTGTGTCTTCACGTAGTATTCTCCGCTATGCAGTTCTCATGATCTTTTTTGATTTCTCATTGTTTCTAATTGCCGGTTGCGCGAGCAATCAAAGCGATTCAGCCAACCAGTCCAACCAGGATTCTCAAAGTAAGGTTGATAGCGCCGACACGAAGTCAGGGCCTGAGCAAGCTGTTGCGATCGCTGGTTCCGCCTTTCAGCCGGCCGACGTCACTATTAAGTCTGGAACCGCCGTTACCTGGACCAACCAAGACGATGTTCAACACCAGGTTCATGACGACAGTGGCGCCTTCCTAAGTGACCCGATAGGTAAAGGCGACACTGTAAAAGTCACGTATAGCGCGCCAGGGACATTCACTTATCATTGCCACCGTCATTCGAACATGAAGGGCAAATTCACGGTCGAGTAGATTTGTGACGGTCAGCTGCGGCGCTCCGATATCGCGCATCGCTAACACCACAAGCACCAACGGTGTTTTTCTATATAGAAACTAAGGAAAATGTTCCTTTGGAACCAAGATAACGACATCTCTGCGCAGGCCATACGGGCTCAATTCCGGAAAAGGCTGTCCGCGAAAAAGAATAAATGCCTCTGGTGGCCTATCTTTTGCTTACAAGCTGTCCGCAGGCGGCGCTAATGTCTTTGCCAAACGGCGATCTTTGCGTGAAGTTAATGCCAAGATTCGTTAAGTATTCCTTGAAATTCTGTATTTCAAAATAGGCGGGCGGCTCAAAGTCGCAAGAGGCTTCATTGAAGGTGTTTAAGTTAACAGTGTAGGCAGCCTCTACTGCGTTAATAAAGGCCCTTAAGGCCTGGGCGTCCTCCCTGAAAGTATTAATGTCTTTCAAGAGTATATATTCGAATAGAATCTTTCTTTTTGTCTTCTTGAAGTATGCGTTTAGCTCTCGCGCGAGAGGCCCCAGCCCGTATTTCTTGTTGATAGGCATCAACTTAGCTCGTTTCTTATTATCGGCCGAATGAATTGAAACGGCGAGATTCACGGCTAACCCGTCTTCATTAGCGAGCTTCTTTATTCCCGGAATTATCCCGCAGGTTGAAATCGAGAATCTCCTCGTCGAAAGATGCAGCGTATTCTTTTGATTTAGAAGGCGGATCGCGTCAATAACGTTTTGATAGTTTAAAAATGGCTCACCCATGCCCATGAAAACTATATTGGTGACCTTGTCGTCGCTCGTTTTTAGGAGTCGGGTGAAAAGGATTATCTGATCGACTATCTCGCCGATTGTGAGGTTTCTCTTGAGGCCGGCTTGTCCGGATGCGCAAAAGGTGCATTTAAGAGGGCAGCCAACTTGGGACGAGACACAAACGGTATTTCTGGTCTTTGATCTTATAAGTACTGTTTCGATGTGACTATCGTCCGAAAGGCGAATCAGTGCTTTGATCGTTCGCTCATCTTTCGAGTAAAACAATTTTGAATCTATCTCCAGGGGGAGTGTTCTAGACAGTTGGTCACGCAAGGTGAGAGGCAGAGCCGTCTCTTTTTGCCAGCTGTCATAGGCGCTTTTATAGATGGCTCGATATAGCTGCTCCTTTCTGTAATTGGGCAGCTCTTCGGTGACAGTTTCTATTTGGTCCATGAAAGACATTCTTTATCTCTAAATCTCCTTAATGATCTTCGTCATTGGGTGGTTTGTGCTCGAATCATCGTCATAGTTAATCATGTCGACATGAACGCTTCAAGGTCAGGAGATTGAAATAGATCAATGTTGGAAGAAGAATAAGTTATTTTAAGGTTAACACTTGGGGGTAAATACATGGTCAGACAGGGGAGCTGACAAAACTTTTCTGGAGGTACGCGTGACCAAAAACAGAGCAAAACTACAAGACTTAAGCACAGGCGCAAAAAACCGGCAAAAAGGAACACGCATGGAAAGCGTCGCTACGGACGAAAATATTGTCCACAATGAGTATTGTAATGTCGCCAGTATCGTTCACACGGAAAATGAGTTTGTTTTTGATTTTCATTTTCAACTTGGAAATAAGACGAACTTGGTCTCAAGGGTCATAACAAATCCAAAGCACGCGAAAGCGTTTCTCATCGCATTAGAGGAAAATATGGAAAAGTATGAGTCTCACTTCGGGACGATTGAATTATCAAAAGGAGCTTCTGGTCTTCCTTCAGATCAAAGCGAAAAAACCCACTTGATGTGAAAAAACAAAGCAACAAGAGGGATGCAAGTCTCACAAAAATACGCTTCATTCATTGGGTCGAAAATCTCTCCAATGAAGAGATTGAGCAATTGTTATCCGACGCTCAGTCATGTGGCGAGCTCGACAGGTGCTTTATTTATTGTCTTGACGTTGATTGCGATTACTATAATCTGCTGCTTCTAGCGCGCACGCCGACATCAGATTTTAGAGCAACGTTTATCAAATGGATAGACTCTATAAGCGAAACAGATTTAAGAGACTTGCTTGAGAAGGGCGTAGTCTGCGGTGAGCAATCTTTTTGTATAAACTACTGCGGTTCGCCGGATTGTTTTTTTCGGCTACTAATTACCGACCTCTGCGCCATAAGTGAGTTTGTTGTCTAAAGCTACCTTATTGTGTCGACATCCTGGCTTTCAATAGGGACAGGTGGGCTTTGCCTGTTTAGAAACATGCCCCGGGCAGGTTTTTTGCCGTTTGTGTGACAGTAGGAGCAAAATTCAAGCAGGTGACATTTCTGGCATTTCGATGACCCCAGGTTCGTTACAACACTCGGGTGCTGATCCTTCCACGCTGCTGATGGATTACTATTTTCCGCGTCAAATTGCTGGTGATGGCACGATTGGCAGAAATTATTGCTGCTCATGTTCTTGTTGTGGCACAATGAGCAAACAATTTTTGTGTCATCTACCTGCCAGTTGCCTTGCTGTTTTACGCCGGCCGAACTTGCCGCCTCAGGGTGAACCCTTAACCACTGGGGCGCGCTAATATCGTCCCTATAATGTGAAGACCATTTTGGAATATTATGCGGCAATGTAACGCCTTTATGACATTGCGTAGAGCACCAAGTTGTTTTCTCGTGACAGCGCAGGCATTTGAAGTTTGAGGCTACGGCTTCTTTCCCGTGATCTCCATTTATCCAATTATCGTCGTGCGGATGCTGCTCGTGACAAGAGCGGCAAAAACTAAGCTCACGCTGGCCGTGGCAGTTAAAGCATTCCGGATACGCCTCAGCGAGTTTAGAAATTGGAAATATATCAACGCCGCCGGTTTTATCTCCTCTTAAGAATGTGTGCTTCCTGATCCAGGTTATTTGCTTGTGATCATCATTATAAGCGGGAAACTTTTCATCGTGGCACTTCAAGCATATGCCCCTGTCGATCAGTTCTTTGCCGGCAAGGGTTCTGGGGCCAACGGTCATTTTCTTGCTGTGACAGGTCGAACACTTAAAGTTGGTGTAGAGGTTTGTCAGATGCATTTTGTGCCAAGGTGTCTTTTTTGATTTCATATCGCCATGACAGGAAATACACGTCCGTTGTGAAACTGAGCTCGGATCGCCGTGCGCGCTATCCATGTCAGTTCCAATGGGGTTAATTCGGTCCAGCCCCGGTTTTAACCGATCATTAATAACTGTTTTAGCGTTCCCGTTAAAAATAGCTATAAGTATTATAATTACTCCGGCCGTAAGCGCAACAGCTCCTGCGGTAAAAGCAATCCGTGTTTTTTGCCGATTCAATAACCTCACCCGGTGCACAGGTCTTTTATCTTTAGCATTCCTTGGGCACCCACAAGCAATATTCTTGCAATGCCTTAAATAAAATCAATTGTTTATAAGTTTAACACGTACTATAATAGGTGCCTGAGGTTCAATTCACAAGGTTCGTTGGAGGTTTTATTGAAGCACTGGCTTAAGCATCAACTGAAGCGCCGAGACTTTCTTAAATATCTTGGTGTAGGTCTATTCGGCCCAGCTATTAAGAATATCTTTACATACAAGAACAAGTCGGTTGAAAACTTGATTTCGCTTGTGGAACCGCCGGACGGCGTGATTCCCGGTATACCAAATTGGTATGCCAGTGTCTGTCGTCAATGTTCGGCCGGTTGCGGGATACACGTAAAGATTCTTGAAGGTCGAGCCAAGAAGATCGAAGGAAGCTCTGATTTCCCTGTTAACTACGGCAAGGTTTGCGCTCGTGGGCAAGCGGGGCTACAAACACTATATAATCCTGATCGAATAGATGGCCCCCAACTTAAAGAAGACGGTGAGTTCAAAAAAATTAGTTGGGCTGAGGGCTTATCAATTGCGGCCGCCAGACTAAAGCACGTCAAAGACAACGATGAACAAAACAAAATAGTATTCCTCACGCAACCCGTCAGAGGGACGCTTGGAAAACTACTCTCTGATTTTTCCGAAGGCCTAGGCGCCGATCTGCATTCATACGATTTTATGAGTGATGACGGATTAACAAAAGCAAACCAAGAAGCTTTTGGCGAAGACAGGTTTGCTAATTACGATATTGCCAACGCTGAATACATATTATCTTTCGGCGCTAACTTTCTAGATACATGGGAGACACCAGTTAAGCATTCTGTTGGTTTTGGGAGAATGCGGGATACGACCATCGGAAAAGCCGGTGATCGAGGGTGGTTGATCCATTTCGAACCAAGACTTTCTGTAACCGGCGCCAGCGCCGACGAGTGGCTTCCGATAAAAGCGGGCACAGAAGGTTTGCTTGCTTTGGCCATGGCGCACGAAATAGTCAACGAGCATCTTTTTGATGGGTCACTCGATATTGATGTCAAAAAGTGGAAGAACGCCCTTGAAGGTTATAAACCAGAGACAGTAAGCAAAAGAACGGGCGTCCCGAAAAAGAAAATTAAGAGTGTCGCGCATGAGTTCACGACACGCGAGCATACTCTGGCCTTATGTGGTGGCCAGGCAACCGCGCAGGTCGACGGCACAGCTAATGCGATGGCTGCTAATATTCTTAACTATTTGGCCGGCAACATTGGCGAAAGGGGCGGGGTGTTGTTTAACTCACCGTCGCCACTCGACGACAAGATTTTAGAAAACATTAGCTTTGCGGGTCTGGTTGAGCTAAACGCGAAAATGGCTGTAAATGAGGTCAATGCCCTAATTCTCAATAATGTTAATCCCGTTTTCAACTTACCTGAAACTCTGGATTTTGCGGAAAACATTAAAAACGTTTCCTTTATTTTGAGTTTTTCGCCTTTCATGGATGAGACAAGCGCGCTCGCCGATCTTATACTTCCTGATCTTACTTACTTAGAGAGTTGGGGAGATTATATTCCGATAGCCGACTTGGGACAAAAGACAATTGGCCTGCATCAGCCGACGTTACCCCCTGTTTTTGAGACACGCCAGGTAGGGGACACAATTATAGAATTGGCAAACAAAATTGATGGCGGCTTTAAGATTGGGCAACCAGATTACTTTGAATATTTGAAAGAGTCCTGGAAAGACGTTTATGGGACCGCCAGAGCCAATGGGGCGACTGAAAGCACTTTTGAGGAGTTTTGGGAAGCCAGCATACAAAGAGGCGGATGGTGGGCTGATCAAAGCAGTAATAAAAGTCCGGCGTCTTTACCCGGACCCGACAGTGTTCCGTCAACCTTCTTGGGGGCTACGGAGGAAGAGGGTTTTGATTATGATTTATGGCTATATCCTTCCAGTGGCCTTTATGATGGACGATCAGCAAACTTACCATGGATGCAGCAACTTCCGGAGCCGCTGGTTACGGCCGCATGGGGTAGCTGGGTCGAGCTAAACCCTAAAACAGCGAAAAAGCTTGAGTTGACCGAGGGTGACCTGATTGATATAGAAACGCCTCACGGGAAAGTAACTGCTCCAGTATATATTTACCATGGTCTCGAACCTGAAACCGTAGCGATGGCTATCGGCCAAGGTCATACTGAATATGGTCGGTATGCCGCGGGACGCGGAGTCAACCCACTTAAAATTCTCGGGGCTGAAAAAGATAAGGCGAGCGGCGAGCACGGCTGGGCTGTTACGAAAGTTAGGATCAAAAAAATTGACGGCCATCAGCAGGTAATAAAGACAGAACCGCCACTTGATCTTCCAGGACAGGAAAATGGTTTACGAGAAATTGATCGCCATATTGTCCAGTGGATATCCCCTGATGAAGCTGCAAGGCTTAGCGAGGAAACGCACGAACCGATCAAGGCTTTACCGACAAGAGATTTAAGACCCGGGCCGCATTTCCTTTCCGGTCTTGGGCTGGGTAAATACCGAAAAAGCCAATATCACGAATATAAATATCGCTGGGGTATGGTTATTGATCTTGACAAGTGCACGGGGTGTTCCGCTTGCATGGTATCCTGCTACGCCGAGAACAATATGCCTTTAGTCAGCGATGTCGAGATGGCGAAATATAGGCACAAGAATTGGATCCGTGTTGATAGGTATTGGGAAGGCGAGTATCCAAAAGTTAGAGCTAAGGTTATGCCTGTCAATTGCTATCAATGTGGAAACGCGCCGTGCGAGCCGGTTTGTCCGGTATACGCGGCATATCATACTATTGACGGGCTAAACGGGCAGGTCTATCAAAGATGCGCCGGAACCAGATATTGCAATGTAAACTGCCCGTATCGCTCGAGGTTATTTAATTGGTTTAATCCTGAATGGCCTGAACCACTTGATCAGCAGTTAAATCCGGAAATATCCGTGCGCATGTCGGGGGTAACCGACAAATGCAGTTTTTGCGTTCAACGTATACGAGCGGCAAAAGATCATGCTAAAGACGAAGATCGACGCGTGGAGGATGGGGAAGTGACGCCAGCTTGCGCGCAAACCTGTCCGACCGGCGCGATCACTTTCGGAGATTTGCTTGATCCTAAAACAAAAGTCTCCCAGCTAACAGCAAATCCGAGAAGATTTAGAGTATTTGATGAGCTTTTGAACACTGAACCGGCGGTTATTTATTTAAAAGCCGTTCGCGAAGGCGCCGAGGACGATGGCGGTGGCCACGGTGAAGAAGAAAGCAGCGAACACGATACTGAAGAGCCGGCGCCAGATCACGACGAGACAGACGAAAGTGACGAACACATTGAGTCAGAGTCGCAGTCTAATCCCACTGAAGCTGGCGGTAGCACCGAACACAACACGACCAACGAAGAAGATGTCACCGAAGGGGTAAGCCATGAGTAGTGGCCACGAGGAATTTCCCGGAGCCGATTACCCCAAAATAAATCAAGATGTTCTAAGAAGCGTCACTCAGACCAGTTGGCAATTTTACGTCGTTCTGGGAATATTGGGCGCTATTGTCGTCGGCGGGGCCGGCCTTTATTATTATCAAACTGTTAATGGCTTAGGTGTATGGGGCGTAAATGAGCCGAATTATTGGGGTCTCGATATCCCGACCTTTATTTTTTGGATAGGCTTTAGTCTTTCAGGAACTCTACTTTCGGCCATTTTGCTTCTAACAAAAAGTCATTGGCGAAACCCCGTGTATCGAGTGGCCGAGCTGATGACAGGCTTTGCGTTAATGACCGCCAGCGTCGTTGTCTTAACACACGTTGGGCGGCCCTGGCGGCTATGGTATACGATGCCGTATCCTAATTTGAGGATGATCTGGACAAATTTCAGGTCGCCATTGATGGCGGATGTCTTAGGAATCATAGCCTACCTTACGGCCAGCTTGACATTTTTAATTATCGGATCAATACCCGATTTCGCGGCCCTAAGAGATCAAACAACCGGGTGGCGCAAACGTCTCTATACGGTTCTTAGTTTTGGATGGAGAGGCACCGATAAACAATGGCGTCATTTTCGCAGGACTTATACGATGATTGCGGTTTTTATCATACCGATTGCCATTGGTATGCACTCGGTAACATCCTGGGTGCCAAGTATGACAATCAATCCCGGGGCTCACAGCACTATATTTCCACTTCTATTTGTCGCGGGCGCGCTTTTATCCGGAGTTGGCGGCGTCATCATGATAATCATACTTGTGAGGCACTTTCTAAAGTTTCAAGCTTATATCCAAATGAGGCATCTTGACCACTTGGCCAAACTGCTACTCTTAGCTAGCATGTTCATCTCTTATATATACCTTGTCGAAATATTCGTACCCTCGTATAAAGCCGAGAACTTTGAATTTATGCCACTTTTAGCCAAATTAAATGGAAAATACTCTGCAATGTATTACTCGATGATCTTCTTCAATAGTGTTGCGCCGTTAGTTCTCTTTTTCAGGAGCATGCGCCGCAATGTCTTGGTCTTGTTTGCGGTATCTTTTGCGGTTCAGATAGGGATGTATTGGGAGCGCCTCCTTATGGTCATACCGACACAGAGCATCGGACCCTTGCCGTCAACTTGGGCGGCTTTTACGCCCTCATGGGTTGAGATAGGGCTTTTCTTTTGGGAGGTTGCGATATTTGCGTTTCTAATGCTCGGATCGGTCAAGCTCATCCCGGCCTTATCGATTTTTGAGGTCAAAGAATTATTGCCGGTTCCTAAGCGGGGCGCGCGTGGATCAGAACCTATCCCGGCTAATATTATCGGGCCAGAATCTTCAGCTGCGATGAGCGCGGCCGCGTCCAACGGCGTAAAGATGACTGAAGAGCCGCTTATGTCAGCCGATCGCTCATTGGATATTCTGGGAACCAAAGGACGGCTGGAGGCTGCCTATATTGGGATATTTTCTTATGTGGATGATCTGCTGAAGAGCGTTAAAGAATTAAAGAGTGCCGGTTTTAAAGACATTGAAGTACAATCTCCAGTTCCATTAGATGAGATCGATGAAGCCACACGGCCCGACCTCAAGGGCGTCAGCCTAGGTCAACGAGTGAAGGGAAGAAATATTCAGTTCATTAGTTTTTCGGTTGCCGGAGCGATATTAGGGGCGGGGGGCATGGCTCTTTTTGCTGGCTGGTCTGCAGCAGTTTATCCTATTCAAACTGGTGGTATGCCAATTATATCTCTGCCGCCAATTATTTGGGCGGCCGCTATAATTGGAGCTTTGGTCGGTATTTTTGGTTCGGTCGCGGGCTTATTTGTGCTAGGCAAATTGCCTTCGTATAAGATGGGAATCTACAGCCCGAAGTCAAGCTACGATAGCTTTGCGGTCGTAATAAAAGATCAAGACATGGAAAAGTTAGCGATAGGTCGCGATATTCTAGAAAACTGTGGAGCCGAAAGCGTAGATGAAGTGGTGAAATCAAGTTGAACAAGGGACCATCTACAATGACAATCGTTCGCTACTCGATTGCTGTTGCTGTGGCTGTACTTGTGGGCCTCTCGGGTTACGCGTTTGAATATGTCTGGTATCGCAATACAGGCTATTTGGAGCAAAACGCTCCCGCATTTAAAGCACAAGAGACAGCTTACCCGGGAAGACCTGATATGACGATTTCAACAGAAGGACTCGAGAAAACAATTATTAGCAGGTTGGCATCGCGAGACCTGGTTAATCCGGTGTTGCCTACGGCTGCGTCTCTTAGTGCGGGCAAGTCAAGCTACATGACTTACTGCAGCCCGTGTCATGGTGAAAGCGGTGACGGAAAGGGCCTGATGGGCAGCGTCCCCGCGATGACCGTTATAGAACAGGGCAATGAAGACGCTATTTCCCTATACCTGGAGGGTTATACAGAAGATGAGCTTGATATTGATATTAATTATGTCCAAACCGACACAGATGGAGAAATATTCTACACCATAACCGAAGGCGGAGAGGGAATTATGCCTGCTTTTAGAGATGCTTTAAACCCGCGAGATCGGTGGAATTTGATAAATTATATAAAAGTCGGCTTGGGGGCAGCTAGTGGACGGTAAACGATTAAATATGTTGTTGGCCGCATTATTGGGCTTGGCTGTAATTGGTTTCGGAGCCTGGGTTTTTGCGACAATCACTTTGTCAAAACCGGCCTGGGGCATCTTTCTCACAAACTACTTATTTTTTACAAGCGTAACCCAAGGCATCTTAGCGCTTGCCATAATCTTAAGAATTACTTCCGCTAAGTGGAGCGCTAATTTCTTCCGCTTAGCCACCAAAGTTACGATGTCCTTTTTCCCGGTCGCGCTGGCGATGCTGGTAATTATTTTTGTTGCCCGAGACT
>JAUWRD010000044.1 GCA_030610765.1 Actinomycetes bacterium
GCTTACCGTAATTAGTTGATATAGATTTACAAGGGTCAGTGACCTTTTGTATCAAGCTAGATATTGATAAATGTTAACCGGGTTATTTTGGTACCGGTAAAGTTTGATTGCCGAGCAAAGTGCTCGGCTTTTTTAATTATAGATTGGGGAGGACGTCATAAATACAACGATTATTGTGGGTTTAGCGGCGCTGGTAGTTGGCTTAATTGCAGGTTTTTTGGCTAGAAAGCTTATCGCAGAAGCTAAAATTGATTCTGCCGAAACAGAAGCAAAAAGAATTAGTGAAAAAGCTTCGGATGAGGCTGAAAGAGCGAAGAAGACGGCTGTGCTTGAGGCAAAAGATCAAATTTATTCGATGAGAAGTGAGGCCGAAAAGACTGCGAATGAAAGACGAAGAGAACTACAAGGCCAGGAGAACAGATTAGCCCAAAAAGAAGAGGTACTAGACGGCAAGATAAAATCGATTGAGGAACGGACAGCTAAGACTGAAACTTCTGAAAAAAATGTGGTCGAGCAGCAAGCAAAAGTACAGAAAATTTTGGAAGAGCAAAAAAAGGTTTTAGAGGAAGTTGCAGGTCTTTCTGCTGTTGAGGCAAGGGAATTGCTGCTCGGAAAACTTAAAGATGAGATTAAGCATGACGCGGCTATTATGGTGAGAGATATTGAGTCTCAGGCGCGTGAAGATGCAGACAAGAGGGCACGAAGCATAATTGCGCTCTCCATACAGAGATGCGCGTCTGATCATGTAGCAGAGACAACTGTCTCGGTTGTTCCGCTGCCAAACGATGAGATGAAGGGTCGGATAATCGGAAGAGAAGGAAGAAATATCCGGGCTTTTGAAAGCATCTCTGGTATCAATTTAATAATTGATGATACGCCGGAAGCAGTAATCTTATCGAGTTTTGATCCGGTCAGACGTGAAATTGGTCGTCTAACTCTGGAAGCGTTAATTGAAGATGGCCGCATACATCCGGCGAGAATTGAAGAGTTGTACGAAAAATCAAAAAAGAGAGTTGACGAGGAAATACGAGAATTTGGAGAACAAGCTACTTTTGATACAAATGTGCATGGCTTGCATCCGGAGATCGTCAAGGTCTTAGGGCGTCTTAGGTACAGAACAAGTTATGGTCAAAATGTTTTAAGGCACTCGATCGAAGTAGCACACCTTTCGAGCATCATGGCATCGGAGCTGGGAGCGGACGCTGTCTTAGCCAAACGAGCCGGATTGCTTCATGACATTGGAAAAGCGATTGACCACCAAGTAGAGGGATCGCATGCTGTGATCGGCGCGGATTTAGCAAGAAGATTGAAGGAGACTGCACTAATATGTCATCCCATCGAGGCGCATCACGCTGACACAGAACCGAAAACAGTTGAAGCCGTAATTGTCCAGGCCGCAGACGCTATCTCGGCCGCGAGGCCGGGCGCACGTCGAGAAACCCTGGAAAGTTACGTAAAACGACTTGAGAAGCTAGAGGCGCTTGCTGAAACTCACGAGGGCGTTGAAAAGACTTATGCTATGCAGGCAGGAAGAGAAATCAGGATAATGGTTAAACCTGAAACAGTTGACGATGCGCAAGCGGTAATGCTCGCCCGCGATATCGCTAAAGAAATTGAGGAGCAAATGGAATATCCGGGGCAAATCAAGGTTACAGTTATACGGGAAAATCGAGCTATTGAATTTGCAAAATAGCTGTTAGCATATTAAAAGTTGACAAAAATGAGCGAAGGCTCTTGAGAAGGTACGCTGGAATTTCATGTCCAAAACCGATACAAAAAAACTTCTTAGCTTTGTAACAGATCTCGCGGGCGAAAAATTTCTTAAAGTGGAAAAGGAAATTGGCAGCGGGTATTTTGTTTTAAAGATTAGCGAAGCCGAGCGGCGGCAAGCAAAACATGATATTCGATCTGTCGAGGACATCATCGTCGAGATGGTTAGAAATAGTCGAGACGCCGGTGCCAATCAGATATTCATAGCCACCAATAAAGATTCTGCCAAGAGAAGAGAGATCATCGTGGTAGACGATGGTGAGGGAATTCCCGAGGAATACCACGAAAAGATTTTTGAACCCCGCGTTACTTCAAAAATAGACAGCGTTGTTGAAGACCGTTTTGGGCTTCACGGAAGAGGTATGGCGCTATATTCGATTCGCTTAAACACGAGCGAAGCAAAGGTTATTTCATCCACAAGAGACACAGGCTCTGTCTTTAGGGTGTCTGTGAATACAAGGATTCTTGGCGAACGTAAAGATCAATCAAGTTTGCCAAAAATTAAAATGAGTGGCGATAAACTACAAGTTTTATCAGGCCCTCACAATATTTTAAGACACCTGATAGAAATGAATTTGGAATCGCCAAACCTGGAAATATTTTACGGTAGTGGCTCTGAGGTCCTGGCAACTTTCGCTTTTTTCTCAAAGAATGAAGAAAAGACCAGACGCGGATCAAATTGGCTAGCGTCAACAGCTTTAGATGACCCGGATTCGTTGAAGGAGTTCGCCAAAGATGAGTTCGGGCTGTCGATATCAGTGCGTAATTGTCAGAGAATTATTGCAGGAGAAATAAAGCCCTTGCTGTCAATTCAAGATCGAGTTATTAAGTCTCAAGCAAAAAGACCCAATGTAAAACTGAGCAAGAAGGCAATGGCTAAGATGATAGACGATAAAGATGTTGAGATATTCGCTCAAGAAATTGAGGAAAAGTTCCGAACACTAGGAGAGAAATATTTCTTGAAGTTAGAGGAAAAGCCAAAGATTGTTTTTTCAGGGTCAACCTTAAGAATAGACTTAAATGTGGTTAGCGAAGACACCTGGTAATGACTTGTGTTACGCTGAAAAAGATATAAGATGACCATATAGCAGCAATAATCGTAGCATTCGGAGGAAGCAGTTGGAACCGCTAAAAGTTTCGTCTAAATCGAGCCCTAACGCAGTAGCAGGAGCATTGGCTGGGGTGCTAAGAGAAAACGGCACAGCAGAACTTCAAGTAGTGGGGGCGGGTGCTTTAAATCAAGCAATTAAAGCGATTGCTATAGCGAGAGGGTTTGTGGCCCCTGGTGGGTTAGACCTCATATGCGTACCGGCTTTTACAGACATTAGAATAAACGGAGAAGAAAGAACGGCGATCAAACTGCTTGTAGAATCCCGGTAGGCGCTTGCATGGCTGTTGACTTACATATTCACAGTAAAGCCTCGGATGGAACACTCACACCTGAAACCATTGTTGAGAAAGCAAATCGCCTTGGTTTGAGCACGATATCAATAACCGATCATGACTCGGTCGCCAGTATAAGCACAGCCATAGATGCTAGTGACACCCTACCGCTTACAGTTATCCCTGGCATTGAGCTCAGCTCTGTGCATCAGGGAAGAGATGCCCATATTCTCGGGTATTTTATTGACTTTACTCAACCCGTGCTGCAGCAGAATTTAGATAAACTAACCGCCTCAAGGGCAAGTCGAGCTGGAGATATGGTTAAGAAGCTTCAAGCTGAGGGTTTGAGTATTAACTTCGGGGAGGTTGCGGCCTACTCTAACGGTGGCGCTATCGGTCGACCGCACATTGCCCAAATATTATTAAAACATGGTTTTGTAAAAAGCATTAACGAGGCTTTTGAAAGATATTTAGGAAGAAACGGGCCGGCCTATGTTCCAAAGTATGTTTTAGAGGTAACCGAGGTCATCGACTTGATTCATTCTGTTGGCGGTGTCGCGTCGTTAGCTCATCCCGGAGTTGCCGGAACTTCTGAAGAATTTTTAGCGTGGCTCAAGGAAAAGGGACTTGACGCAGTGGAAGTTTGGCACTCAGACCACACCGATCAGGAAATAGCGCATTATCAAAATTTGGCGACCAAATATGGTTTTCTAGCTACAGGCGGTTCAGATTGTCATGGAGAAGGGAAGAGCCGCGGTTTTGTTCTCGGCTCGATTGACATTCCTGATCGTATAATTCCCCCTCTTTTAGCGAGATCGCGGCAAGTTAAGCAATTGCGCTCTTAAGAAACTTTAAAAAGTAGACAGATCAGGTATTCTAAATACACAAGTGATGAAAACTTTTCTACTGAAAACATTTGGCTGTCAAATGAATAAAGATGACTCTGAAAGAATAACCGGTCTTTTGAGGCTTGAGGGCTATAGCCCCTGCGAAGACGAGAGCGTTGCCGATCTCTTTATTTATAATACCTGTTGCGTTAGGGAAAGTGCCGACAGACGCTTTTACGGCCAAGCCGCTGCTTTAAAACAATTAAAAGAGGAACGACCGGCCTTGCTAATTGCGGTCGGTGGCTGTTTAGCACAAATGGATGGCGATATTGTCTTAAAAAAACTGCCTCATGTCGATATTGTTTTTGGCACTCATAATGTGGGAGAGCTGCCAAACCTCATTAAGGAAGTTGAAAACGAGCGTCAATCAAGATGTGAAATAAAAACTTCCAGTTCTGATTTTACTGGAGACCTTCCGGCCGAGCGAAAAAGCCGTTGGCATGCCTGGTTGCCAATAATGGTCGGGTGCGATAATTTCTGCACGTACTGCATCGTGCCGGCTGTGCGAGGTCGGGAAAAAAGCCGTCCTAAAGAAATACTCATCAATGCCTGCCGGGCGCTTGTCGACGATGGCGTTGAGGAGATAACGCTCTTGGGCCAGAATGTGAATTCGTACGGGCGCGACTTATACGGGGAGACAAAATTTGCCGAGCTGCTAACCGAGGTTGCCTCGGTTAAAGGATTAAAGCGTGTAAGGTTTACAACTTCTCACCCAAAAGACCTGGAAGAGAAGATAATTGATATTGTAGCGAGCGAGAAAAGTATCTGTTCGCACTTTCACCTTCCGCTTCAATCTGGCTCAGACTCAATCTTAAAGTTGATGGGGCGAAGATATAGTGCTGCTAGTTATTTGCGATTACTGGAAAGAATAAGAAGTAAAGTTGATGATGTGTCAATTACAACAGATATAATTGTTGGTTTTCCCAATGAAACGGAAGAGGATTTTTTGGCCACACTGGATGTTGTTAAGACCGCAAAATTTGATCAAGCGTTCACTTTTAAATATTCAGCGCGCCCGGGCACCGCAGCTGCCCACTTCGAAAACAAGATCTCCGATGAGGTTGTTAAAGATCGATTTGACCGCCTTTTGGAAGCGCAGAACTTAAATTCCTATGAGAGCAACAAGCGAATGTTGGGGAAAATCGTTAGAGTCTTCATAGAAGGGATGAGCAAGAAGAACGTTCACCCTCTTGCTGCCCGAACCGACTCAAATAAACTGGTTCACTTAGACGGTGGCAGAGATTTGATTGGCAAGACAGTTGATGTGCGGATAAATGAGGCGTTTACCTGGTTTCTAATCGGTGAAAGGAAAGGCGCTAAATGACTTTAGTGGCTGGAATAATAGCACCGCATCCACCGGTTTTAATAGAACAGATCGGCGGGAAACAGTTACTTGAGGTTAAGAATACGATTAATGCCTTGGAAAAGATCTCCGCAATTGTTGTCGATTTAAAGCCTGATACTTTGATATTCATTTCTCCTCATAGCAAAATTACTGAGGGCCATTTTGCGATAGATATGACTCCGAGATTTAATGGATCATTTGAAAAATTTGGTGCTGGTGATCTCAAACTGGTCGTTGAAAACGATCGTGAAACAGCTGAAGAGATATATCAGTCATGCGCAAGGTTTGATCTGCCCGTATCGAAGTCTGTTGGGGCGAATGTCGATAACCTTGACTGGGGAGTCCTTGTTCCTTATTGGTTTATCGGCCAAGGCCTGCCTATCGTGTCATTAGCAATTTCGGATCTTGCAAATGAAGAACATTATCGTCTCGGTCAGGCTATATATGCCGCGGCATCGACAAGTGAAAAGAATATAGTTTTTGTAGCTAGCGGGGATTTATCCCACAGGCTAACACATGAAGGGCCCTATGGCTTTTCCGCGCTTAGCTCCGTATTCGATGAGAAGGTCAAAGAAATTGTCGCTAGCGGTCGATTAAGCGAACTTCTCAATATTGATAACTCCCTTTCTGTTCCTGCCGCGGAGTGCGGCTTGAGGTCGTTCGTGGCTTTGGCTGGCCTGCTGTCTAAGTGTGAGATTGAGACCAACATATTATCTTATGAAGGACCATTTGGTATTGGCTATTTGGTCGCGTCATTGATGGTAAAAGGGAAGGGCGGATAAATGTCTGCTGAAGTAGGGCTAGCCAGGATGACGGTATTAGGGTATCTCGAAGATGGAAAACTTCCGGGAATCCCAAAAGACTTGCCACCTGAATTGATGAAGAAAGCAGCCGTCTTTGTTTCCATTAAGAAAGAGGGCCGATTAAGGGGTTGCATCGGCACTTTTGAGCCTCTATATTTTTCAGTTGCCGAAGAGATCATGCAAAATGCTCTCCGTTCGGCCATATCTGATCCGAGATTTGCTCCGCTTACTGTCGATGAGTTTTCAGATGTTACTTTCTCAGTTGATGTCCTGGGATCAGTTGAGCTAATTCAGGATTTGAGCGAGTTGGACTCTAAGAAATACGGTGTACTAGTGCGCGCAGGCGAAATGCGGGGCTTGCTCCTGCCTGACCTCGTTGGCGTCGATACCGTTTCAGAGCAAATCTCTATAGCAAAGCAAAAAGGCGGAATGGCACCCGGGGAGATTTGTGAAATATATCGTTTTCTCGTGAAAAGATATAGTGAGGACTGAGTGAGGAATGAAAGCCGATTCAGAAAATATATTAGTGATCACGGGGCCGACGGCTACCGGCAAGTCAGAAATTGCCGCTAGGCTCGCCGCGTCTTTAGATGGTGAGGTCTTATCGGCCGACTCAATGCAGGTTTATGAAGGCATGGATATTGGCACGGCGAAACCAACAAAGGAATTGTTGAAGCTGGCCCCGCATCATTTGATCGGCTTCGTTAAACCAAGCGATGATTATAGTGTCGCAAAATACCAAAAGAAAGCCAGGTCTCTTGTTGCTGATATCTTGAGGCGCCGGCGGCTGCCAATTATTGCGGGAGGGTCAGGTCTGTACGTTAGAGCTATTATTGACCCGGTTGATTTTCCGACAAGAGATCCGGAATCCGACCAGAGATTAACACTGGAGAAGTTAGCCGAGATAAGTCCGGAATCTCTATTTGAAATGCTGAAAGAAGTTGATCCTCAAGGCGCCATTAATATTGACAGGAATAATATAAGGCGGATCGTGCGCGCAATAGAAGCGGTGCTTTTGAGTGGCGAAGATTACAAAACTCGGTCTGAGCGCTGGAAGAAAAGACAAGCGATATTTAATGTTTTGATAGTGGGCTTGAGAATGGCCAGGGAGCTGCTAGTCCAGCAGATCAATGAGCGGGTTGACGAAATGGTAGAAGCAGGGCTTGAAGGTGAAGTCCGGGCGCTCTATGGCAGTAGTTTGGGGATATCGAGGACAGCGCGTCAAGCGTTGGGCTACAAAGAATTTATTGATTATTTTGAGGGGCGCGTTTCTTACGATGAGACCATTGAGTTGATAAAGATAAGGACAAGGCAGTTCGCTAAGCGTCAAATGACCTGGTTTAAAGCGGATCCTCGCATCGTATGGTTCGAAGTTGACGGTCAAAAGCCCGGTGAAATAATTAACGGAATCGTCGAGCGTGTACATGCTAAGGGATTTATAGTAAGTTGAGTAGCTAATGAAACTGACAAACTTTACGAAATCTCATGGTCTTGGAAATGACTTTATCATTATTGAAGATCTCAATGATGAGCTGCGAATAGATGCTGGCATCACTAGAGCGCTTTGCGCTCGACATTTCGGAATTGGGGCCGACGGTCTCATGATCGTTAAGAGTTCGGAGAATGCAGACTATTTAATGGACTTTCGGAATGCTAATGGCTCGACCGCTCAAATGTGCGGCAATGGTATCAGGGTTTTTGCCAAGTATATCTATGAGAATCTGCTGGCCAAGGGAAAGCTAACAATTGAGACCGGAGCGGGGCTCAAAAAAATTGAACTAATTAATCTAAACGGACTCGTGGAGAAAGTTGTGGTAGACATGGGGGAGCCGGCCTTAAGGTGCCGGGAGATTCCAGTTGTCGCGGACACAGATGAGTTTATCGATCATCACCTGGTAGCTGACAAATTTACAACAAAAGCGACTTGTGTCTCGATGGGCAATCCCCACTGTGTTATTTTTGTCAAAGACATAAAAGAAATTGACGTTAAGGCGGTCGGTTCGGTCGTTGAGACGCTCGATATCTTTCCAGAGAAAACAAACGTATCTTTCGTTGAGGTGGTCTCGGAGCAGAAATTAAGTATTCGTGTGTGGGAAAGAGGGGTTGGGGAAACCTTGGCCTGTGGTACGGGGGCTTGCGCGTCACTTGTGGCCGCTAATCTCAATAAATTGACTTCTAGACAAGCCGAGGTTGATCTTCCCGGAGGTCAATTATTAGTAAAGTGGCGAGACGACAACCGGGTAATTTTGACGGGCGGCGCAAAGAAAGTTTTTGTGGGACAAGTAGATTTAGATTACTGGAAGAATAAGGAGAGAGAGATTGAGTACAGCTAAAAGAATCGCGAATTTACCACCCTACTTATTTGCTGAGATTGATCGAAAAATAGCAGCAAAACGCGCAGAGGGGGTAGATGTCATCAGTTTGGGGATTGGTGATCCGATAGAGCCGACACCGCCGCACATTATCGATATCTTGATAAAAGAAGCTAGCAATCCGGAAAACCACCGGTATCCCTCTTATGTCGGACTGCCTTCTTTCCGCCAGGCAATATCGGACTGGTACAAGAGGCGGTTTAATTTAAGCTTTGACCCGGAAACCCAGATTTTGCCTTTAATCGGGTCAAAAGAGGGCGTGGCTCACATTAGTGTGGCCTATGTTGATCCCGGCGACATTGTTCTTGTGCCTGATCCCGGATACCCGGTATATAATTCGGGCACTATTTTAGCTGGAGGAAAAAGTTATTTCATGCCGCTTCTAGCCGAGAATAACTTTTTGCCGGATCTTGACGCTATTCCTGAAGATATTGCGAGACGCGCAAAATTAATGTGGCTGAATTATCCAAATAATCCGACTGGCGCCGCAGCGGGCCCTGGTTTCTTTGAGAAAGTTGTTAGCTTTGCCAAGAAATATGAAATATTGGTGGCTCACGATTTTCCATATTCAGAAATAACTTATGACGGGTATGAAGCGCCGAGTTTTTTATCCGCCCCTGGCGCAGTCGATGTCGGGGTTGAGTTTCATTCTTTGTCTAAAACATACAACATGACTGGTTGGCGAATTGGATGGGTTCTTGGAAACGCTGAAGCCATTGAGGCGCTGGGCCGGGTTAAGTCAAACATTGATTCAGGGATATTTAACGCTATTCAAAAGGCCGGGATAGTAGCGCTAGAAGGGCCACAAAGTTGCGTCAAAGAGATGCGCGATATCTATGATAGGCGTCGAAACATAGTAGTAAGCGCATTGGAGAAGATGGGCTTAGAAGTCACGCCTTGTACAGGTACAATCTTTGTCTGGGCCAAGGTTCCTTCTGGACACACATCGGCTAGTTTTGCTGAATTGGTTTTGGAGAAAGCCGGGGTTGTTATTTCTCCCGGAGCCGCATACGGACCTTCTGGAGAAGGCTACATTAGGGTCACGCTAGCAGTAAGGGATGATGAGCTTAAAGGCGCACTAGATAGGATGGCGTCCACGATATAGCATCTAGAGAGGGAGCAGCGCGGGCGAGAGAAAAGGCGATCCTGGTAGCGCTACGGCTACCGGAAAGAAGCGAATCTCAAGTTGAAAGTTCTCTTGATGAGCTCGAAGAGCTTGCGAAAACTGCCGGTGCGGAAGTCGTTTCCAGGTCTCACCAGTCAAAGCCTAAGCCTCATCCCAAATACTTTATAGGTAAGGGGAAAGTTGACGAGCTTTCTCGCCTGGTCTCACAAACTCAAGCGGACACGTTAATTTTTGATGATGAACTATCGCCCTCACAACTGCTTAACCTGGAAGAGAGCGTCGGGTGTAAAATCATCGATCGCACCAGTCTTATACTGGACATATTTGCTCAACACGCACACTCATTAGCGGGAATTAAACAGGTTGAACTGGCACAACTAAATTACAATTTGCCTAGACTAAAAGGGCTTGGTATTCAGCTGTCACGGCTGGGCGGTGGAATAGGGACGCGCGGACCGGGAGAGAAAAAACTTGAAACAGACCGGAGAAGGTTGCGGCGTCGCATCCAGAAAGTCTCAAAAGAGCTTACGTCGTTGGCGAAAACGCGGAGGACCCAAGGAAGCCGAAGAGAAAAAGATGGCGTTTTTTCAATTGCGTTAGTTGGCTATACGAATGTTGGCAAGTCTACGCTACTTAACAAGCTGACAGAAGCTGATGCCTATGTGGCAGATCAACTTTTCGCGACACTTGACTCCACAACCAGAAAGCTGGTTTTGCCGAGCAATATCGAGGTGGTCATAACTGACACGGTTGGTTTTATCAACAGATTGCCCCATGAGTTAGTGGAGGCATTTAAGTCAACACTTGAAGAAGTTGCCTCGGCCGATCTTTTGTTACACGTAATAGACGTTGCCAATGCCGACCCGCCGACCAGGTTGAGTGCCGTTAATGCCATTTTGAAAGAAATCGGGGCTTCCGATATAGAGCGCTTACATGTATACAACAAGGCCGACCTACTTGAAGAAGATCAGAAGATTGGTATGCGGATGTCGGAAGACGAGATCATGGTTTCAAGTTTCAAGAAGAGCGACCTTGAAGATCTTGCGCGCATGATTGATGAACGCGTCAAGAAAGGTTTTATTCAAGTAAAAGTAAAAATACCTTATGACCAGGGATCATTAAGACAATGGCTCTATAGCAAAGGAGCGCTCATTAGCGAAGAACACATGGATGATGGTTCCGTGATCGAGCTTCGACTCAAGCGGAAAGAGGTCGCTAGAATAGAGGAATATCGCGTTTAAAGGGCTAATCCTTAGAAGCGTCTTAGAAGCCCCACAACTTTACCGACGATCGTCGCGTCTGAAGAATAAATTGGACTAAAAGCCGGATTCGCGGGCTCAAGGCGTATCCTATCTTTTTCTAAGTAAAAACGTTTAACAGTGGCATCATTTTCAAGAAGCGCGACTACGATCTCCCCGTTTTCCGCAGTTTTCTGGCTTCTGACCATTACGATATCTCCATCTAAAATTCCATCGTCGATCATGCTTTCGCCCTTAACGGCAAGAGCAAAAGAGGGGGTGGAGCCCAGGTTCTTTCCCCAGCCGATATGATCAACTATGTTTTCAGTCGCCAAAATGGGCTGCCCGGCCGCGACTTCTCCGACTAAAGGAATTGAAAGCGAATCACCGGTGGTCTCCCTGGGTAAGTTTGATAATAAAAGGGCCCGCGGCTTGGTCGGGTCTCTTTTGATGAACCCTTTTCTTTCAAGCGCCGTTAGATGTGAGTGGACGGTGGAGCTCGATGAGAGACCAATCTCAGTCCCGATCTCTCGCACGCTGGGCGGATAGCCTTTTGTTTTCACTTCTTTAACCAAGAAATCGTATATCTGCTGTTGTCTTTGGGTCAGATTCTTAGACATTCACATTCTCCTTTTTGTCACGTGAATTAATCCAGCGAAAGCACCCCGCTAGATCTCTCAGGCAATCAAGATATACCACAGCTTCTCGACAAAAGCAAACATGCGTTCGAATGATTTTTGAGGGAGCGCAGCGTGCTTACTTAATTTGTTTCAAAGCAAACCGCTTGCGAGCAATAGATTAACGGCTTGAATTGGTCATGCAGTGAGTGCTAAAATCTTTTTGGTCTTTGATATGAAAATAATAAAACTATGAAGAAATTAGCTCCATCAATCTTGTCGGCCGATTTCGGTCGCCTGGCAGAGCAACTTGCCGAAATTGAAGAAGCTGGCGCGCATCTTGTACATGTAGATGTAATGGATGGTCATTTTGTGCCCAACATTACTATTGGCCCGCTTGTAGTTGAAGCGGTTAAAAAGTATACAAATCTACCTCTGGATGTTCACTTAATGATTGACAACCCAGGCCAGTATGTCCAATCTTTTGCGGATGCCGGAGCCAGCAGCATAACTTTTCATGCTGAGGCTGTTTTTGATGGCGCGGAGCTTGTGGGCGAGATTAAAAGCACGGGGACGAAAGTGGGGATAGCGATTAATCCAGATACCAGCATTACAGTGCTAAACGGGTTAATAACTGATCTGGACCAAGTAACGATTATGTCGGTGCATCCGGGCTTTGGAGGTCAAAAGTTTATTGAGACATCCAGGCAGAAAATATTTGAAGCGCGAAAGTTGTTAGAGGCTAATGACAGTTTGGCCCAAATTGAAGTAGACGGTGGCATTACAACCGAGAACGCTGCTTCGGTGATCGAGGCAGGAGCCGATATTTTAGTTGCCGGCGCTGCTGTCTTCGGCGGGGCAGGCCCCGCGGCAAATGTGAAGAGCTTTCTTGAAATCTTGTAGACAGAAAAAGAGGGAAC
>JAUWRD010000060.1 GCA_030610765.1 Actinomycetes bacterium
ATCGCTCTGGTTGTTGTAGCTTGTTTCTATCCAGTCAGCACTTCTATCCGCGCTAGAGAGGCGTACTTCGTCAACGCCCCCGTCAAACCAATAGCTAGGGCTCCATGCGTAAATACCGAGTCGTAAATCGTCTGCTGTATCTGGCAAAGGTACCCCGATAACAGCCGACCCGGCCTGAGCCCCGTCCACATATATTTTCATAGTCGTACCATCGTATGTGGCAACGACATAATGCCATTGATTAAGCGTTAGGCTTGAACCAGCCGACACCGAGTACCAGGTTCCATTATAAAAACCAAACCTGGGAACACCCGACATGGTTCTAAAATCAAAATCCAGCATACCGGCCCCCGCGGAGCCTTTTGTAATAAACATATCGTTTCCATCGAAAGCAGATGGTTTGATCCAAGCTTCAATAGAAATACTAGAGGGATTCAAGCTTGGCGAGTCAGATATATTAATGTAATCATCTGCTCCATCAAAAAGCTGGGATTTAGCGATTTTACCAGTAGCCTGCGCAGGCTCAGCTGACGCTTTTTTACTGCCATCGTTATTATTATTAGTACTGTCTGTGATGTTCGCATCGTTAGGATCATCTTTCATGTGGTGCACGAGTGAAAAGTTTGAGTTCCAGGTGCCAACCACATTTTCCTGAGGCCCGACAGCACCATTGCCGAAGTAAATATAGAAATCAGTATCAGTGCTGCCTGAGACCGCGGGTGCCTTTGCCCAGGCCACTAATTCACCTGTCAAGGTATTATAGCTCTCTATCTCATGATCAACCTGAGTAACTCCATCAGCAGTTGTTATAATAATATCATCGCCGTCAGCCTGCGCGTTGTCTTTAAGACCTGTGTGGGTGAGACTGATGAGAATGGGAAAATCTGAGAGGTTTCCAGGTACTTTGGAGTTGAGGACCGTGATTTTCTGACGGTATTGCCAAGCCGGATAGCCCCATCCTGGAGCTGCTGAAACGAGACCCGGAGAAATAACCGCCAGCCCCAATACAATACAGATCAGAAACGCTAACTTCTTTAGTCTCACAACAAATAGTCCCCGTCAACAACGCACTCTATAAATGGTAGTTGACCCTAGAAAAACACTCTTTAAATATGTCAAATACTAAGCAAGCTGTCAAGGGCAGAATGAACAAATGTAGACCAAACAAAAGAAAGCTCACCAGCATTAAGATTTTTTGAAATATTTAACAGCGTTTTTGAATATCTCCAGACCTGCAGGAACTCTCGCTTCATCACGAGTCCAGCGCGGATGCTGAGTCGGCCTTATGAAGACCTCCGGGTGGGGCATCATGCCAAAGATTCGCCCGGTTGGATCAGAAATGCCGGCTATCTCATCTAGAGAACCATTGGGATTTACCGGATAGTCGCCAAAATCTCCGCGTTTGTCGACATAACGCAGACCTATCTGACCGGCAGCTTTTATGTCGTCAAGCAACTTTGCGTCGGCAACAAAACGACCTTCCCCGTGGCGGACAGGTAAATATATTGGTCCTTTTAGATCTTTTAAAAATATTGCCCGGCAATTTGGCGCCGGCTGAAGATAGACCCAGCGATCCTCAAATTTGACTGAGGTATTAAATGTCAAAGCAACCTCTTGCCGTCTGATGCTTGCTTCTGTGCCCGGAAGCAAACCCAGCTTTACCAATACCTGAAAACCATTGCAGATTCCTAGAACCAACTTGCCGTCGGCAATGAAGTTTTCCACGGCTTCCGTCAGACAGTACTTAATTTGCTGCGCCAGCACCTGCCCGGAGGAAATATCATCGCCAAAAGAAAAGCCGCCCGGTATAGCTAGAATTTGATAATCTTTCAGAAGTTTCGGGTTCGCGATAAGGTCATTAATGTGGACCCCCTCAGCGACCGATCCCGCTAGCTCAAAAGCAAGCTCAGTTTCTTTATCGCAGTTTATGCCGGCTGCCAGCAAAACCAGTGTCTTAACCTTCAAGTTCATCTATACCTTTACTCTCAATAGCGCAACACTTGCTCGATGACATCTCTTGCATCAAACCCATTTAAGCGGTTCTTGCCAGGCTGCTTTGAGCTCATTTACATCAGTATCGATAATGACACGATCATCAACGCCTACGCAGACCAAACGCTCCGTCGACGTAACTTCGCCAATCTTAGACCAGATCGTATCCTGAATGGTTTCTTCAAATGCCGGTGCGTCGCCGGGTTTTATTGTCACAACAAAACGACTGTTTGATTCGGAAAAAAGACGTTCTGTATCATTCATCGTCTCATCTGTCTTTATCGCTTGGGTGTTCACGTCTATCCCTTTGCCGCCCGCGAAAGCTGTCTCGGCCAGAGCAACGGCCAGGCCGCCTTCTGAGCAATCGTGACAAGAAGCCACCAGCCCCTTTAGAATTGCTCGATGGAACGCGCCATATGTTTTGGTGGCTTCCTCTCCGTTGAATCCGGGAACAGTCCCGGGATGACCAGTTATCTCTGAAAAATATGACCCGCCCATCTCAGATTTTGTCAGACCAAGAACATATATATAGTCGCCGGCAGCTTTGGCGTCCATTGTGATAGCCAGCTCGGTATCTTCAATCACAGACATAGCCGAGATCAACAACGTCGGTGGAATAGCCACTGTTTCCCCGCCTATTTCGTATTCGTTGTGAAAGCTGTCCTTGCCGGAAATATACGGAGCGCTAAGAGCCACGGCCGCGTCATAGCAACCTTGCGCCGCCCGCACCAATTGACCCAGCTTAAAATCTCCGTCCGGGTTTTCGGCAGTCTTTATCGGGTTGCCCCAACAGAAATTATCGAGAATAGCTACTCGCCGGGGGTCAGCCCCGACCGCCACGGCATTTCTGACAGCCTCATCAACCGCTGAAAGAGCCATCTTGTAAGGGTCGAGCAGACCATACTTAGGGTTAATGCCGCAAGAAACGACAACGCCCTCTTTAACGTCGTTTTTCGGCTTAAGTACAGCGGCGTCTGACGGGCCGTCATTAGCAATACCCACTAGTGGCTTGACCACACTTGTGCCCTGCACCTCATGATCATATTGACGGATTACCGATTCCTTGCTGGCAACATTTAAGTTTCCCAGTATTTTAGTTAATATGATTGCCGGCTCCTGAACAATAATCGGGCGGTCTGATTGGTCCGGTGCCTGCCACCTAGCCTCAAGTTTGAGCCTTGGGAAGCCCTTGTGGAGCCACTCAAGATCCAGTTGGGCTATTAGTTTGCCGTTGAAACTGACAGACAGAAAACCATCGTCAGTAAAGGTGCCGATTGAACTTGCCTCAACGTCGCGGGAGGTAAATAACTTTAAAAGCCGGTCGATTTTCTCTGGCGGAACCGCCAATGTCATTCTCTCTTGTGATTCTGATATCCACATCTCCCAAGGATCGAGGCCGGGATATTTGAGAGGCGCTTTTTCCAAATCAACTTCGACCCCGCCGCTGAACTCGGCCATTTCCCCGACCGAAGAGGATAGGCCGCCTGCGCCATTGTCGGTGATCGCGCGATAAAGACCAAGATCGCGGGCTTCAATTAAAGCGTCCATCATCTTTTTCTGAACGATCGGCGCGCCGATCTGTACAACCGCCGGGGGTGTGGTTTCTTCTAGCTTTACTGATGAAAACGTAGCGCCGTGTATGCCGTCTTTGCCGATGCGTCCGCCGACCATAACAACAAGATCGCCTGGCTCAATAGTTTTCTCATGCGACGGCAGTCCCTGAATGACTTTCGGCATTATCCCGCCTGTCCCGCAAAAGACCAGGGGGTTATAGGTGTAAGCATCGTCAAAGAGAATAGCGCCATTCACAGTGGGGATGCCGATTTTGTTGCCGCCATCCTCAACCCCTTTGCGAACACCTCTAAAAACCCGGCGAGGATGCAAGATACCTGCCGGCAACTCTTCTTCCAGCATATCGGGAGGGCCAAAACAGAAAACATCGGTATTAAATATTAGTTCCGCGCCGATGCCAGTGCCCATCGGATCTCGATTGACACCGACAATGCCAGTAAGCGCCCCGCCATACGGATCGAGAGCCGACGGGTGGTTATGGGTTTCAACCTTAAAAACCAAATTATATTCTTCGCTAAAGGAAACAATGCCGGCGTTATCGCTAAAGACCGAAACGAGCCAATCATTTTCCTGACTAACGCGCTCTGTCGCCCGGCGAATGTAAGTATCAAACAGACTATCGATGACAACCGGCTCTGACCCCGGCTCGGTGTAGGTTATGTGGCTATTGAATATTTTGTGCTTGCAATGTTCCGACCAAGTTTGAGCCAGCGTTTCAAGCTCTATATCAGTTGGTTGATCCGGCAAGCCGGCGCTGGTTCGCTGCTCCTGAACAGGCGGTTTTTGAAAATGGTCTTTGATGGCCCGCATTTCCGCCACGGTTAACGAAAGAAGCCCCTCGCGACTTAGCCGTTCGAGACCCTCATCATCGTTTGGCAAAACCACGGTTTTAACCGTTGGTTCATGGACAGATGGCGGCAGCGGCGGTCTGTATCCTACATGACCGTAAGCGGACGCGTCAAAAACTTCATAAGAGTGAACCAGGGGGTTAGCCAAGAGTCCAAGACAAACATACTCAGCCTGATCGCGATCTATTTGACCTTCGATCAAGTAGACCGTGGCAGTCCTGACAAAATCTGACTTGGTGCCAAGCTTAAGCATGTCAGCGATAGCATCAGCGGTTGTCCGCCCGACATTATCGGTAACGCCTGGAAGATAACCGACCTCGACCACCCAATCAACCCCGGATAGCGGGCTAGCTTGAAATGAAAAATCTTGCAAAACCGGGTCCGTCAGCAGATCCCGAGCTATAAGCGTAGCTTCTTCTTCGCCAAAATCTTTATCAAGGTAATAAATGTTGCGCACTTTTACAGAGAGAACCTCTAGATTTAGGTCTTGTTCAATCTGATGCTTAACAGAAGGTCCGCGCGCGTCTAGCTCAGAGTTTTTGAAAGCGACTTCAACACGGTGGCCTTCCGCCACTTAAGGGCTCTCCTCAACCGTTGACCACACAGTGCCGGTCAATTTCTGAAAAGCCTCAATATATTTGTCACTGGTCTTTTGAATAATATCATTGGGCAACTCCGGGGCAGGGGGTTTGTGATCCCAACCGGATTCGTCCACCCAATCACGGACATATTGTTTATCAAAACTCGGTTGAGACCGACCGATTTCATAATCATCTAGCGGCCAAAAACGAGATGAATCCGGGGTCAGGGCTTCGTCTATCAATGTCAGCTGGTCATCTACAAAGCCGAATTCAAACTTAGTGTCGGCAATGATTATCCCTCGAGAGTGCGCGAAGTTAGCGGCGAAGCAGTAAAGATTCAGGCTGGCCTGTTGCAACTTCTGCGCCAGATCTTTGCCGACTTCGTTTTCCAACTGAGCCACGGTGATATTTTCATCGTGCCCATCTGTGGCTTTTGTTGAAGGCGTAAAAAGAGCCTCGGGGAACTTCTGCGATTCGACCATACCCTCAGGCACGACTTGGCCGGCAACGGTGCCGTGTTCCTGATACTCTGCCCACGCCGACCCGGCAAGATAGCCGCGAACAACGCACTCAAAAGGAACAACCTTAGCTTTTTTTACCAACAGTGTGCGGCCGGCTAAATAGTCTTTCTCAAGACCGACGTCGGGGAAATCTTTGACTTTGTCTGAAATAAAGTGATTCTTGATTAAGCCGTGGGTTCGCGAAAACCAGAAAATTGATAGCGCGGTCAGAACCCGGCCTTTGTCCGGAATCAGACTAGGCAGAATTAAATCATATGCTGAAATACGGTCAGAGGTAACGAGAAGAAGTTTGTCGCCTAAATCAAAGATATCTCGAACTTTTCCCTGGGAAGAAGGTTTTTTCAAGAAAGCCGTCCGGCTTCTTTTAGCACCTCAGCGAGGAACGCCCGATTCTCCGGCCTTAATGGTACCAGCGGCAATCTTGGCGGCCCGGCTGGCAGACCCATCATCCCAATGGCTTCCTTTACCGGCACTGGATTTGTTTCAATAAAAAGAGCATTGATAAGCGGCAACAATCGGTAGTGAATGCGCCTGGCTTTTTCTACCTCGCGAGCTCGAGCTAAATGACACATCTCAGTGAACTCACGGCCAACAACATTGGCGACCGCCGAAATTGTCCCGTGGCCACCGAGGCACATCATCGCAAAGGTCATTGGATCTTCACCTGAAAGGACATAGAAAGGCTTGCCGTTTGCAGTCAGTGCCCGGATAATCGCCATTGTTTGATTCAAGTCACCAGCCGCGTCTTTCAACCCGACAATGTTGTCTATTTTCGCGAGCTCAATTATAGTTTTCGGCTCAATATTTCGACCGGTCCTTGAAGGAATATTATATATAATGATCGGCAGATTTGTAGCCTTCGCAATGGCCTCATAATGCGCCATGATTCCCGCTTGCATTGGCTTGTTGTAATAGGGAGCTACCTGCAGGCTAGCGTCAGCCCCGACAGACTCAGCATGCTTTGTCCGCACGATGGCTTCTTGAGTAGAATTTGAGCCGGTTCCAGCGATAACAGGAACTCTTTTGGCAGTCTCATCAACTACTATCTCGATGACCCGGTCGTGTTCTTCGTTTGTCAGAGTCGGCGATTCACCGGTCGTACCACAAGGCACTAGACCATCGACTTTTTCGACCTCAATAAAGTGGTTAACCAACTGGCGCAGGCCCGGCTCGTCCAATGCCAAATCATCTTTGAACGGTGTAATTAAAGGAACGTGACAACCGCTAAAATCTTCAGTCATATACTCCCCTCCTCGTCAATTGTCTTAATGATAACGTCTTGGCGGTCTACCCTCAACCGTCAACTCTCGCAAATATTTTGTCGATATTTTCAAGATAGCGGGCGACTTCAAAACAACTGTCTATTTCTTGCTCTGACAAGCACCCTTTGACCTCGTCGTCATTGAGTAGAAGGTCTTTGAAAGATCGCTTCTCCTTCCAGCTTGCCATGGCGTTGCGTTGAACTAAAAGATAAGCTTTTTCTCGGGAGAGACCCTTGCCAATCAGGGTTAGAAGAACACGTTGCGAGAAAACCAACCCCTGGCTTTTATCCAGGTTATCTTGCATGTTCTCGGGATAAACCTGGAGGCCCTTTATGACCCCCGTTAATTTTTGCAGCATATAGTCGAGCAAAATAGTGGCATCGGGGACTATTACTCTTTCGACCGAGGAATGCGAGATGTCTCTTTCGTGCCAAAGCGCGACATCTTCTAGCGCGGCTGTCGCGAAACCTCGCATTAACCTGGCCATACCAGTTAACCTTTCGGTAATAATCGGGTTCCGCTTGTGCGGCATTGCCGAGGAGCCCTTTTGACCGACGGCGAAAGGTTCTTCAACCTCTAAGACCTCTGTCCTTTGCAGGTGACGAATTTCTGTCGATATTTTTTCAATTGTGGCGCCGACGATTGCCAACGTGGACATATACTGGGCGTGCCGGTCCCGCTGAATCACCTGATTTGACGCCGGCGACGGTGACAGACCTAGTTTAGCGCAGGCCAGTCTTTCAACTTCCGGATCAATATTAGAGTATGTGCCGACCGCGCCGGAAAACTTTCCGACCGAAACTATTTCGCGGGCGTCCTTAAGCCTCTCAAGATTGCGTTCCATCTCAAAATACCAAAGCAATATCTTCAGACCAAAAGTAGTCGGCTCCGCGTGAATACCGTGCGTGCGACCGATCGTCACCGTATCTTTATACTTAATAGCTTGTGCCTTCAGCACCGGCAGCAAAATTTCAACATCTTTGATTAGAATATCGGCCGCGTCCTGCATACCGATTGATAAAGCTGTGTCCACAACGTCCGATGACGTCATGCCGTGGTGGACAAAACGACCCTCAGGACCAGTTGATTCTGAGAGATTGGTTAGAAACGCCAAAACATCGTGATGAACTTCAGCCTCAATCTCTTCTATCCGCGCGACATCGAAAACAGCTTTTTCTTTAATCTTTTCCGGAACATCAACGGGGATATATCCCATCTCGGCCTGGGCTTCAGTCGCGGCCATTTCAACCGCTAACCATCTTTCATACTTGGCCTGTTCAGTCCAAAGACCGCCCATGGCCGGCAGGGTATAGCGTTCTATCATGAAGTCTCCGATGGACCGGCAAGTTCCGCTTTATAGGCGATCAAGCGCTCAGCAATCGCCGGGTGCTTGATCGCTAATATTTGGGCCGCCAAAATCGCGGCGTTGACAGCGCCGCCTATGGCCACTGTGGCCACTGGCACGCCTCTTGGCATCTGCACAATTGAGAGTAGTGAATCCATCCCGCCTAGATCGGAAGTTCGCATTGGTACTCCGATAACGGGCAAAATAGTTAAAGAGGCAATAACACCGGGAAGATGCGCGGCTTTACCGGCTCCGGCTATTATTACCCCGAACTGTCGAGATTGCAGCTGTTCGATATAATCACGCAATTTTTTCGGGCTGCGATGCGCCGAAATTATTTTTTCCTCGAATCCAATACCAAAAGATGTCAGACTTTCCCCGACAGGCTTCATTGCCTCAGTATCAGACGCGCTACCCATCACCACAGAAACAAGCGGTCCGGCCATCTACCCCTCCTTCTAAGCATAATCTATGCTCATCAAACTCACTATTTATCCAAATATAATCGTTAGTCGATCTAGTTTAGATGCTTTCCAATGTCACGGCGAAAGTGCCCGCCCGGAACATTGATCTGACCTAAGGCTCTATAGACCCGATCTCTAGCCTCGGTAAAAGAATCTGCGACGGCGCTGACATTTAGAACTCGACCGCCGCTGGTAATCAGTTGGTTGTCTTTCAGTTTAGTGCCGGCGTGAAATATTTCCACATCCATCTCACCCGCTGTCTCCAAACCTGTAATCTGACGACCGACAATCGGTGACTGCGGATAACCCTCGGAAGCAATAACCACACTCAAACATTTCTTTTGCGACCATATGATCTCAATATCCGCAAGCCTGCCTTGAGCGCAAGCCAACATTACTTCAGCCAAGTCACTTTCGAGTAAAGGTAGAAGAGCTTGTGTCTCTGGATCGCCAAACCTAACGTTAAACTCAAGCACTTTCGGTCCGTTTTTGGTTAATATCAAGCCGACGTATAGGATTCCTCTATAGCCAACCCCTCGATCCGCCAATGCTTTGACGGTCGGCTTTATTATATCAGCAACTGCTCTTTCACACCCGTTTTTGTCGAGAAAAGGGGCAGGGGCATAAGCGCCCATACCGCCTGTGTTTGGACCTGTGTCGCCCTCTCCGACGCGTTTGTGGTCTTGGGCCGGCGGCATAACGTGAACAGTCTCGCCATCAACAAAGGCTAAGACTGACACCTCCGGACCCGCCAAAAACTCCTCGACGAGTACTTTTTGACCGGCCTCCCCGAATCGTTGGTCAATCAGACAATCTTTTAGGGCTTGCCTGGCCTCCGCCTCATCTTCGGTAATTATCACTCCCTTGCCCGCGGCTAGGCCATCGGCCTTTATTACATAAGGGGCTTTCCAATCAGCAATTGCAGCCTCCGCCTCTTGGTAGTCAGTGAATTCCAGCGCCGCGCCGGTCGGAACTCCGGCGGCGATCATTATCTCTTTTGCGTATGCCTTGCTGCCCTCGAGTTTGGCTGCTGCCGCTGAGACCCCAAAGACGGGGATATTGGCCTGACTGAACTGATCAGCTAAGCCGGCAACGAGCGGAGCTTCAGGGCCGATAACTACTAAATCTATCCGCTCCTCAGCGGCCCACTTAATAAGCCCGCTGTCGATTGGCAAATCTGGCCGACATGTCGCGAGCTCAGCTATTCCACCGTTTCCGGGTAGGGCAAATATTTTCTCAACTAGGGGACTGGCGTTCAGCTTCCAAACAATTGCGTGTTCTCGGCCGCCACCCCCAATTACAAGTATTCGCATCTGATCTAATAATAAGCGAAAAAAAAGAGTGAAACTAGCAGAA
>JAUWRD010000047.1 GCA_030610765.1 Actinomycetes bacterium
GTTAGACATTACCCAAGGAATAGTGAGTTGTCAAGGATGAAGAGAGATCAAGTTTGGGACGTCAAACAAGAGTCTGTGGTCTAACTTGCGTTCATCGAACCCAGTTAAGCGGAGACGGCAACGTGTCTAATTGATTTTGAAGAGCCTCACTCTCTACCACAAAGTGAACGTTAGCAACTTCGTTATTGTTAAAATCAAGATCTTTGGACCACCGCCAACTGCTTTGACGGCGGTCTTGCGCAAAAGATAGAGCCTTGGATTGATATACTTTGCTTTTGAATCGAGTGCTTTTCAGCTCAAATTAATCGGATCAATTTCTGTTTTTTCAGTATTCTCGCTGATTACGCTGGCGCTATCGGGACCCTCAAACGAAGTGAAACAGAGGCTGCAGAAAATAGCGCCGTCTTGATTTTCGGCCTGACATTTAGGACATTTCATACCATCTACTATCAGCCAGACGATCTCGATGGATAAGGGCGTAACCGCGGAGAACTCAACGCGATGCCTCTGACCCCTGTCGGTATGCAAAAAAGATTGACAAGTGTCACGTGACACTTCACTATCAATATATGATCAAAACGTTTGCTGATAAGCATACGCGTGAGGTATATACAAAAGGAAAATCAAAACATTTCCCACCTGATATTTACCGTCGGGCGGTACGGAAATTAGAATATATTGATTTAGCAACAAGTCTGGATGATTTAAGAGTTCCCCCGAGCAACCGTCTACATGGGCTTGGCAAGGGCAGAAAAGGACAATACTGCATAACGGTAAATAACCAGTGGCGTATTTGTTTTAGTCTTGTTGATGGCGATGCCTTTGACGTGGAGCTTACAGACTATCACTAGAGGAGATACAATATGAGCATCAAAAACACGGGAGAAAGAAAGAGACGGCCGACCCATCCTGGCGAAATGTTGCGAGAAGATTATTTGCCGGACTATGAACTGACAGTTTCCAGTTTTGCCAAAACACTTGGTGTCTCGCGCCAGACAGTCAATGAGTTGATACGAGAACGCCGAGCAGTGAGCCCAAAGATGTCTCTTCGGCTAGCTCGGTTGTTTGGTAACACCCCGGAATTCTGGCTCAACGCACAGCGCGCTGTGGATCTTTGGGATGCAGCCCAAATGAGCAAGAAAGAGATTGAACGCATCAACCCGTTGCCAGCCGCATAGGCGGGATATAATATCAGTCGCCTAGCTGACTGTTACCGACCCATCTCCCAGAAGGCCGCTCAGCTCACCGATAACGGGGCCGGAGCTCGCCACTTGAAAATCTCTCGAAAGACGCAAAGTTGTGAAGTCTCCGCCATCATGAAGATGCAGGTAAACCTCTGCGTCTCCCGGATGAGCTGTTAAAACCTGGTGCAACTTCGCTATCAATTGCTTGTCGAGACGATCGTTGACTACCTTTAAATATAGCGCTTGCTTTTTCATTGTTTTTTTAGTTTCAAGAGGCGCTATATCGCGCGCGATTAGCTTAACTTCATCTTCTTTTACATCAATCCGCCCTTTGATTTTTATGATAGCGTCCTCAACTACAAGAGCTCGGTGTTTTTCTAAGACGGCGGGAAAAACCACGACCTCCATTGACCCCTCAAGACCCTCAATGACAACGAATGCCATGCCTTCGCCTTTGCGCGTTGTGATCCGGTTGATTTTGCCGACCAAACCACCAATAGTCACGATGGAGCCATCTTTCTTTTCCCGGACCGCCGCAATTGATGTCGTCTGAGCCTCCAATATCTTAGCCAATTCAAGAAGCGGATTATCGCTGACATAAAGCCCTAGCATCTCTTTTTCGTAACTCAGCAGAACCTGCTTGTCTAACTCCTCTTTGGCAGATTCAGGCAATGGCGTATCCACGGCGGAGTCTTCTTGGGTCCCGGCAAATAAACTATATTGACCGGATTCGATCTCGCGTCGACGCTTAGCGGCGGCTTCCGCGGATTGCTCAAAAATACTTAAGAGATATTTCCTCGTCATTCCAAGAGAGTCAAAAGCCCCACCTTTTATCAGGCTCTCAAGGGCGCGCTTATTTAAGGCCGTGCTATCAACTCGTAAACAAAAATCGTCAAAGGAGGTAAACGGCTTCTCTTCGCGCGCGGCTATGATTGCCTCGATCGCGCCGGCGCCAACATTACGAACCGCGGACAGACCGAATCGGATACGCTTGTCGACAGGTGTGAAGCCCAGAAAACTTTCGTTAACATCAGGCGGCAACACCTCGATCTTGAGTCGCCGACACTCGTTGACATACTGGGCAACCTTGTCTTTGTTGTCCATAATCGATGTGAGCAGCGCCGCCATAAACTCGCCTGGATAGTGCGTTTTCAAATAGGCCGTTTGATAAGATATGACCGCGTATGCCGTGCTGTGACTTTTGTTAAATCCATAACCGGCAAAATGATTTACCAGATCAAAAACTTTACCGGCGATCTTTTTGTCTATGTTTTTATCTTTAGCGCCACTAATAAACTTCTCTCTTTGTTCGGCCAGCACTTCCGCTTTCTTTTTAGACATAGCCCCGCGCAAGATATCGGCTTCACCTAAGGTAAACCCGGCCATCGTCGTGGCTACTCGCATGACCTGTTCCTGGTAGACGATCATGCCGTAAGTCTCTTTAAGAATGGGCTCAAGTGACGGGTGCGGGTAATTGATTACTTTCCGGCCATGTTTGCAATCAACAAAATCTTTTACCATTCCGCTCTGGAGCGGACCCGGGCGATAGAGGGCCAAAAGAGCCACTATGTCTTGAAAAGTTGTCGGCGCCAGATCGCGCATTAAAGACCTCATGCCAGAACTTTCCAGTTGGAAAAGACCGATGCTGTCACCCTTTTTGAGCAACTTGAAAGTTCTTTTATCGGTAGTTGGTATGTCGTTAATGTCGATCACTTTGCCACGGAAGCGTTTGATGTTCTCGACCGCGTCGCCAATAACGGTTAGGGTTCTCAAACCCAGAAAATCCATCTTTAGAAGACCGATATCTTGTATGGCTTGCATTGGATACTGCGTGACTATCTCAGTATTGGCCTTCTTTTGAATCGGTACATAATTTGGTAAGGCTTCCTTGGCAATAACAACGCCGGCGGCGTGAATTGAATCCTGCCGAACAATTCCCTCTAAACTCATGGCCGTGTCCATGATCTTTTTGGTCACTTCCTCAGTGTCATATGCCTGCTGAAGGTCGGGCACGGCAGACAAGGCGGCTTCCAATGTTGTACCGGGAATCTCGGGAATTAATTTGGCTATCCGATCGACTTGCCCGTAAGGCACGCCAAAAACTCGACCAGCGTCTCGAATAGCGGCTCTCGCGGCCATTGTGCTAAAAGTGATGATCTGGGCCACCCGGTCGCTACCATATTTTTCCGCGACGTATTTGATAACCTCGTCGCGGCGAACATAACAAAAATCGATATCAATATCAGGCATGCTTATGCGTTCCGGATTTAAGAAACGCTCAAAAAGTAAGCCGTGAGCTATCGGATCGATTTCAGTTATGCCAAGAGCATAGGCCACTATACTGCCGGCCGCTGATCCACGACCCGGGCCGACTTTAATCCCTGATTTTTTAGCAAAGACAATGAAATCCCAGACGATCAAGAAATAGCCGTCGAACCCCGTCTTTTTTATAACATCCAGTTCATAACGGAGTCGCTCCTCAATTTCGTCAGTGATATGTTCATAGCGTCTTGCCAGACCTTCCCGACAAAGCTCCTCCAGATAAGAGGTGAGATCGTGACCCTTAGGGGTCTCGCATTCTGGCAATAGCGTGCGACCAAGATCAAGTTCCACCTGACACTTTTCGGCTATAGCCAGAGAATTGCTAATTGCCTCAGGATAATCAGGAAAACAAGCTTCCATCTCTTTGTCCGACTTCAGATAAAACTCATCGGAACTAAACCGCATGCGGCCTTCTTCTTCCATGGTTGAGCCGGTCTGAATGCAAAGCAGAACATCGTGGGCGGTGCTATCCTCGCGTCTTAAATAGTGAACATCGTTCGTTGCCACCAAACCAAGGCCGAGCTCTTTTGCTATCTGAGCCAGGGCCGGCATAACTTCCTTTTGTTCAGCTATTTTCTGATCTTGGATCTCAATAAAATAGTTATCTTCGCCAAACAATCCAGCATAAGCTTGGGCTTTGCGCTTAGCAGCTTCAACATCCCCGGATAAGATCAACTTCGGGAGCTCGCCACTGAGGCAACCGCTAAGAGCAATCAAACCTTCATGGTAACGCTCTAGCAATTCCCAATCGACGCGAGGCTTATAGTAAAAACCTTCTATAAAAGCATAGGAGACCAAGTGCATTAAATTGCGATAGCCGGTTAAGTTTGTGGCTAAAAGGGTGAGATGGCGGTTGGACTTTTCCCGGCCGACATTTTTATCAAGGCGGCTATTGGGGGCGACATAGACCTCGCAACCCAAAATGGGCTTGACGCCGGCCGCTACTGCTTGCTTATAGAATTCTACACAACCATACATGGCGCCATGATCAGTAACGGCCACCGCCGGCATTCCAAGGTCGTGGGCTTGCCTGACAAGATCGTTTAATCTAATAGCACCATCAAGTAAAGAGAACTCCGTGTGTACGTGAAGATGAACAAAACCTGACAAATTACTTAGCCTTCAATCTATCCAGAACCAAACGATAACCGTCAGCCCCATAATTAAGACAACGCTTTACCCTGCTAATTGTGGCAGTACTGGCGCCAGTGGTTTCAGCTATCTCAATATAGCTAGCCCCGCCATCAAGTAACTTGGCTACCTCCAACCTTTGCGCCATTGATTTTAGCTCGGACACAGTAGCGACGTCCTCGAAAAAACCGTAGCACTCTTCGGTCGTTTTCAAAGACAAAATCGCAGCAAATAGACCGTCTGTGGCTGGAGATTTGAGTCGCGTATCCAATAGATTCTCCTCGCCGTTTTTGCTAATCGAAATTACCGTAGTGTAGCTCTATTATAAGACTTAAAAGGGAGCGGGGGGAAGAGTCAAAAACCTCTAATTCTCGGTAACTAGCGATTCCAATAAGGTCCTGTTGAAGCCAACCACAATGTCTCCATCTATTGAAATAACCGGAACACCATTTTGACCTGTGAGATCCTCTACTTCCTGACGTGCTTCGATGTCCTCAGAAATATCTCTCTCTTCAAAATCAACACCCTTATCACGAAGAAAACTCTTCGCCAAAACGCAAAACGGACATGTGGGCGACGTAAATATCGTAGCTTTTTTTATTTCCATGATCATAACTATTCCCAAAAAAAAGGCGCTTCATCATTTTCTTACATCATTTGCGCCAAGATTGTTGCTAGCTCATACTAGGCACATGTCATCAGCGCAAAAAATAGTTTGGTGGTTGCCAGCATTAGTCTGGATGATGCTTATTTTTTACATGTCAACTCTGACTGGACTTCCTGGTCCATGGTGGAAATCATATGTTGGCCATATTGTTGAATACTCAGTTTTATCCGGTCTCTTTTGGTTTGCTTTAACGCGAACGACCGAATTAAAAAATAATACAATTATCTTTATCGCGCTTCTTTTGGCTACAGCTTATGGATTCAGCGATGAATGGCACCAATCTCTTGTTCGGGGGCGAACTCCTGAAGGTCAGGATCTAATAATTGATTTCATAGCAGCGACGATGGGAGCAATCCTGGCACACAGTTTTTTCAACAAACGGGTTAATTAAAAGACTTACTCATCTCTTCGATAGCCGGGGGCAAGGTTGCCGAATTTGGCGTATTTCTCGTCGAATTGGAGATAAACAGTACCGGTTGGACCATTACGATGCTTCCTGATTATGATCTCCGCCTTGCCTTTGTCTTCACTTTCAGGATCGTACTGTTCATCTCTGTAGATGAAAATCACTAGGTCGGCATCTTGCTCGATAGCCCCGGATTCGCGCAAATCAGCGAGACGAGGCCGCCTATCCTCTGTCCGATTTTCAACAGCTCGAGAAAGCTGAGAGACCGCGACAACCGGGATATTTAGTTCCCGCCCGAGGACCTTAAGCGCTCTCGATATTTCGGATATCTCTTGCTGTCGGTTCTCGCTCCTTGCGCCACCCTGAATTAGTTGCATATAATCGACAATAATCATTGTGAGATCTACACGGGCTATCAATCGACGCGCTTTTGCCCTTATTTCCATAATCGTGATGTTAGCTGTATCGTCAACAAATATCTTGGCTTTATTCAGCCGACCAGTCGCTGCCACAAGTTTTTGGCTTTCCTGATCGCTCAAGCTGGCCGGGCTTCTAAGCCGTTGACTCTGGACCTTCGCCTCTGAACAGAGAAGTCTTTGGGTAATTTGAATCTTTGACATCTCCAAAGAAAAAATGGCCACAGCTTTTTCACCGCTTGTGGTTATATGTCGAGCCAGGTCAAGCGCGAAAGAAGTTTTACCCATAGCCGGTCGGGCCGCGATTACTATGAGGTCTGATGGCTGGAAACCCGAGGTCAGCTTATCAAGATCCCGAAAGCCGGTCGCAACCCCGGTAATATCAGATCCCGCCGCGGCCAGTTTGTCCATGAGCTCCCAGTTCTCGGTTAGAAGACCGTCGAGCTGAGCAAACTTTTCAGAGATCCTTTTTTTTGAAACATCGAAAATTAGTGATTCAGCCTTGTCTATGGCCGCTTCAACATTGTCAGGCGCCTCATAGCCAATAGCGGCGATGTCGGTCGCGACACGGATCAAGCCCCGGAGGACAGAATGTCTATAGAGAATTTCAGCATAGTAGGTTGAGTTAGCGGCGGTCGGCACAAAATTCGCTAAGGTGTATATGTAGGATTTGCCGCCAATACTTTCCAACACGCCCATCTTGCTAAGTTCTTCGACAACCATAATAGGGTCAGGCGGCTCGCCCGCGACATAAAGTTTAGTTACGGCCAGGAATATGTGCCGGTGAGCTTCTCGATAAAAATCCTGATCATGGATTTTTTCAATGATGTCCCCTGTGGCCGTGGATGACAGGAGCATCGCGCCCAACAGAGATTTTTCCGCGTCCATATTATGGGGCGGAACACGATCAAAAGTTGTCGGATCAACCGTTTTCAGTTCTTTACTGACCAACTACTTCTCTTTTACTTCCAAGTCTTCGTCTTTAGATTCTTCTGTTACTTCTTCTTTCGCAGACACAGCAGATGCGTCTTCGTCTTTTACTTCCTCATTCACAAGTGCCTCAGATACTTCTTCCTCATCAGACACTTCCGGCATGACTTTCACTAAAACAGAAGCCTCGACTCCCGGATATAATTTGAGCTTGATCATTACTTCGCCGACCTCTTTAATGGAATCGGACGGCTCAATTCGTCGACGATCAACGGCCAGGCCGAGATCTTTCTCAATTGCTTCAGCCATATCTTTTGTTGAGATAGAACCGTAGAGACGACCTTCGGCACCTGCTTTGACAATCATTGTCAATGACTTCTCGTGAATCTTCGCCTTCTGCTCTTCAGCTTCAGCCAGATGCGCTTCTTGGCGCTTTTTGATGCCTGATCGGCGTTCGTCTAATTGCTTGAGATTTCCTGATGTCGCGGCCACCGCAAAGCCATTAGGAATTAAGTAGTTATTAGCGTAACCTTGGGCAACCTTCAAAATATCTCCCTCACGCCCAAGAGAAGGGACCTCTTTCTTTAATATAATTTGCATACTTTTGACCTCCATTTTTTAGCTTACCATATTACTTCGTGGTTGCCAGCCGCCTCAGATCAAACCAAGTATCGAAGACACCAAGCCAACTTATTCCTTGAAAAAAAAGCTGAATGAAAATGGCTAAAAAAACCACGCCGATCTTGACAGCGGTATTTGCCGTCTTTTTCTCAAGGTAGAAAAAGAGAACCGATATTCCCTGGATTAGATATAATGCCCCAAAAACCAGTAAAAGATTAAGGCCGGCGGCAAAGGCATAAAATCCGTAGACGCCAAAAGACTCATTAAACAAAAAGCCTATTAGCCCCAAAATAAAACCATACACTAAATACCACGGCATCTGCCAAGTTGAAAATTTTGGCAAATCGCTCCACTCATAATCTCGGGCCTTAGCCAAACGACCAGTCAGCAAGTAGTTTGAACCCACAAGCCAAACCGACCCTAGTGCCGTCATTCCAAAAAAGAGATAGGGAGCCACGCTGATAAACTTGGTAATCTCCCCCTCTAAAACAGTGGAGTCCACCCCGGAATCACCAGCTTGTGCCAGAAGACGCTTCTCAATGGTAGCGGATTCTCGCGTCCATATCTTAGTCGCGCCCGGCCTGTCCGCCATAAAAGCCACCACCCCTAAGAGGGAGAAGACAGTAAAAAGAACGACGGATGTTAACATTATTCTCCGTCCCGGCCGCAGAGCCGGACTTAAAAACCCGCCCGTATACCCCAGAGTTAACATCACAAGGGCTGGCGCAAGCGAAACAAACCCTAATAACAGCCCGTCGACAGCAATGATAGCTAAAAATACCAGACCGGCCGCCACAAGCCCTTTCCCTTTTAGCGCGAGATAGACCGGTAGCGGGGAAAAAGCCAGGGTAATGTACCAAAAAGGCACTAAAACAGCGGCGGCAATCGATAAAACAGAAAATGTTACAAGCGACGCGACCGGCATAGATGACCGGTTCACGATTACTTCCGGCTGTATGCTATTAACGCCACTTCCCGGGCTCTTTTTATGGCGATCGCTAAGTCTCTTTGGTGTTGAGTACAATTGCCTGTTATCCTACGAGGTCTTATCTTGCCTTTTTCGCTCATATACCTTTTTAGCAAGGCGACATCTTTGTAGTCAATATAATCGACTTTGTCTTTGCAAAAACCACAAAACTTGCGTCTCGGTTTTCTCTGAAAATCTCCAGCCAAATTAAATCCTCCTTACAGCATTCATAAATGTGACTTCCAAAATTAAAATGGGATATCATCCCCTAAATCAATATCTTCCACCGGATTTTCCCCGGCGCTCTTATCGGCCCCGGTTTTAACCTCAGCCGGCCGCTCTCCGCCACCAGCTGACTCCGAACCTGAACCCGGTCTTCCTAAAAACTGAACATTCTCCGCTACCACCTCGACGACTGATCTTTTTTGCCCCTCATCAGTCTCCCATGAACGGCTTTGAAGCCGGCCTTCGAGTGCCACCGGGCTGCCCTTGTGTATATACTCGTTACAAAGCTCTGCTAACTTGGCCCAGACAACAATATTAAAAAAATCTACATTTTGAACCTTTTCGCCCTGCTTGTTTGTATAAGTGCGATTAACGGCCAATCCAAAACCAGCCACCGCGCTGCCATTAGGTGTAAAACGCAACTCGGGATCACGAGTTAAGTTTCCGACTAAAATGACTCTGTTTAAGCTCGCCACAAAGACTCCTTAATTTATGCTTTTTCCGGTTTTCTAACTATCATAAAACGCAAAACATCGTCGTCAATCTTCATCAACCTGTCGATTTCTTTGACCGTTGTTGTGAGACCCGCAAAATAAAATATTGAGTAGTTGCCATCCTTAAAATGCTGGATTTCAACGCCTAATCGTTTCCGTCCCCACCGGTCAATTGATTCAATTTTGCCTTTGTTTTTGGTGATGAGTTTTTCGGTCTTTGTGATCCAGGCTTCGTACGGTTCGGTTTCGATGTCGGGACTGACTATCGTCATCATTTCGTAATTACGCAAAGTTTGACCTCCTCTGGTCATATGCGGCCCCGCCTTCACACGGGGCAGAAGGGATTACGCAGCCAGTATACCACTAGGTAAGTAAATGGTAAATCTATTCGCGATTCTTCAACCTCTTTTCCCTTTATTCTGAATGATCAGACAAAACCTGGGTATAAACTTTAAACGTGAAGCAAATTCTACAAAGCCCTCTGCATCTAATTGCCGCCAACAAAAAGCGCGCGGCTGATACTGTCGCGCCAGTTGTTTCAACTATCATTATTCAAGGAACCGAGAGCGGCGCTAAACCAACTCTTGAGGCACTGCATAATCAAGAGTTTTCAAATTTTGAAACTATTATTGTCAAAGAGGGCACGGTCGGATCGAGACTGAAAGAAATCGTAAGAAATCGACCAGACACTTCACTTTATCAATCTCCATACAACCTGAATCTCTGCCGGGCCCGAAATCTAGCCGCTCAGAATGCCCGCGGTCAATACTTGTTGTTCATCGACGAAAACGCCTGGCTTCACCGCACGGCCCTCGGAAAACTCGTTGACGCTATGAAATCTGAGGCCGAAACGGGAATCGCGGGGCCGCTGATCTTGAGCCCTGATGGAACGCTAAAGAGCATTGGCATGAAAGTAAATGAATTTGGACGCCCGTTCGCAAACCGGGATGTTTTCAGTCCCGACATTGAATTAATTGACCCGGTTTTTTCGATTCCCAGCTCAATTTTTATGATAGAAAAGCAACTCTTTTACTCTCTTAGCGGCTTTGACGAACTTTGTGTACATGGCCTTGAAGACACCGACCTTTGCTGGCGCGCCAAGCTGATGGGACGCAAAACGGTCGTTAATCCATGGTCAATCGCTTATCACGACGGGGACAACTCCGAAGCCACAGGTGACTATTTAGAACACCGAAACAGCTTGAGGATGCTAATAAAAAACTACGGCTCTCTCCGCGCCGCTACCGGCTCGCTTAGATTTGTAAAGACCAGCATCGTTAAATCCTTTAAGTCCCTGCTGGCTCTCAAACCTCGATCTTTTTTTGAATACTGGCGCGCCTTGCTCTGGAACCTGATGATGTTACCTGATTCCATAAGGCAGCGACGACGTGTTCAAAGAAGACGCCGACTTAACGATAAATCCGTTCTCGAGAACATGCACACTGAGGCCGATTCAACCGATGAGCAACGATCAAAGCCAGCCGCTTGAGCTAAACAGAGATAAGCGATTTTTCCAGCTCCCGCAGGGTTTGTATGCCTATGTTTTGTGTTTGCGCCTCTCGCGTGGCTTTAAGATGCGCGCGGGCCACTATCGACCCATACGGCGGCGGATTATATAGCAACTTTTTAATTGCAAATGGATTGTATGACAATGGGTTATAGTCTTCCTTCAAGTAACCCGACACGATCAGGCGACGCTCTAATTCTGTACCCGGTTGGATAGCCAGGAAGAAGATCCACGGTACAACATTTTCCTCACCAAAAAGTCCATAAAGAATTTTACACGCGTTAATTGTCTCAAGCATCGTTTCCGCGGATTCTCCCGGAGAGTTGAGGGGGAGATAGAGCTTGATTTGCTGACCTCTATAACCCAGATCTTTTATCATCTGAAATTTCTCAAGTTGTCTTGAAAGTTGATATCCGAGACATAACTCATCTATGATCCTCTGGGAACCGGTAAAAGATAATTCAAAACTTAAAATACCGCTCGACAGTGCTTTTTTCGCGAAGCTTCTTGTTAGATTGTCAAGACGGATATAGCCCGTCCAGCCGATATTTAACTTCCGCCCGATCAGATTATCGAGCAGCTCTTCGGCATGATTAACTGTCTTATTAGAAGAACAGAATTGTGAATCACAAAACCATATCTTGTTGACTCCATATTCACGATTAAGTTGTTCAACTTCATCAGCTACAACTTCGGGACGCTTAAAACGTAGACATTTCCCTTCAAGGACATTGTAGATACAGAAGATACAAGAGTAGGGGCATCCTCGCTTCGTCTGTATCCCGATAAAACCGTTTACATACTGATCAAACTCAGGAAATATCTCGGCAATATACTTAAAATCTACGGGGCCCGCCGAGGCTAGATCATAGTAATTATCATCATGGCCTCGAAAGACCTTTCCGTCTTGCATGTATACGACATTTTCGTTATCAAGATCGCCTTCGGCAACAATTTGGGATAAAGCATTTTCACCTTCACCAATTACACCAATTACACCCTCGGGGAGACGCTTTATTAGTGCTTCAGCAAATTCACTAAACGCCGCTCCGCCCACTACTACCTGGGCTTTCGGCGCAACTCGAGTCGCACTTTGGATGAGCCTGAAATTGCGATGTATTTGCTGAATATGGTCTATGATCATAGTCGACGCTGAATAGACAGACTTTGCCTTGTCCCAAAGGCGATTAGAATAATCAAACTTTAAAACCGCGTCCAGCGCGGGGCTATTATCATGAGGACCAAATGTCTGAATGTTTCTCCATGAGAAAGCAATGACTTGCGGAGAAAAAGCAGCGATTGTTCTCTCTAGCTCTTTGACGGTTTGCCCGTTAGGCGCTAGAGCAAGATCAAGAATTAATTGATCTCTAAAGCCTTCTCTCTTTAGGTGGTCGGCGAGATAGACC
>JAUWRD010000179.1 GCA_030610765.1 Actinomycetes bacterium
GCCCCTCTGCGGTCCTCTATCCGTTAGCACCAAGTTACCCCTTATTGTAGATAACGCATACGAAGACCCAAGGACCAAGACATGGTTGGTCCGGTATTATCAAGCAAAATCTCTGTTAACCGTACCGCTCTTGGCGGGAGATGAAGCGCTCGGTTCCGTTACCATTATTGAAGCTAGGAGGTTCCGGCACTTCAACGAGGATGAAGTGAAGTTGACTCAACAATTGGCCTCAAAAGCTGGGCAAGCGCTTAAACGATTAGAAACTCAAACCTAGGCAAAGTGCTATATGGGGCGTGAGGGGTAATCAAAAAAAGAGTGCTAGATTGTGGATGCAAGATATTCGAACAACGTTCCGTTGGGGGCCGAAGCTAAGATACTGCTAAGGAAACAAGCCATATTAGCAAGAAACAAGCAGGAGCAACAAGAAAGAAGATTCCTCATTGCTCCTGCTCAGATACACTACTAGCTACTAAGTCGAACTGCCAGAAAACGCCAGATTTGAATTCATACCCGTGTTGTCGTTGGTTCAACTCCAACCACCGCTACTGCTCGAAATAACTTCATCGAACCTTTTTCCAGCGCTCAACGATCTTGGCCGGTTGCTGCGCAAACCACCAGTAATAAATCGAATTAGTGTGCGCTTGTTGTGCGCTGGGCCGTATTCTGTTAAGAATAGAGAGCGCCAGGTTGTCATGTAAATAAGTAAGCTAAACTACAAACGCGGGCGTATTGCTGGAGGGGAGCAATGGGGGAAGATTTCGGCTTGGAAAAAAGAGCGGCCGGGCGAAGCCTGAGCGCTTTTCAAGATGAAGATCACTCCTCAGCAAGAAACGATCTTTTCTGGAATATCTACGCCAGGTGTTACGACAGCATCTATCACCTCATACCCTACAGGCAACTTCTTTGGGATTGTCTCGAGGCCCTGGATCTGAAGCCGGGAATGAAGCTACTGGACGCGGGATGCGGCTCCGGTAACTTCGAGCTTTTCATGGCTGAAAAGGGAATAACCGATGTCGTTATTGAAGCGGTCGATTTGTCGAGAGTGATGTTGGCAAAGGCGAAGAACAAATGTGAAAATCTGCTAACCGTTAACTTTACAAAACACGACTTAAACAAGGCCTTTAACTTCAAGAGCAACTCATTTGACAGGATAGTCTGTAACAACGTGCTTTACACTGTCAGTAATCCAGAAACACTATTGCAGACATTTCATGATCTTTTAAAGCCCGGCGGGCGGATGGTTGTCTCGGATCCTCTTCCCAGTTTTAAAAAAGCCATCCTTTTTAAAGACCATTTAAAAAGATTTAAAAACATTCACTCTTTAAACGACCGGCTCTCTAAAGCTGGAAAGACGATCATTATGGCCCCCGCATTAACTACGGTTTCGGTTCTGAATGTGGTTATCGATTATAAGGTCAAGAAAAAAGAATATAAGCATTTTCATGAAAACGAGGTCAACAACCTGTTTGGAAATCTCAATTACCAGGAAGTAGAGACAGGTAAAAGCTGCGCCGATCAAAACTGGCTGGCTCGCGGTGTCAAGAAACGAAGGATCCAGTGAAACTTTCAGAAAAATTGGAACTTGCGCCTGAAAGAATCGGAGATTATGTCTATAAGGTTGCCGAGGGGCCGGAAATTGAGATGGCAAGAAGCTTCCAGCACGATTGTTATCTTAGGGCTAAGTTTATTAGTGAGTCGAGTCCGACCGGAATGATCGAAGACGAGTATGTTGAAAACTCGACGTACCTAATTGCCGTAAAATTCGAGGGTACCGGCCTAAACCAGCAAGAGCCGGAGATAGTCGGGACTATCAGACAAATTCAAAAAACCCAGATAGGGGTGCCAACTTTGAATTGTTTCGACATCGATGAGCAGCAAAAACAGAGATTTAGCGGTATTCCGGATAAAGAGATTGTTGAAATCAGCAGTCTGTCAGCCCATCCCCAGAATAATGTCGGAAAAGGACTCTATCGTTTTGCCTGGCAAAGATCGAAATTACTGAAACACTCAATCTGGCTGGCGGCAGTCGACGAGAGGCTGTATAAAGTCTTCAAAAGAAAACTCTTTTTTGAATTTCGGACTATCGGTTCTTCAGGTTTCTATCAAGGCTCAATAACAGTACCAGCGGTTTTAGATAGATCTATCCAAGCGAAATTGATGCCCCAAAAAGCGCCCGAGCTTTGGAATTTCTTTGACCAAGCGCCTTCTCGCTAGGGCTACTTCGAATTAGCGCAACCAAATCTAATAATTTAGTTAATAGAAAGTGCTTACCTGTCGATGCATATATAACTGTCATATGAAATCGGTGCAATGGATATATTTTTACTAGTGACAACGGTCACCATAAACTTATTGCTTGGTCTGTGGGTTTTCAGAAGCTCAAGAAAAGAAGCTGCCCGCGCGTTTTTCCTATTCATAGGATCGATCATTTTGTGGTCGATTATGAACTTTCTGGCGGACAATCTGGCTGATCAGCACCTTGCCTTGCTCAGCACCAGAATGACTTTCCTGGCTGCCGCCTTTATTGCCTA
>JAUWRD010000124.1 GCA_030610765.1 Actinomycetes bacterium
CCGGGTAGGGCAAATATTTTCTCAACTAGGGGACTGGCGTTCAGCTTCCAAACAATTGCGTGTTCTCGGCCGCCACCCCCAATTACAAGTATTCGCATCTGATCTAATAATAAGCGAAAAAAAAGAGTGAAACTAGCAGAATATTTAAGTGAATATACTTTGGCCGCGTTTGGGGCCGACGGAAATTATCGAGAATTTGATACCGGCCAATTCCTCGATTCGCGCGATGTAGTTTCTGGCTGCCTGAGGTAGATCATCCATGGTTTTGGCTTGATCTATCTTTTCACTCCAGCCCTCGTGTTCCTCATAAACAGGCTCGCATTTGTGAAATATTGTCTGATGTGGAGGGAATTCCGTATAGGTCTTACCCTGATATTTATAACCGACACATATCTTTATCGGCGATAAACCACTCAGCACATCGAGCTTGGTCAAGACCATGTCGCTTAAACCGTTTATTCGACAGGCATAGCGCAATATCAGAGCGTCAAACCAACCGCATCGGCGCACCCTACCAGTGGTTGTGCCAAATTCGCCCCCGACATCTCGCATATGAATACCCACATCATCGTCAAGTTCAGTCGGAAACGGTCCCGACCCGACCCGGGTCACATAGGCTTTGACTATCCCTATGACCGTATCGATCTTTAGCGGACCGACACCAGCCCCGGCGCAAGCTCCGCCGGCAACCGGGGAAGATGAGGTTACAAAAGGATAAGTACCGTGATCAAGATCGAGCAAAGTACCCTGCGCGCCCTCAAGAATTACCCTTTTGCCGGAATCTAGCATTTTGTTTATATAAAGCGATGTATCTTTAATAAACCCTTTTAAACGCTCTGCGTACACTTCGTGTTCACGAACGATCTCATCTAATTCAAGCGGCGGTAATCCATATATCTTGGTTAATATCTCATTCTTAATTACCAGAACCTGAGCAAGTTTCTGGCGGAATATTTTCATATCGAGCAAATCTTGGGCGCGGATGCCGATTCTAGTAGCTTTGTCTGTGTAGGCGGGACCGATGCCCCTGCGGGTTGTCCCTATTTTTGCCTTACCAAGATGGGTCTCAGCAGCCTGATCTAAAAGTCTATGATACGGCATAATCAGATGAGCGTTGCCGCTTATGATCAGCTTATCGACGTGAATTCCCTTCCTGCTTAACCCTTCGATCTCGTCTATCAATGTCTTGGGGTCGATAACCACGCCGTCAGCGATGATTGGAGTTATATGAGAGTACAAAATTCCGGACGGGATCAAGTGGAGCTTCAGCTCAGTCTCGCCTTTGACAACCGTATGGCCGGCATTATTACCGCCTTGAAAGCGGACAACCAGGTCCATTTTATCGGCCAGGATATCGGTTATCTTTCCCTTGCCCTCATCGCCCCATTGAGTTCCTACTAGTATTGTCGCGGGCACAGCTGCCTACCTTTCATAATGTCTTCGCGAATTCAAGCGATTCATTTCCTTTGGCCTTTCTCTAGCACAGACTGAGCGACTATCGCTCCCGAGCAAGAAGACTGGACAAGACCGCGAGTTATTCCCGCACCGTCGCCGATCGCGTAAAGATTGTCAATTTCAGTTTCTAAGTTGGATGTCAACTTCAATCTGGACGAATAAAATTTGGCCTCTACCCCGTAAAGCAGAGTATTTCTTGAATTTATCCCCGGTGCCAGCTTGTCTAGTGCTTCAAGCATTTCTTTGATATCAGCTAAATACCGGTATGGAAAAACGAAACTTAAGTCACCCGGTGTCGCGCCGACCAAAGTCGGTTTGACAGTACTCTTGGCTATCCGAGCCGGGGTGGAACGACGCCCTAATTGAAGATCACCTAAAGTCTGAACCAGTATTCCCCCGCCAATTAAATTTGCCAATCTAGCAATATATTTACCATAAGCGGTCGGCTCTTTAAAGGGCTCTGTAAAATTGGTGCTGACTAACAAGGCAAAATTTGTGTTCTCAGACCTCTTTTCCGAATAACTATGGCCGTTTACTAAAACAACATCTCCATTTAACTCAGGCGACACAAACCCATTTGGATTCATGCAAAATGTTCTTACCTGATCTTGAAAAGACCGGGAAATATAGATAAGTTTAGATTCATACAGCGCTTTTGTAAGTTCCTCCGTAACTACCGCTGGCACCTCAACCCTAACTCCGATATCAACAGCATTATTGTGAGTAACCAACCCCAAACGTTTTGCTTCGCCGGTTAGCCAGTCTGCGCCTTCGCGACCGGGAGCCACGATAACGTGTTTGGCGTTAATGCGCTCCCCGTCTCTTGTGACGACGCCTACTGCGGCTTTGCCGTCAACAATTACCTCGTCGACGCCGGTATTGGTCAAAACCGTAGCGCGGGCACCGATATAATCTCTCATCTTGCCCAAAACCTCAGCGCACCTGTCTGTTCCCATGTGGCGAATACGACCACTAACCAAAGTCAGCTCCGCTTTTACCGCTCGTTTTCTTATGCAGTCTATCTTTTTGTTGTCTTCGCCATATATTTCTTCGGGCGCTCCAAAATCTACATATGTCTGATCAACATGATCAATTAATTCAACCAAGCGTTTATGGCCGACATACTCGTCAAGCCAGCCCCCGATTTTCGGGGTTAACGTTAGTTTGCCATCGCTAAAAGCGCCAGCACCACCCCAACCAGTGGTAATTGCGCATGGGTGGCATATCTTGCACTTTCGGTCTTTTGTTCGAGCAACGCAGACGCGTCGATCAAGATCCGGGCCTTGGTCCAGGATCAAAACGCGAATCTTGTCTCTTTTGAGAAGCTCTAAGGCGGCAAAAATACCTGCCGGCCCAGCGCCTACAATTATTACGTCAAATTCTTTCATAGTTTTTTACGCACAAAAAAATAGACTGGGATCTTGATTCTTTATTCCACTTCCGACCGCTGAATTATCGCTTGTGATTTAAAAGAAAACGACAAACCCCGGTGCCCAGAGGAGATAATTCAAAAACTCAAGTCAAAGAGGTGGGAAGCTTCTCTCCGATCAGGTCTTTTAGAAAAACTAAAAGGTCGTCCCGCAGTTCAGGCCGTTGAAGAGCTAGCTCAATGTTGGTTGTTAAATAAGACAGTCGACTACCTATATCATACCGCTTGCCCAGAAAGCGATACCCATATATAGGGACCTCGCCCCTGAGCTTCCTGATCGCGTCAGTTAATTGAATTTCTCCTCCGCTACCTGCAGTAGTTTGTTGCAATGCTTGAAAGATCTCAGGAGGAAAAATGTATCGCCCGACAATTGCCAAGTTTGATGGAGCTTTATCAGCGTCAGGTTTCTCAATGAGATCGCTAACCTGAAAAACGTCTTGGGTTAAGGCCTCTCCGGAAACTATCCCATACAAACGAGTTTGATCAGCGGGGACTTCCTGAATAGCGATAATAACCCCCGGCCGGCGTTGATATAACTCAATCATCTGCTGCAAAGCTGGTGGCTCAGACAGAAATATGTCATCGCCGAGCATTACCGCGAAAGGTTCCTTTCCAATATGTTTGTGGGCGCAATTTACGGCGTGGCCAAGACCCTTGGGTTCTTTTTGCCTGATAAAGAAAATATCGGCGCCTTCAGCTATTTTGCGTAAGGCGTCTATTACATGATCGGCGTCTTTTGCAGCCAAAACAGATTCTAGCTCAATGGAATAGTCGAAATGATCTTCGAGGCTGCGCTTACCCCGCCCGGTTATGATCAAGATGTCTTCGATCCCGGAGCTGATAGCCTCTTCAACGACATATTGTATTGCTGGCCGGTCAACTATTGGAAGCATCTCTTTTGGCTGAGATTTTGTGGCTGGTAATAACCTTGTTCCTAGCCCAGCCGCCGGAATCACGGCCCGCGAAATTTTTTGGCTCATGATGACATTCTATCATAAGCACCGCGGATAGGATTAATACGGGAACACCATACCTATTTTCTAGTAATTTAATAAAAAAATAGGTATGGTGTCCCCGTATTAATCCCTGGATATCGCGGTCAGACTATGCTAAATTTCTCTCGAGTTGACTAAATATGCCTGATACCAACATAAGTTTTTTCTGGGCTTTCGCCGCCGGTTTTTTGTCGTTTCTAGGGCCGTGTGTCCTACCACTGATTCCCGGGTACTTATCTTTCATTTCCGGCTATACGGTTGAGGAGCTAAACGAGCCAACCACTAAAAACCTCGAACACATATTTTGGGTCTCTGTCCTGTTTGTTCTTGGTTTTTCCTTGGTCTTCACATTAATGGGCGCTTCAGCCTCACTTGTCGGCGGCTTTCTCCTCTCATATAGAAGTCTTTTAAATAAGATCGCCGCGGTTTTGATAATCATCTTCGGCATCTCTCTTTTGGGCTTGTTTAAGATACCTTTCCTTCAAGGAGGCAGCTTTGCTCACAAAATCAAGAACCGTGGTCCTTTTAGCGTATTTATCTTAGGAATGGCCTTCGCTATCGCCTGGACGCCATGTGTCGGACCAATATTGACGTCAATATTGACGTTTGCCGGCTCAACCGGAACCGTCGGAACCGGGGTAGCGCTGCTGGCCGTCTACTCACTAGGTCTCGGCATTCCTTTTATACTCTCAGGTCTGCTGTTCAGCCGCTTCATTACAGCTTTTGGCTGGATTCGCAAGCACTACACAGCCATAACGGTAATCAGTGGATTGCTCCTGATCGCCATGGGCGTACTAATACTTACCAACCATATAG
>JAUWRD010000108.1 GCA_030610765.1 Actinomycetes bacterium
CTAGCACCCACAACAATCGCATCGTAACTCATAATATGTAAGAGATTACGGCAAAGACAGGAACCTTGCTTGCAAGATCAACAAAAATCCGGTAAATTTCCACGTACTACTAGATGATCGATGAGGATTTGAGATATGGGAAAATCTAAAAAGAATAGGGTCAAAGAAGATATCGTCGAGTACGATGAAGACCTAGGCCCAGGATCCGATTCAAAGAAAATAATCTTCGGTATATGGTTCTTAATCGTTTTCGGACTTCTGGCCGCTTTTCTCATCACGACAAATCAGAACACGGGCGAGCCTCCCCCGAACGCTCCGGGCACCGCTGTTGGTCAAAGTCCCGCTCAGCTAGCTGAGACACTGAAACCATTTCAGGAACAGTTGGCTCAAGATCCTAAGAACGTCTCCGCGCACGTCCAGATCGGCTTTATATATTTTGACGCCTCAAAATTTGCGGAGGCGGCTAAGTCGCTCGAAAAGGCTGTAGAGATCGATGAGCGAAACGTTGAGGCATGGGTTGGGCTCGGAATGTCTTATCAGTATGCAAGCCAGCCAAATAAAGCTTTGGAGATGTTTGACAAAGCCCTATCTGTTAAGCCTGACGATGATTTCGCCAAGGTAAGAAAAGCCTACTTTTTAGCCGATGTTGAAGGCAAGTTTGATGAAGCCTTAACTTTGATGCGAGAAGTTGAAACTAAGATGGCTGACAGTGAGAACAAAACTAAGCTCAACGAAGCGATTCTAAATATAGAAAAACGCGCCGCCGGGAAATAATACCTCTAAGTCAATATTTCAAAAGGTAGATGAGCTTGCCAACATGGGAACTGTTGAAAAAGTAGTCAAACGTGACGGCCAGATTGTACTTTTTGATGAAGAAAAAATACGGGCAGCCATTCAAGCCACAGCTCTCGCGATTGGCGAAAAAGATCTCGACCTAGCTCGCGATGTAGCCGCCCAGGTCACACAAACATTAAATCAGGACTTTGACAACCGTATGCCAACGGTTGAGGATATCCAAAACTATGTCGAGCGAGCTTTAATTGATACGCGGCGAGCCGATATCGCCAAAGCGTTTATCCTCTATCGGGCCGAGCACACTCGTCTACGCGAAACCAAAAAATTTATCGGCGTCGCCGATGATCTAAAGCTGAGCGTCAACTCTATCGAGATTTTAAACCGCCGCTATCTCACTAAAGACGATACCGGAAAAGTCATCGAGACCCCAAAAGAGCTTTTTGAACGAGTGGCGCTTTTCGTCGCTTCCGTTGACAAAACGTTTGGCCAGGATTGGCGTCAATCGGGATCTGATTTTTTCGAAATAATGGCGAGCAGCAAATTCCTGCCCAACTCACCAACCCTTATGAATGCCGGTACCGATATCGGTCAGCTATCCGCTTGTTTTGTCCTCCCGGTTCAAGATTCAATAGTTGATATTTTCGACTCCATAAAGAATATGGCTTTGATCCATAAATCCGGCGGAGGCACAGGGTTTTCATTCAGCAAATTAAGATCGGACGGCGATATTGTCAAAACTACTGCCGGCATCGCTTCCGGGCCGATTTCATTTATGAAGATATTCGACGCGGCCACGGACGTGATCAAGCAAGGGGGCCGTCGGCGGGGTGCGAATATGGGCATCCTTCGAGTCGATCACCCCGACATAAGAGAGTTCATAACGATCAAAGAAAAAGAAGACACTTTAAGTAACTTTAATCTGTCGGTGGCGGTAACCGATGAATTCATGCAGGCGGTCGAAGACGACGATGAGTATTGGCTAAAAAGCCCACGAACAGGCAAGCAAGTCTAAAAACTGAAAGCCCGTTCGGTATTCGATCTTATAGCCACGATGGCTTGGCGCACCGGAGACCCCGGCCTTATCTTCATCGATGAGATTAATCGCGCCCACCCGCTGGCAAATTTGGGGGAGATTGAGTCGACCAACCCCTGTGGTGAGCTCCCGCTGCTTCCCTTTGAATCATGTAATCTCGGCTCAATAAATTTGTCAAAGATGGTTAAGGAGGGCGCTGTCGATTGGGATGAGCTCAAGCGAGTTACCAGGCTGGCTGTCCATTTTCTCGATAATGTAATTGACGCTGGCAAGTTCCCGATAGAAAAAATCGCGCAGATAACAAAGGCCAACCGAAAAATTGGTCTAGGCGTTATGGGTTTTGCTGAAATGTTAATAGCTCTCAAAATTCCATACGCCTCAGATGGGACACTTAAGCTCGCCGACGAGATTGGCTCCTTTATCCAGACTGAGGCTGTTAAGAAATCGGTTGAGCTAGCTAAGATACGCGGATCGTTCCCGAATTTTGAATTAAGCTCATGGAAGACAAAAGGCTTTTCCAAGCTTCGAAACGCGACGCTAACCACTGTCGCTCCAACCGGAACTATCTCAATTATCGCCGGCACCAGCAGTGGCATCGAGCCTCTTTTTGCCATTTCTTATATTCGGGAAGCTCTCGGTGGCGTCAATCTCCTGGAAGTTAACCATCTCTTTGATGAAATCGCGCGCGAAAAAGGTTTTCAAAGCGAAGAACTCAGCCAGGCAATCGCCAAGACAGGCTCGATCAAAAATCTGAAAGACGTGCCGGAAGAAATAAGAAATATCTTTTCCACAACATTTGATATACCGGGCGAGTGGCACGTCCGTGTCCAGGCTGCCTGGCAAAAAAATATCGACAATGCTGTTTCAAAAACAGTGAACCTACCAGCGGAGGCGAGTCTTAGCGATGTTCGCCAAATATTTAAGCTGGCCCACAGCCTAAAATGCAAAGGTATAACTGTCTACCGATATGGCAGCAAGAAGAATCAAGTTCTTTACGTCGGCGATAAGGCCAAGCAAAATAATACCTTGGTGAGAGCGGCGGCGGAATATGGCGGCGATTGCGCTGCCGGTGAATGCGCGTTTTAAATTATTTCTTTTCCTTTTGCTTTTCCTTCACTAGCTCGGGAAAGCAGGTTTCAGCCATCGGGCACCAATCGATACACGTTGGTGTCGTCTCGCGATAGACAAGGTGACCGCATTCAGTACAGTTCGCCTTCTTGTCGCGGGTAAAAAATTCGACCTCACCGCCGCATTTCGGGCACTCGAATAGTTCAAGCTCCGGTATTTTTACATTGTCCGCTCCCGGACATCCTTTTTTCATCTTCTACCTCACCTAACATTTTGCGCCTTGTTAATAAAGTCCTGACCCTAAAAGCACGGCCAATAATATTACTAGCAGGCCAAGACCCAAATTAAGCCTCGAGAATATCACAAGTAGCGGCCCCAGTTTTTTTAACTCCTCAGGCGGTGTTCCGCCCGGTCCCGGGGGAGCCTTAGTTATCTTGGCTTTCAAATACATCGAGGTAGCCACCGTCACGATAATCATAACTAAAAATGCTAGAAGCTTTGTTATTAGAATCACTCTATATGACTGTGAGACTAGACCCTCGAATATCGGCTTAACTACAAGTATGTTGTAGAAACCGGTGATAATAATAATGACAATGCTGCCCCAGGCAAACCACCGGAAACGCTCCATGCCCATCAATCGGATAAAGGGCGGCGGAATCCCTTTAGGCTGAACTACCGGCGTCAACACCACATTAACAAATATTAACCCGCCGACCCACGTAAACGCGGCCACAAAGTGCAGCCAGCGCATAATGATATCTAAACTCAACGCTTAACCCCTTTCGATCACTCAGCAGCCTCGTTGAGCTCTTTTACCAACATCTCAACGTCTAGGCCGTGTAGGATCGCGCCCTGCTCCAAAGTCTCAAACTGAGTTGATGGACAGTCGAGACATGCCATCCCGTGCCGGGTGAAGACCTCGGCCGTCGTTGGATGACTCTTGACTATAGAGCCGATCGTCATATCTTTATTCACACTCATTTCGCTAACCTCCCGTCTTATCTACCATGAATTAATGGTGGCAGACACCGAACACAAACCCATTTTGCTTCGCCCTTGTCCTCACATGGGAGAACTACGACTTCTTTCGCGTCGACATTGCAGACATAACAACTTTTTTCAGCTTGCTCATCGCTCATTTTTGGATCCTTCCTCTCCTTAGGCACGCGCAATCACTGCTCATGCTCACTTACTATTTTTATCACTATTGGACGGATTTTAATATGGCAAATGTCACGTATTTATGTGATTCTCGTCACCCTTTTGACCACAATTTTAATCTTGGTAGATCCTGTATAAATATGCGTTTGCTTTTGAGCAATATAGTTCCCGCCTGGCTAAACTTCGATAGCTCTCTAATGGCGGTTTCGCGAGATACCCCCATCAACTCAGCTATCTCCTGCCTCGTTAGCAACAAGTCAATATAGATTCCATCGTCTGTCTCTTTGCCATATTGATCAGCCAACCTGAGGAGTAAAGACGCCAGCCTTTGCGGCGCCCCTTTGAGCGCCATATCCATAACAAAACCATGAGCCTGTCGAAGCCGTTTACCTAAAACCCGAACAATCTTTAGAGCTAGGCCGGGATGCTCCGTAATGAGATCGGTAAAAGCGTCCCTGTCGATTGCAAACACCTGTGTGTCTACCAGGGTAGCGGCCCCGGCCGGGTAAGGACCACCGTCAAAGACTGGCACATCCCCGAAAAGGGCTCCATCGCCAAAGACTCCGAGTATCAACTCGCGACCGTCTTCTGCCAGCTTGTAGACTTTCACCCGCCCACTTTTTACTATGTAAAAAGTTGTCCCGGGTTGGCCTTCATGAAAAATTGTTGTCCCTTTTTTGAACTGTCTTTCAACAACGCGATCAGCGACGGCATTTAGTTCATCATCATCAAAATCAGCAAAGATAAATGTCTTCTTGAGTTTCTCCGCTATGTTTTCGTTCATCTAAGCAACCTTTAGTTGAATTGATGGCCTTGCGCTAAAGCATCTTAACTATGATACAATACGCCTAGTTTTGAAGTTTACTAGACCAATGACAATGTCGTAAATTTAAATGAATAAAAACAAGCTGATCGCGCTCGTCGCCTTAATAATTAGCTATCTCGTCGTCATATCTCTTCTAACGGCGGTTATACTCGATACCCCTGAAATCTGGTATGCGTTTGTCATACTCACCATTATTTCGGCCATAATTTTCTACCTACCCGGAGCTGCGATCGGAACAGTGGTCTCTATCGCGGCGGGAACCTGGTACGCACTACCCGCGACTGACACTTTGATCCAATACAGTTTGCTGGCCTTAACTTCCGGCATTATCGGTTGGTACGCCAACCGGCAAGAGGTGCAAGAAGAACATCTCGGTCGACTATTAATGATAGACCGTCTAACGGGCCTTAGAAACTACAGCTATTTTATCGATCGCCTGGATGAAGAGCGCAAACGGTCTGATCGTTTTGGCAGTCGCGTC
>JAUWRD010000204.1 GCA_030610765.1 Actinomycetes bacterium
TCTTAAAGTGGCGTCGCATCCTTACCGTCAGGAGGGCTTTGGGTGTGTATGCTTTCGTCTACGCCTTCTTTCATTTTGCTACTTTTGTTTGGCTGGATTACATGTTTGATCTTGCCTTAATCGCGGAGGGAATTCTAAAGAAGCCTTTTGCGCTTGTCGGTTTCTTGGCGTTCTTAATATTGTTGCCGCTTGCTATAACTTCAACAAATGGTTGGATCAAACGTCTGGGCAAAAACTGGAAGCGTCTTCATCGATTAATTTATCCCGCGGCAGTGTTGGTGATCATACATTTTACGTGGGCAGCAAAGCAGAATTTCGGGGAGCCATTGACCTATGGCAGTGTTTTGGTGCTCCTCCTCCTGTGGCGGCTTGGCAGAAAGTTTTCTAAACAGTCTAAACAGGGACAGCGACCGTTATGACCAGCTATGTTGTCAAGGTTTGCAGCTCATAACGGTCGCTGTCCCTATTATAAGAGGAGTAGGCATTCATTATTATCGCAATTCTTATGGTCATGTCTGTTCTTTTTTAATATCTCCTCGTATTTATCAAGCGCCACTAAAACCTCTGCCGGAGAGTTAACAAAAGTAATGATTTCTAGCTCTTCAGGACGAATGAGTAAGTGTTTTTTCATATTGTCGATTAGCTCCGGCCAGAAATCCCCATAGAGGAGAAGGGGCTTGTGATGGCCAAAGTATAGACGGGCCAATCCCCACGCCATTCCAAACTCAGAGATAGTTCCGGTCCCACCGTTGAAAACAATGAACGCGTCGCCTAGCTCCAGGAGTTTCTTTGTCCGGGACACATAGTTGGATCTCTCAAAAGACCGGTCGGCAAAGTTTTGCGCGGTCTCACCCTTGAAGTTTCCAGCCAGCTCGGGCCGGTAGTAAACGACGGTTGTGCGTCCATTGGCTTCTTTGGCACCAAGTGTGGCCGCTAGCATTACGCCTGGGCCCCCACCGTTGACTACTCGTCGCTTTGACTGAGCCACAGCTTTTCCGGTGGCCTTTGCGCCGTCGAAATAAGGATCACCAGTCTCGCCACAGGCGCATCCGAAAAAAGTAACAGCTTTTATTTCCATTACGGACTTTTCGTTGACGAGGCCATTTTTTCTTTGTCTACAAGCACTTCGACCAAAGATGGTTGCTTGGACGAAAAAGCTTTGCTGATGGCACCGTTGAGCTCATGGGGATTTTTCACTCGTATGCCTAAGCCGCCGCTTTTCTCGGCGAACTGGGCAAAATTAGGATTATCAAAACTAATACCGTATTCAGGGTAGTTATCGCGTATTTGCTCTTTTTTGATATTCTTCAACTCACCGTCATTGAAAAGAACGATATTGATAGCCAGCTTTTCTCTTACCGCTGTGGTGAAATCGGCCATTAGCATGGCGAACCCGCCGTCTCCTGTGACGCAAACTACTTGTTTGTCAGGAAAGTCGATTTTCGCGCTAAGAGCCGCAGGCAATGAAAAGCCCATACTGGCAATATTGGCAGAAAGATATGTCTTTTGGCCTTCGCACAGAAAATTCTTATAGAACCAATAGGTATGATCTCCCACATCGACACAGATAATAGCGTCACTATCCACATGTTTTTTTATTGTCTGTATGACGAGGCCTGGATTGATCGGGCTGCTCATGTCGCGCGCGTCGGAATCCATTTCTTTTAAATGAGCTTCTTTGAGTTCCTTGATTTCATCAAGAAAACGTTTATCGCCGGGCTTTTTATCAACTAGGCCGGTCAATTCATTTAGAACTATTTTTGCGTCTCCAACCAAACCGGCGTCCAGATCGAAAGTTTTCCCCATGCGAGTTGTGTCCCAGTCTATTTGAACTTTTTTGACGTTCGGAGGCACAAGGTTCGCTTGACGAAAACCCGATCCGATTACTATTAAGAGATCTGATCCCTGTATGGCTTTGGCGGCGT
>JAUWRD010000026.1 GCA_030610765.1 Actinomycetes bacterium
ATTTGCCACAAAAAATGTTACTACTTTTACCCATCAGCGTCAAGGCAACTACTGCTTGCTTAAGCTTGATCTTTTCGCATAATTAAATAATCTCTCTTAACACTTTTTGGGTAATGGCCGGGCTAAAGCCCCGTCTCAATAACACCTGACCGAGACGCCTCATCTTAACAATATTGTCGAGCCCAACATATTTTGACAATCTCGTCTTTGCCAGGCTTAACGCTAATTCTTCCTCCTCCTGCTGACCATAAATGGTTTCTAATTCGCGATCAACAGTTTTTGGATCGACACCCTTGGACAGCAGCTCTTTTTTGATCCGGTGTCTGCCCAGCCCCCGAACTTGTACCCGCTCTTCTATCCACGTTTTTGCAAACACTTTATCGTTAAGATAACCCGCGCTCTCCAAATTTTTTATCACGTTTGTAACAACCTCTGAAGATATTCCACGCTTCCCCAACTTGCCTGCGATTTCCTCGCAGCTTCTGCTTCTATACGTCAGCATGGCCAAGGCTGAATTCATGGCCAAGCGCTCTTCCTTTTCTGAGATAAGTCTGCTTAATTGTTGTGATTGATATCCTTGACCTATCGCCAACCCTAAATCCTTGACAATCTTTGTAGCGGTGGTTCGCCACGGTAATTGATCAACATAGATCTTAGTTGCCTGGATATTGAAAGCTTTGGCTTCTAAATCTGTAATAACGCTATACGCGGAATCAATGGATAGCTGTTCAGACAGTCTCGGGTGTCCGTTTCTTTTTATCGCTAGCGCCATCAGCTTTTTCGCCCCCCAAGCCAAGCGATGCCTTAATCTTTCCCTCTATCGTATCCCTGAGATCGGGGTTCTCAAGCAAATGTTGCTTGGCGGCCTCTCGCCCTTGTCCTAATCGATCCTTCCCATGTGTATACCAGGAACCACTTTTTTCTATAACGCCGTTATCAACTCCTAGATCTACAAGGCAACCTTCTTTTGATATTCCCTCGCCATACATGATGTCAAATATAGCTTGCCTGAAAGGCGGCGCCATCTTGTTTTTAACAACCTTCGCCCTAACTTTATTGCCAACCATTTCTGCCCCTTGCTTAATAGACTCAATTCTTCTGATGTCTATCCGCACAGAAGCATAAAATTTAAGCGCTCTGCCCCCCGGTGTTACCTCCGGGTTACCAAACATCACACCTATTTTTTCTCTTAGCTGATTTATGAAAATAGCTGTTGTCCTGGACTTGCTTATTGATGAAGTTAATATTCGTAGCGCTTGAGACATTAAACGGGCTTGAAGGCCCACGTGGGAATCTCCTATTTCTCCCTCGATTTCCGCTCGTGGCACTAACGCGGCTACGGAGTCAATAACAACTACATCCAACGCGCCGCTTCTCACCAACATATCGGCGATTTCAAGTGCTTGTTCTCCCGTGTCAGGTTGAGAAATCAATAAGTTATCAATATCAACGCCTATCTTCTTCGAGTAAATTGGATCTAGCGCATGTTCGACATCGATAAACGCCGCGATACCACCATCTTTTTGCGCTTCAGCTACAATATGTAAAGCCAAAGTGGTCTTGCCGGAAGCTTCAGGGCCAAATATCTCAACCACTCGCCCCCTTGGAACTCCGCCAATTCCCAGAGCCGCGTCTAATGAAACCGCGCCGGTAGGAATTATGGAAACGTCTAATCGGCTTGAGTGTTCCCCTAGTTTCATCAGAGCACCCTTGCCAAACTTTTTCTCAATTTGCTCTTTTGTCATTTCAAGTACTTTGTCTCGTTCCATGCGCCCTCCATCCAAATACACTACTTGAGCTCTATTTTTACCAACCCTAACTACGGCTTACCGGTCGAACCGTTATCACTATAGCGAACGCGTGTTCGCTTGTCAATCCCTAGTTGATAAATTTATTCTGGCCAATACTTTGTGTTCGGCCCCAACCGGTGACAGGTGACTGGAAAACAAGGTCACGTGAGTCACTCTAAACCTGTCTTCCCAATGGTCTACCTTAATCTTACTATTCAAGCGTTCAATATCAATAGCTTTCGCGGCTCTCGTTCTAGCTAAAGCTATGTGTGGAGTAAAAGCCCTTTCCTCCTCTTTTAGCCCCCGCGCGATAAGAAGCGTATTTATTTTTTGATGAATTTTTCTTAACTCGGATTTCTTGTCTACTCCAAGCCAAAGCACCTTAACTCGACGGGCGTTTGGAAAAGCACCGATATCCTTGGTCTTGCACCAAAATGACCTGAAATTACGCAATGCGCGCTGCAGATCATCAACAATCTCGCCAATATCGTCCTTGGGGCACTCTCCCAAAAACTTGATGGTCAAATGAATGTTATGAGTAGGAACCCACTTGATATTGTCTTTCTCGACCTCAAGCTCACCCTTAATGTAGGATAGTATGGACTGGATTTTCTCAGGCAGCTCAATGGCGATGAAAAGACGCATCACTGTCTGTCATGATCCGACAAGAAGAGACGCAGCATATTTAGGGCTGTGAAAGCACTATTATTCTGGATCGCGTCTCTATCCCCTCCAAACCGAAATTCACGGACAGTTTCGCGATATTTATCGCTGACAGCGATAAATACCAGGCCAATTGGCTTGTCGGTCGAGCCACCTTCCGGCCCGGATATCCCTGTCGACGATAGACCAACGTCAACACCTAAACTATCTCTAACGCCTCGAGCCATCTCCAAAGCTGTCTCGCTACTAACTGCGCCTTTTTCCGTCAATGTCTTATCTGAAACTTTCAACAATTCATGCTTAATCTCATTTTCATAGGCAACAACAGCTCCCGCAAAATACTTAGAACTTCCGGGAGTGGCTGTAATTTCAGCCGCGATTCGCCCGCCGGTAAGTGATTCGGCTATCCCCAGTGACAGTCCTTTTTCGGATAGCAGTTCGCCGACGACCCGTGAAAGTGTCTGATCGTCAAAACCATATACTGAGCCGCCCAGACAATCTATAACCGCCTCGACCGCTTTATCCAGATCCTGCCGCCCGACATTGTCGTCTTGGCTAATTATGGTTATCACAATATCTTTGGAGCTGGCTAGAATATTGAAGGTCAAATGTTGATATGATGTGATAATTGGATCAACCAGCCTGGATGCTTCCGGCTCGCTTAACCCTTTTAATTTGACCTTTTTCATAGCCGTACCGGACGTTGCGCCAAACCGGTTCTGTAAATCACTTGATATCTGTTCCAGCATAGCCGTCATCTCAGCGGGAACCCCTGGCAGCGCATATACGATCGTGCCCTTCAGTTCAACCGCTATTCCCGGGGCCGATCCTTTTACCGGGCCAAGCCAACTTGCGCCCTCAGGCAAATACGCTTGTCTCATAAAGGCTTCCCTGTCGGCTCCTGGAGGGATTAAGCGCTCGATCTTATCGCTCATTTCAGGATCGGGTTTTAAACGTTTTTTACCAGCGACCGATATAGCGTCACGTGTAACATCATCATGAGTAGACCCCAAGCCCCCGGTCAATATTAGAAGATCAACTTTGTCCACGGCTTGCCTTAGTTCTTCGGCGATGATCTCAATATCATCAGGCACTTTGATTATGAAACGGGTATCGAAGCCCTTGTGGCTCAGCCAATCTCCAAGATACTCGGAATTTCTATCGCGAGACTGCCCGATGACGAGTTCAGTGCCGATAACTATGATTCCGGCTCTAAGTCGCTTGGCGCTCAACCGATATACCTGGTTTTACTTGAGGTGCTGCGCTTCTTTTTGATCTTGATAATCTGATTTCTCCGGCCCAGGTTTTATTTTTAGATAATAATCTATTCCTGAGACAACCGTGATCACCACGGCCACGCCCATAACAACATCTGCTAAGACAGGATTAATTACTGTTGGTTTTAGGATCCAAAATATTATTGCCAGCACCTGACTTACGGTCTTGATCTTTCCAAGCGAGCTGGCCACAATAATCTTACCGTTGGCCCAGGCAAAGAGCCTGAGTCCAGAGACAGCGAATTCTCGTGTAATTATTATCATCGCCAGCCAGGCTGACAGCCGACCTTGCCCCACTAACGTTATTAGAGCAGCTGATATCAAAAGCTTGTCCGCCAGAGGATCGAGAAACTGTCCAAAAACGGTTATCTGATCGTGTTTTCGCGCGACATATCCATCTACACTATCTGTCAACGCCGCTACCACAAAAACCGCCACCGCCGCCCAATCTCCCCAGGAAACCTGACTCAAAAGAAAGACCACGAAAACAGGTATTAGTATTATCCTTAATAGCGTCAGGCGATTAGCTAAGTTAGACACTTCACAAGCTTCCCCTTGAAATCATAATCTTCGTAACTCTTAATTTTAACTTCCACTATTTCCCCTGGTTTTACATTGCCTTGCTCAAAAACAACTTCGCCGTCAATTTCCGGCGCTTGATGCCTACTCCGCCCGAATGCCAAATCTTGGTCGCAAAACTCAACTAAAACTTCTAGGTCTTCACCGATGAACCGTTCATGACGTTTTTTAGAAACATCGTCTATCAAAGCTCTTATTTGCCCGGCTCTTTCCCGTTTGGTCTCGGAAGATATTTGATCAGCCAGGCTTGCTGCGGGCGTACCGTCTTCCGCTGAAAACTCGAAAACTCCAACATAATCCAAAGCCGCCGATTGCAAGAAACTGGATAGATATAATATATCCTCATCAGTTTCTCCTGGAAACCCCACCATTATAGAAGTTCTCAAAGAAATCTCGGGTATTGCCGCCCGCAACTCTTCGATCATTTCCAAATAACGACGACCCTCTCCCCATCTTTTCATGGCTCTCATAATCCCGGGGCTCGCGTGCTGAAAAGGAATGTCAAGATAAGGGCATATCTTTTCACTATCTCTGATCGTGGCGATTAACTCCTTCGTCGCGTGCTGCGGTTGCAAGTAAAGTAGACGCATCCACCTAACATCCGTTTTATCGCCAATATCATAAAGAAGTTTTGCCAGGTTCGTTTCACTATCGATCTCCGAGCCGTATGAACCGGTGTCCTGCCCGACTATCACTATTTCCTTGCATCCGTTGGCAACTAGATAAGTCGCCTCATCCAAGACCTCCCTTTTGGCTCGGCTCGAAAAAGGTCCTTTAATGGCCGGAATCGCGCAATAAGAACACCCGTGACTACAACCCTCTGAAATTTCCAGATAAGAGCTCGCGCCCTTTCCAGCTGCCTGGAGGCCCAGGTTAAGCTCGCCTTTAACACCCAACACCTTTGGCATCTCGTTCATATTGTCGTAATTTAAAAATATATCTACCTCAGGTAAATCTTTAGATAAGATGTCTTTATAGCGCTCTACAAGGCAGCCTATCGCAATTACTTTTAATTCAGGATTATCTTGCTTTAAGGCGCTGACCTCAAAAAGACAATTAATTGACTCCTCTTTGGCTGAATCAATAAAACCACAGGTATTCACAATAATTGCTTGAGCTTTGACAGGATCATCGACAATCTTAATATTTAATTCGGAAAGCGCTTTTTCGAGCCGGAACGAAGAGGTGGTGTTCTTTGGGCAACCAAGGGAAAGAATGTGAACCGACTGCATTACCTAAGGTTTGTAATTTGAAGAGGAAGACCAAAATCTTTGGATTTAATAAAACCAATCGCTTCCTGTAAAACATCCTTCTTTTTGCTGGCAACCCGCACCTGGTCGGGTTGAATCTGCACGTTGATCTTAAGCTTGGTCTGCTTGAGGGCTTTACTGATCTCCTTGCTCGTCTCCTTGGAAATACCTTGAACAAAGCTACCCTCTCGCCGTACATGACCTCCTGAAGCAGGTTGTATTTCGCCTAAAGACAAAGACTTTATATCTACTCCGCGCCTAGTTAGCTTCGCTGCCAAAATCTCGTATAAACTTTTTAAGGCGAGATCATTTTCAGCAGACAAACTTAGTTGATTAGCCGTTCTTTCAAAGTCAATAACGCAACTAGACTTCTTTAGGTCGTACCGGTTGACCGCCTCTTTTTTCGCTTGGTTAATCGCGTTATCAACTTCCTGCATGTCAATAACCGACACGATATCAAAAGAACTTTCTTTACCCATTACATCCCACTTAAGTTGTAGCCCGTCTATCCTTGAGGCGAAAAGACGCTCGCCAACCACATAATCAAAATAATTGCCCCGACCAATAGAACCAAGGCTAGTACGATCCTTCTTCTCTTTATCTGGACCGAGTCCTCACCTGAGATCCTGCCGTCAGGTCTCTTCGGAGCAATGCCGGCGCTCACTCGATACGCTTTTAGCAACGGTTCCGGATCAACATCCAGCCACTCAGCATATGTTTTCAAAAAACCAACCACATAAGCTTCGCCGGAAATTTCATCAAAAGCGTCTTTTTCTATCGCCGTCAAATACTTGGCTCGGATTTTTAGCGCTTTCTCAACGTCTTTAATACTCGCTTTTCGCCGACGACGTTCGTCGGCCAAAGTCTGCCCTATTGATGTCATACTAATCTAAATTAGCACAAGTTCCATGCTCTGTTCAAAACCTTAAGCCAAAATTGACATCATTCGCTCGCACGAACTTTGTGCCTGACTTCTAATTGGTTCTTCAATTACGACCTTCGTTTCTTTATTTTTCAAGCTAAAATAGACTTTTTTTAATGTCGTTAACTTCATGTTCGGGCAAATTATGTCTTTACTTGGAAGCAAAAAAACCTTATCAGGGTTATCTTTGCTCAATCGATGAAGCATTCCCGCCTCTGACCCCACAATTATCACATTGGCTTTGCTTAAACGCGCATACTCATACATTCCAGACGTGCTACAAACATGGTCGGCGATCTCCAAAACTTCCGGTTGGCATTCCGGGTGCGCCATAAAAACCGCTCCCGGATTTTGCTTTTTTAAATTCAAAACTGATGCTTTGGTTATCTTATGATGAGTTGGACAATAGCCGGGCCAGGAAATTACTTTCTTACCAGTGAGGCTTGCTACATATGTGCCGAGATTCTTGTCTGGTACAAAAATAACGGCATCACCTGGAAGACTGTTGACCACCGCCACTGCGTTTGAGGATGTGCAACAAATATCGCTGACAGCTTTTACCGCCGCTGAAGTATTTACGTAACAGACGACCGGCACCCCCGGATATCTCTCCTTTAGATTCAGAACATCATCAGCGGTAATCATGTCGGCGAGCGGGCAACCAGCTCTTTTCTCCGGAAGAAGAACTGTCTTTTCGGGATTCAATATGTACGCGGTCTCAGCCATAAAATGAACGCCGCAAAAAAGAATTGTTTCCGAATTTGTCTCTTGTGCTTGCCGCGCAAGACCAAGAGAATCGCCAGTATAGTCAGCTAGGTCTTGGATTTCTGGTCTTTGATAATTGTGGGCCAGAATAAGAACGTTACGCTCGGACCGTAGCCTAGCTATTTTTTCGATAAAATCAGAGTGATCCATATTTATCGCGCACCGGATTCTTCTTCTTTAACCGCCACGACCTCATTCTTATCATTAAGCATAATTACTTTTGGGACTAAAGTTCTAGCCTCGTCTTCCCCTATTTGAGCAAAGGACAATACAATAACTTTCTCGCCTTTTGCAATTACCTTTGCGGCAGGTCCGTTCATGCATATCTGGCCTGAACCTGGCCGCCCGCAAATCGCGTATGTTTCCAAGCGCTCGCCACTTGAAAGACTTAAAACATGAACATGTTCATATTCCAGAAGAGCAGCTGCTTCCATAATATCTTTATCTATGGTGATGCTTCCTTCGTAATCGACATTTGCTTCTGTCACAGTAGCTTTGTGTATTTTGCTCTTTAAAATCGTTCTCAACATCATATCTTTATCACCTTATTGTCAATGAGTCTGGCCCCACCAGCATCAACTGCCGCTGCTAAAAGCATCTCGCCTTTGATTGTTTCAACCTCGACAAGATTCTCGGGATGACAGATGGAAAAGTATTCTAGCTCAAGACTTGGCTCGGCCGCAATAACTTCTTTAGCAGCTGAAATAATCTTATCTTTTCGCCGCTCACCATTTTTTATCATATCATGCGCCAATTCAAGCGCCGCCGGTAAAGCTTTAGCTGATCTTCTTTGTTTTTGAGAAAGATACCTGTTTCTGGAACTTAGCGCCAGACCATCGGCGTCTCTAACTATCGGCATTCCCACTACCAACGTGTCAACATTTAGATCCTTGAATACTTTCTTTACTATTACAAACTGTTGCCAATCTTTTTCGCCAAAATAGATAATGTCCGGCTTTATGATATTGACAAGTTTCACCACAATTGTGGCCACGCCGGAGAAATGTTCGGGTCGTTTCTTTCCACACAATAGCCCAACGAGCTCGTTTATCTTAATCTCCGTAAAAACGGGCGCGGGATATAGCTCGTCATCCGCCGGCGCAAAAATTATATCCGCGCCAGCGCCTGAGGCCATCTCGATATCTTTATCAAGCTGACGAGGATAACCCTCAAGATCCTCAGTCGGTCCGAATTGTGTCGGATTGACGTAGATGCTCACAACCACGGTGTCACAGTCCCGAGCGGCCCGCTCTATAAGGGATAGATGTCCGCGATGCAAAGCCCCCATTGTCGGCACAAGCCCGACTGTGCGGCCATCACTAGATCCCAGAGCTTTTTTGATCTCAGCGATGTTGTGAGCGGTTTTCTTTTTGCAGTCACTCATGGAAATATTTTAAGGGCTTGGAGCTAATAAGGCAATTATTGAGCAGGTGGAAGTTCTTCTATTTGTCTATTTTAAGCCGCGCTATTTTAGGATTGTCAGTCCCGTCAAACTCAGCCACGACCATTGACCCCATAGGAACCAGGTCAACGCGAGTCAGGGCACCATCAATCAAAACGACCAGATGATCGTAGAACTCATACGTTGTTTTCGAGCCGTTGGCAATGGTTATCTTTCCCTCTTGAAGGTCCAAATCAGTTATTCTGCCGACGACTTTAGGGCTTTGAGCATAGATTGTCACTGCTTTTTTATTTTTTAGGGCATCACTGTAATGGCTCACCTTAATTATATCCCCGGCTAAAAGTGCGTCTTCACTAACTTGCTTGCCGTTCCTAAAGATCACCGCGTCATATTTGATCTTCGCCTCAAATATATGGCCGTTAATACTCTTCACGACCAAGTTTCCATTTGTTTGATGTAACATCAGATGACCGGTGTCCACGCTGACCCGCTGGTTTTTCATAAAACCAGCCATAGTCTTTCCGGCAGCGCTTAATGAAAAAACTAAGACCAGGCAAATAAATACCACCTTTGAAAAATATGACTTGTCTCTCAGCTTGAAAACCATTTCTAATCCCTTGATTGCCTTCATAACCTATATATCGACTCTTATCGTCTTTAAGTTGATTCCCCTTTCGGGCTTTTTCCACCGCTCACTTGATCCGCATAGGCCAAACGACCTACAAAAAATGGGCCACTTGGACGATATTAATTACACGGTTGGCGGGTAAACTTTAAGTGCATAAGCGTGTGTATGGAGAGGAAGGCCGGTGGTCAAGGTGAAAGCGACTTTAACAAAACAACAGGGCGAGCATCTCAAGGTCAAAATTACTGATGAATGCGGTTGGATGGCTTGTGTCGCGGTTGATGAGGTCTTCCAGGACGCTCAATTTCATGGGCAAAATCTCGCCTGCGAGCTAGTCAATGAAAATGATCACATAATTGTTGTTCTAGACAGTGACTGCTCACCAAAGTCCAACCATCGCACACCAAAGGAACGCAATGAGTCCATCATGACCGAACTCTGCCAGCAAGGAATAGTTGTCTACTACTACCACACAATTAAAGACAAGCATCACCACGTCTGCCTGGCACTAAAAAAGAAATCCCAACACGCAATGGAAATTACGGCCAACGCCTAGATTCGCCTGATTTCGGCCTACCAATCGGGTCCTGTTTTTGCGCCTTTTTGTTTCACAAGGGCTAGTAGCGGAAATAGACACCAGTAACCTGCTTGGAATCTGGGCAACGTATGCTATAATTTTGCTTAGTTGAAGAGTACTTTTGTCTGTTAATAAGGTTTATTATTTGCGGTCAAGACCGGGGCGCTTGATGTCGATTAATAATAGTAATCGGCGGGCGTTCTTTTGAGGGTGCAAGGGATGGTGATAGAAGATAAGTAAAAATATATCGGTTTTTTCTAAAATGCTTATCTTAAGCCTCGTCATGATGCTGATTCTTCCAGCAATTGGAGTGTCAGTCACTATTGACGATCAACTCAAAAATATTGACTCGGAAATTGACACTAAGAAAGAACGAGAAAAGACCGCAAACGAGCAGATAGAGACCATAGAGACTGACCTTGAGACGAGTATTCAAGAATATCAGGACGCTAGTGCTAAACTGCAAGGCATTGACGACGACATTGCCAAGAAACAACGCGAACTTAACAGCGCGACCGAACAACTGATTTTTTATCAGGAAATCGTGAACAAGCTAAGTGTTTTAGCTTACCGCGATGGAGATGTCTACTTTTTGGAAGTTATCTTGGGGACCCGCTCATTTAAAGATTTGATTGTTCGAGTAGACTATTTAACGAAATTAACGAAGCGCCAATCTCAGATCCTTGATGCTTCCAGACGCCTTCGACAAGTCATTAAGTCAAATCGAGACCAATTACAATCAGACAAGCAAGAGCAAAAAAGCCTGGTAGCGGCTGTCCAAATGAAGCAAGAAGCTATCAGCCAACTTCTGACTCAACAACAAAACCTCCTTGACTCATTAGACAGCGATATTAAAAAACTCGAATCTGATAAAACAAAAAAACAGAAACAGAAAGAGGAGCAAAAGCTTTTAGAAGCAAAAGAGGCCACTAACGTCTCCGTAAATATAAAGATGCTCTTCCCCTTGCCCAGCCCTTACGCGCACAGCTTTATAAATGATTGGGGTTTCGCGCGCGCCGGAAATAGATCGGGTCATCAAGGAACCGATATTTTTGCCGCCAAGGGAACTCCGCTGATTGCGGTGGAAGACGGCGTAATAGATGATAATTTTGGCTACCTTAGGATTGGAGGCTGGCGTCTCCATGTAGTGACGCCGGCAGGAGTCGATTATTATTACGCGCACTTAAATAACGACACTGTAGGCACTGATGATGGCAAGGGCGGCGCCAAAACAGCGTACGCGCCCGGTATCGCTCCCGGAGTTTCAGTAAAAAAGGGTCAGGTAATTGGTTACGTTGGCGACAGCGGTGACGCTGAACCAACTCCGCCACATCTGCATTTTGGCATCGTTGTTAACGGCGGGTGGACAAACCCTTTTCCCCATTTAAGAGCTTCTGACTGGAAATATTAAGAAATCGTTCTTCCCTCTAGGCTAACTGCCGCTATTTTGCCTTGACGGCTACTAAAACACCTTTTACGAAAGACGCTAAAGCAATCTTTGGTTTTCCCTGGTTTAAAAAAGCCGTGGGTTGGGACAAATAGCGATGGGGGTGAATGATTTTGGGAGTACAAAAAGGTGATACGATCTCCATTCATTATTTAGGTCGTCTTTTAAGTGGAGAAGAGTTCGACAATAGTTACGAGAGAGAGGCAATTGTTTTCACGGTAGGGACAGGCCAGGTTGTTGAGGCGATAGACAGCGGAGTGATGGGTCTGGAGCCGGGTGACAAAAAAACTATCGAAGTTACGCCAGAAAAGGGTTTTGGACCGCGACACGATGAACTGATTCGAACTGTTCCAAGATCGCTACTTGGAGACCAAGTCGCGTCTCCCGGTGAGGCAATGGAAATTCAAACTGACGATGGTCAAATGTTGATCGCCGTCGTTGAAGAAATCAACGATGAGGAGATCAAACTCGACCTCAACCATCCGTTGTCAGGCAAGGATCTTGAGTTTGAAGTGGAACTTCAAAATATTGAACAAAAGGCCGCGTAAGGCTAACTTAAGAATATATCCGGCAAGCCTAAGCTAAACCTTACGCAACATATCTTTTGTTTTGCAAACTAAGCCTTAAGCAAACAGGTCTGGCAAGCTAATGCCTTACGCAAACACGTCTGTTCAAGCTGAGCCTTATGAAAACGCCCTCACGTTAACCCTATATCTAACCCTATATCGAGAATTCGCTCATCATTTCGCGTATCTTCTTGGTAATCGCCAAAGCGTCATTATATTGTCTCTGCCAAACATTTCGACCAAAGATCAAACCGGCGCCCCCGGCTTCCATTGACATTCTAGCCTTTTCAAGGAGATCCTCATCGCCAACTTTGCTACCGCCGGCGAAAATTACCAACGTTTTTCCCGCTGATTTAACAATTTTTGTCACGGCTTCTTGCAGAGTTGGTCTCCATTCATTGTATGGAGCGGGCTGCCCGGCTAATTTCTTGTGATCCAATTTTGGAAAATTCACCTTCGCGACATCGGCTCCAAGCTCGCAGGCGACCCTTGCGGCATAATCGATTGCGAAAAGACTCTCTCGTCCACCTTTTCCCTCGATTGCCTCTCCCCTGGGGTACGACCAGACGATCAGCGGCATCCCAAAGCGGGCGGCTTCTTCGCGAATATCCGCCATTTGAATCATATCTTCATCTTGAGCTGGCGATCCGACATAAAGCGTGTAGCCAACTGCGTCTGCCCCTAAACGTACAGCGTCTTCAACAGAGGCTGTTTGGGGTGAAAACGCACTGCTGTCATCGGGTATGGAGGTCTTGCCATTTAACTTCAAAACTAACGGAACCCGTCCAGCGTAACTATTGAGATATTTTTCAGCCAAACCAATGTGTAGAGCTATTCCGGAAAATCCGGCCTCTACAGCAAGCCTAAACTGGAAATCTGGATCAAGACTTTCAGGATTGTCGAAAAAATCTACTGGTCCGTGCTCAAGACCCTGGTCAATCGGTAATAGAAGCATAGTCCCATTGGCCGGACCGTGCTCATAAAGCAATCTATGCAACCGTACCTTCTTACCTGTGCTTAGATTTAGATCGTCAAGTTTCACTCTCGGCATTGTTCTTAACATCTACTTCACCTCGTATAGTTTTTAGTATTTATTCCAATATATCGTGCCGCCTAATCTAACCATTCCCTATTATCAATGACATTGACTGAAAAATAAACAAGCGCTGGCAAATCACTTCTTTTGTTTAGGTTGACGGCAAGGTTAGTTATAATAAATATAGTGGAGTCGAATATCCGGAGGTTTATATGGACTTAGCTTACTGCGATGCTTTGCGTTTCGCGATTGATTACGAAAAAAAGGGCGAAGAATACTACCGAAAAAGCGGGGTCAATGCCAGCGATCCACTGGCTAAAAAAACTCTCTTCTTTCTGGCCGATGAAGAAGTTGACCACATAAGAAAGATCGAGCAGTTTAATGACCACCTTCTGGGAACTGCCGAGTTTGACTTGGATCGCGAATGCGCGCTTTCGCTCCCCGAGAAAGTCCAAACTTTTATCGAGGACGCGAAAAAAGGCGATAAAGCGAAACAAGAATCTCAGTTAACAGACATAGAAGTTTATGACGAGGCCATGACGCATGAAAAGCAGGGGTTTGAGATGTACGCCAGCGTACGTGAAAGTTCTTCAGATCTACGCCTTAAGCAATTTTTTGGCTTCCTTGCCGACGAGGAGATTGTCCATCACAAGTTGTTGGCGGCTTCCAAGAAATACCTTGATGATCCCTCATATTACTTTGAAGAAGATGGCGGGTGGATTTTTAGTTAGGCGAGCTTTTCTTTAACTGCCTCAACAACGCGCTCAGCGGTTTTTTCAGCGTTTATCACACAATCATTAAAGCCGACCCCGCGAAAAGCGTTCCCGGTTAAGAAGAGTGCCGGGTGTTTTTCCATCAACGACGAGATTTTCACCATTCGTTCCTCGTGACCAACGATATATTGGGGAATGGCGCGCTTATAGCGAATAATATGATTGAACTCCGGATCATTCGAAATCCCCATAATATCTCTCAATTCTTTTTGAACTAACTTAAGAGTTTCGTCATCGTCTAATGCTGTTGCGTCGGGGTTTATGGCTCCGCCGACCATCACACGCAAAGCCACTTTGTCGGCCGGGGCCTGCCCGTCAAAAATGCTCGTATTCCACAAACACCCCAAAATGCCTCTTTTTTCACGTTTAGACGCGAGAAAACCAAACCCATCCAGATCATGGCCAAGTCCCGACTTTGCATAGCCCGCTACGACTACATTTACCGGAGCATAAGGGATTTCGCCGATTAGCTTAGCCGCTTCCTCGTCAAGATTGGCGAGAATTTTGGAGACCGCGTAAGCCGGTGCCGCTAAAACCACTATATCGGCCTCCACCTGTTCCCCCGCGGCACTCTTAATCTCATATTGGCCGTTTTCTCTAGCAATTTCTGCCACCTCGAAGCCGGTGATGATCTGCCCGTCTAGCCTCTCTTTTAAGCGGTCAATTATATGCGCCATGCCTCTTCTAAATGTTGTTAGCTTACCGGTTGAACCGACCATGCCTTCCGACTTTGGCCCCTTGATGGTCTTTTGAGGCCCTTCGGCTTTGGCTTTCGCTCGCTTACGCTTAGATCGACGCATCTGCGCCTTCAGCAAACTCCCGCTGCCTTCTTTTTCGAGCTCAAGCATGACAGGAAAACAGCTCTTAACGCTTAACTTTTCAGCGTCACCAGCAAAAATACCGACCGCCATAGCTGCCACGAGTTTATCAACAATCTCTTTCCCCAGGTGTCGTCGGGAAAATTCGGCAATTGATTCATCTTTGCCGGGAGGGCTTGGTTTTGACCAGAGCTCCATGATAGCTCGCATTTTCGCAGGCCAGCTGAGCATTTTGGTCTTTATGAAAGCCGGGGGTGACATTGGTAGAAGCTGCAACTTTCCATCAACAACCAGATATCGATAGCGGGAAGCGTCTTTGCTGACAGACAGATCAGAATCGAGCCCGAGACTATGCACGACCTCCAACACTCTCGGTTTATTATCAATAAACCCGATCGGGCCGGTTTCGCACAGATAGCCATCAATTTGATCAGATTTGATCTTGCCGCCCAACCTATGATCGCTCTCTAAGACCGTAATATTGTGGCTTTGTCCGGCTTCCCGCGCTTTCTCTGAAATCGCGTGTGCCGTAGCGAGGCCTGAAATGCCGCCGCCAACTACTACAACTTTAGCCGTACTAAACGCCCCCTTTGTTATTCATTTATTCGCTCAGCTTCTTTTTAACAATGCCGGCTAAGGCTTCAATAAATAAACTGGAGCTATTGAGTGACTCGCTTCTCACAAATCTAGTGATCCCGTGCTCTTCAGCCAACTTCCCATACATAATATCGATCTCATATAGCGTCTCGACATGATCGCTGACAAAACTGATTGGAACAACCAGCAAGTCTTTTACGCCTTTATCACCAAGCTCGGCGATAACATCTTCGGTTTGGGGATCCATCCATTTAACTGGCCCGCTACGGCTCTGATACGCGAGTTGCCACTTAACCTTATCAAGCCGCTCCAGTACACCTTTAATTGTCTCCTCTAAGTGCTGAGGGTATGGATCGCCCCTTGCAACAAAGTCTTCCGGCAATCCATGCGCGCTAAATAAAATGGTTGGATTGTCCCCCATCTTATCCAGACCCTCTTTAATTGTCGCCGCCAGAGCGTCAAGATAGACGGGATCATCATGCCAGCTCTGAATTACAGCCTCTTTAAGATGGCTTGCTTTCTTCTTTACGACGGATTGAAGCTCCATCAGACAAGCGCCTGAAGTGGCAGCAGAATATTGCGGAAACAAACTCACCGCTACTACCTGTTCATAGCCGTCTTTCACTATCTGATCTATCGCTTCGTAAATAAACGGGTGCCAATAGCTCATACCTACGTACGCACGGCATTTCAGGCCAGCCTTGTTCAGATTCTCTTCCACGCCTTTGGCCTGTTCCCGGGTAAGTTTCAAAATTGGTGATCCCCCACCTATTGCCAGATAGCGCGCAGCGACTTTCTTGGCTCGACTTCTAGCGATTAACCTCGCCGTCAAAGGCTGAAGTGGTAATTTAATGATCGATTTATCTGAAAATAGGTTTTGCAGAAAAGGACGTATGGACGCTATCGAGTCCGGGCCCCCGAGGTTCAGCAGAAGAACAGCAAAGGGTTTGGCGGGATCAATCTTGTTATCTATCTCTATCGCCCTCCCCCAACCTATTTACTGCTCAATTTGTGGACAGCCGCAACCAGCGCTTTTGCGTTTTCGACCGGGGTTGGCGGCAAAATCCCGTGTCCTAAATTAAAAATATGTCCTCTTGGACCGGCTTGCTTTATTATCTCAGCTGCTCTTTCCTCTATTTTTTCCGGAGGCAGAAAAAGAGCGCAGGGGTCAAGATTGCCTTGTA
>JAUWRD010000236.1 GCA_030610765.1 Actinomycetes bacterium
GAATCCGGTTAGCCCGTCTGTAATCGCCATGCGGCGCGTATCGTCAAGCAATTTCATTTTCTCAATTGCCAAAGCCGCGTACCCGGTTAGCAGGCCTAGAATAGAGAGCTCATCGTCAGTGAAAGTCCGCGGTTTGAAATCATCAACGTAGAGAATACCAACAATTTTTCCGCGAACAGTCAGTGGCGCGGCAATAATGGCTTTTACTCCCTCTCGTTTCAGAATCGGATTTATCGGTTCGCCCAGACCATCGAGCTCAGTGATAACAATTGGCTCTTCCTGGTTGAGAATATAGCTTGTCAAACCGCCTTTACGCAACGTCCATCTCCTTAGCCCAAAGAAATCCATAGTAAAACCTTTGGCGGTCGCAAGGGTCATCTCACCAGTTTGCTCGTCCAATATGGAGATAGACCCGGCCGGCGTCTTTGTCAGCATAGTCGCATAGTCGATGATCGTTGAGTAAGCTTCTTTTAAGTCGGCACTCGAGGATAGTTTAAGCCCCAGCTCATATAAGTCTTTTAACACTGCAATTCGGCTCTCAGCTTCTTTATGCAGCTTTTGTTGAGCGGTTGTCATGGCCCAAATAAACATGGCCGCTTTTCCGTGAATTATCTCAGTTTTTTCACCGATTAATTTGGCCATTTCTTCATCGAGGCCGGGGGCATTGGTAACATTAATGATTACGTCCACATCGGGAAAACTAGTAATGAGTTCATGGTAGTCTTGGAAGGTTTTTAGCCCGGATTTTTCAGCCTCTCGATAGCCGGGTGCCTGCTCGTTTATGTCGCAGACTCCGACTATAGTGACTCTTGGATTGTCTTTAAGGACTTTTACTAGCGACTGACCACCCCGGCCGCCGCCCACAATTGCTACATGCTGCATATTATCAGATCCTCCTAATCTATCGGCAAATCAGACGCGCAACTAAAATCGATTATTACAAAATCTGAATCCATCCTGGCGTTTTTACCCCATTAGCTTGCTTATTAAACAAGAGTTGGCGGTAATTCTTTTGTGAACAATTGCGGAGACTAAAAAACCCTCCGGCCCGAAGGCCAGAGGGTTTTAG
>JAUWRD010000129.1 GCA_030610765.1 Actinomycetes bacterium
ACAGGAGGTCGTAATGGTCGGCCGTCGAGAAGGCGATGACACAACTAAATTGCTGGAAGCAGCAGCTTCAGTTTATGCTCCGGAGGCGACGTTTCTCTTTCGCGATCCGGATGTTAGTGAGGAGGGTCTTAGCCGGTTGGCCCCCTTTACAAAAGATATGTCGCTTGTTGACGGTTTGGCTGCCGCCTATGTTTGCCACGATCGCGCTTGTGATTCTCCGACAACTTCGGCTCAAGCCCTGATCGCTAAGCTAAAAGAAACTAACCCCTAGCTGCAAGCGTAGGGGTTAGTGGTTTATGCGGCGTTTTCCCAAAGACCGATCCTCAGCGCTGCAACAGGCCCCGTTGACGTAGCCTGCCTCATCCGGGTTACCTTGCTCATCTGCCGGCCCTGTATTAACCAGCGCATAATTCATATCCGGGATTTCAAAATGAACTACTTTATTTATGGCTTGAACCTTCGCTTGGTTTGATCACTTGATTTGCCTCAATTTACCCTAAAAAACAAGGTGAAAATAGATGTATATGGTAATATTCTTTCTAGCTTACAGAAGATGTCAGAAAACGACATCTTCAGGGGGAATTAATGGCGGTCGAGACAAGAACTAACTTATTTACAAGTAACAAATATTTAATTCGGAAAAAGGTTCTGAAGCTTGCGGGCGGCGTCTTTCATATATATGAACCCGATGGCCGACTGGCTTTCTATTCCAAGCAAAAAGCCTTTAAGCTGAAAGAAGATATACGTGTATTTACGGACGAGAGCATGGCAACGGAAGCGCTAACCATCACAGCTCGAAAAATACTTGATTTTTCAGCCGCCTACGATGTCGTTGATTCCATGACGGGTGAAAAAGTCGGAGCCCTCAAGCGCAAAGGGTTCAAATCGATGTTGCGAGACGAATGGGTCATCATGGACGCTTCCGACAATGAAATCGGATCTATCCAGGAAGACAGTATGTTTTTGGCACTGCTGCGCCGATTCTTAAGTAACCTTATTCCTCAAACCTATGCGGGCTCGATTGACGGCAAAGAGGTCTGTCTTTTTAGGCAGAACTTCAATCCTTTTGTGACGAAAATAAATGTCGATTTTACCGCCGACACCGGTAATCTTCTGGACAGGCGGCTGGGTATGGCTGCCTCAATTCTTCTCTGCGCTATCGAAGGCAAACAGGGGTAGTGCTTGACCTCAACCCGCAGTTTTTAAAAGCCGTTGAGCTAATTGAGAATACGGACAAAAATATCTTTGTCACCGGGCGGGCGGGGACAGGAAAATCAACTCTTCTTAGCTATGTTCGCGAAAATACGGGTAAGCAAATGGCGGTGCTGGCGCCAACTGGCGTGGCTGCCCTGAACGTCGCAGGCCAGACTATCCACTCTTTTTTCGGCTTCAAGCCCAATGTTACATATGACAAGGTAAGAAAGCTCCCGCGAAAAAAAGCTGAGCAAGCTGCTATATACAAAAAGCTAGAGACGATTGTCATCGACGAGGTGTCGATGGTCAGGGCTGATCTTCTCGATTGCGTCGACAAGTTTATGAGGCTTAACGGCAAAAATGCCGGCCAGCCGTTTGGTGGCGCGCAGATGGTTTTTTTCGGAGACTTATACCAACTACCACCCGTTGTTACTTCTGCCGAAAGAAGAATTTTTAAAGAAAATTATAAAAGCGCTTTTTTCTTCGACGCCAAGTTGTTTGAGACGGGGACAGAAGCGGAGCCCAAATTATTTGAGACGGGATTTGAAATGGAATTAGTCGAGCTGGAAAAGATCTACCGCCAGCGGGACATAAAATTGATAAACGTACTCAACGCTATTCGAAACAACACCGTTACTGAATCCGATCTTGAAATCTTAAACGCTCAGTGTGATCCTGATTTTGAACCGGGCGCTGACGACTTATTTATCTATCTCACAACCACAAACGCTTTGGCTGCTGATGTAAATGAAGCCCGGCTCAAAAAACTAAAAGGTAAACCGTTCTTTATTGACGGGGAAATAACCGGCGAGTTCGAGAAGAAATCCCTGCCGACAACTGTTTCGCTAGCGCTTAAGGTGGGCGCGCAGGTGATGTTGTTGAATAATGATTCTGGCGGGAGATGGATAAACGGAACCGTTGGAAAGATTGCGGCCACTAGTAAAAAAGAGGGCGAGACGCAAGTTGATGTTGAGCTTTTAGACGGGAAAACGGTTACTGTAACACCGTTTACTTGGAAGCTCTTCAATTATACGTTCGATGAAACCAGTCAAACCATTATTTCTCAGGAGGCTGGCTCTTTTGAGCAGATGCCGATCAAGTTAGCCTGGGCGATTACTGTTCATAAAAGCCAGGGCAAGACTTTTGAGAAAGTGATCTTCGATATCGGTCGAGGTACTTTCGCGCATGGGCAGACTTATGTGGCCTTAAGCCGGTGTACCGATCTAGGGGGATTGGTTCTTAAGAAACCCCTTAGGAAGTCGGATATTATTCTTGATCTTGATGTTGTGAATTTTTTGACACGTCACCAATACAAGATGGCCGAAAAGAAATGGCCGCTCGCAGATAAGATTCGCGTCTTAAAGAAGGCCGTGGACAAAAAAGAGCGAGTTGATATCGTTTACCTCAAAGCGAGGGATGTAAAATCGCGCAGAACTATCGCTCCATCGGCGGTAGAAGAGATGGAATACAAGGGCAAGAGTTTCTTGGGTGTCAAAGCCTTTTGCCACCTACACCAGTCCGAAAGAGTTTTTCGGGTTGATAGGATATTAGAGATTAAAGAAGCAAATCAGAACGTCAAAAACCACGATCTACTGCCACTGTAGGGGGTCACGCTTTAGGGGGTCAGGTCTTGCAATGCCACATTTATGCCGCTGACCTCTGTAAATAACCAAGCATGCGATAATGCAAGACCTGACCCCTTTTTTAGGCGGCGCGCTTTCTCCGTCTTTTCGATGTTTTCCGCGCCGCTGGTGGCTTAGCGGTAGCCTTGGCCCGATCTTCTTGGGACATTCTTGCCAGCCGCGCAACTTCTCTTTGGCTAAGCTTCAATCCCTTAGCGACACGACTCCCCAAATCCTGGTCGACTTTGTAAAAAAGCGCTGCTTGTCGAAGCTGGATGCGTTTTTGCGCTCCACCTAGGTGTGTCACGATATTTCCAATGAGGTTCTTCCGGTCTTTTGCCTTCATGACCTTCCGGTACAATTCACCTGGCTGGAAAAAATCATCGTTTGGATGAGTATAAGGATATCGCGCGATCTGACCCGAAAGATCGGCTGGCGGCTCAGCAACTCCCGTCGCCGGCTGCGGGCCCCCAAAGCTGTTCGGATAGTAATTTGGGCCACCACTACCGTTGGCGTCAACCCTCATAGATCCGTCGCGTTGGTAGTTATCAATCGCGCGATTCTTTGACGAGTTAACAGGCAAAAGATTATAGTTCGAGCCTAGCCGGTGACGGTGGGTATCGTGATAACTAAAAAGACGGCCTTGAAGCATCTTATCAGGCGATGCCGCTATGCCGGGCACAAAATTCGCCGGAGAAAACGCGGCTTGCTCGACATCGGCAAAGTAATTTTCAGGGTTTTGATTGAGCGTAATTCGGCCGATCGTGATTGGCGGAAAATCCTTGTGGGGCCAGACTTTAGTAATGTCAAAGGGGTCAAACCGATAGTCTTTGGCTTGCTCGGGAGTCATAATCTGAACCTCCCACCGCCAAGAGGGGTAATCCTCGCTCTCAATAGCATCATAAAGATCACGTGTGGCATGGTCTGGATCTTCGCCTTTAACGCGCTGCGCTTCTTCTCGAGTAAAGTTTTGGACTTTCTGGTCAGTCTTAAAGTGGTACTGGACCCAAAAATACTCGCCTCGATCGTTGTACCACTTAAAAGTGTGGCTGCTATAGCCATTCATGTGGCGGAAACTAAGGGGCGTGCCGCGGTCGGAAAAGAGAATGGTAACTTGATGAATGGATTCGTCGGTTAGAGACAGAAAATCCCAGAACATATCGGGGTCTTTTAGGTTAGTCGCCGGGTTTCGTTTTTGTGTGTGTATAAAATCCGGAAATTTCAATGGGTCTCTGATAAAAAAGACAGGGGTGTTATTTCCCACCATGTCATAGATGCCATCTTCTGTGTAGAACTTTAGCGCGAACCCCCGTGGATCGCGTTCGGCGTCAGCCGAGCCCTTTTCGCCGCCGACAGTTGAGAATCGGGCAAAGAGATCGGTCCGTTTTCCAACTTTTGAAAACAACTTTGCTTTAGTGTACCTGGTCATATCCTTAGTGACTTCAAGATAACCGTAGGCTCCCGCACCCTTAGCGTGCACGACCCGCTCGGGGATACGTTCTCGATCAAAGTTCCCCAGTTTATTGAGTAGATGGCTGTCCTGAATCAGCACCGGGCCTGGATTACCGGC
>JAUWRD010000234.1 GCA_030610765.1 Actinomycetes bacterium
TGTCGGCCGCCCAGCCTGGGATAATTGGGTTATTTATCATGCCCGGTCTCTTGGGGTCCCAGTAATTGACGCCACAAAAACAGTCACCCCGGTACATCAAAATCATGATTATGGACATATACCAAGCGGTACAGGTTCGGCTTGGGAGGGTCCGGAAGCCGACAGAAATCGATCCTTGTTGGTCAACCAGAAACACATTTTCACGCTAAATGACGCGAACTGGCTTCTGACGCCGCAGGGACTACAAAAACCAAGCCTGACCTTAAGACGCGCGCGCCGATTGATAAAGACTTTTCGTACGTTGCGTTCACACGGCAGCGCAAGTGACATCTAGACCAGGATACTCTAGATCCATAAACGGAACGGGAAGTATCTTGCTGAAATTAATTGGAGTGTAATTTAGTGAACATGCGCAATAAATTGGTCACAAAAGCAGGGCTCTTAAGAAGAGAACTCATGATCAAACGATTGAGATTGGTTCAAATACCGCCCAACTACGCCTTTTTCAATAAATTTGAACAAAACGATGTCGCAGTTGACATTGGCGTGGGCGACGACCCGGATTTTTCCAAGCATTTAATAAATAATTATGGTCTTGATTGTTTTGGTGTCGATCCAACGCGCAAGCATACCGAGGTCTTAAGAAAAGTTGAACAAGACATGGCAAACTTTCATTTTCTGCCATTGGCGGTCGGACCCAACAACGGTCAGGCCAAGTTCTTTGAAAGTCATGACAACATAAGCGGCTCATTACTTAAAAACCACACAAACATTATTAACGACCACGTTTCCAGCTACGAGGTTGATATGATAACGTTAGACGAGCTGATCCACACCGTCAACAAGAAGGTAATAGCGATAATGAAAATTGACATTGAGGGCGCAGAATACGCGGTAATCGACAAATTAGAGTCGCCGACGTTAAAGAGAGTCCAGCAATTAATAGTCGAGTTTCATCATGACACAGTTAGAGAGTACACATCAAAAAATACACGTGAGGCAATCAAGCGTATTAATGCGCTGGGCATGAAATCATTTGTTTATAACGGCAGAGATTGTTTGTTCTACTGGTGAAACATTAATGAAAGCACGCTTACCTAA
>JAUWRD010000134.1 GCA_030610765.1 Actinomycetes bacterium
CGAACCAGAGAATACCAGCGCCGATCATCGTCATCGGGATATTATGCGGATGCATGATCTCAACCTTGTAGCCACGACGACGGCCGATCACAAGCGCCGCTGCTAGAGCGGCGGCACCCGAACTTATATGCACAACCGTGCCGCCGGCAAAATCCAGGGCGCCCAGTTTACCTATCCAACCACCGCCCCAAACCCAGTGCGCGATCGGCGAGTAGACTATCAACGACCACAGAGCCGTAAAAACAACGAAGGCGCTGAACTTCATCCGCTCAGCAAACGCACCTGCGATCAACGCGGGGGTGATCATAGCGAACATGCCCTGATATATCATAAAGAGCAACCCTGGAATTGTCCCAGCATACTCATTTGGAGCCGCCCCGACTCCGTTTAAGCCGAACCACTTCAAGCCACCGATTAAACCCCATTTGTCAGGGCCGAAAGCAAGAGTGTAACCGATCAAAACCCATAAAACCGAGACGATCGCAATCGCGAAAAAACTTTGCATCATCGTATCGAGAACATTTTTGCTGCGAACCATACCCGCATAGAAAAGAGCCAGACCCGGTATCATAAACAAAACCAAGGCCGCGGAAATTAACATAAATGCCGTATCTCCCGTGTTCACCATTGTGTTGCTCCTTTTCCGCGATCTAACCTGAATTTGCTGTATAGACATCAAAATGATTTGATCTGGTTTCAAATATAGCCGCGAAATGTTTCCAGCAGGTTACGGATTTGTTAAATAGATGTTAAGGGATAGATCGACGATTGCTTTGTTAGGGAAAGAGTACATACGTTCTTTCTTTTTGACAGATTCGACACAGGTACGCTAAGTTAAAAAGAGAATGATAGGAATACGATTGAACCTATGCTTGGGAGATGATTGTAATGATAAATTGGGGACACGACGGAATGATGGGTGGAACAGATTTCGGCATTTTGGGATGATGCTCGGTCTTTTCTTCATGCTCCTATTTATTATCGGCTCAATTCTACTAGTCGTATGGATCGTAAAACAGTTTTCCCCTGGAGGGACACACGCTCATCCACCAGCTAGCGATAGCCTGGAAATACTTAAAGAGAGGTTTGCTAAAGGTGAAGTTAGCAAAGAAGAGTTTGCGGATATGAAAAAGGAACTTTTGAAATAAAACAGCATTAGCCCGAGCTGTGAGGACGTCCGCGGCTTGCTGTCCGGCCTTAAAAGTGCAACAGGCGCGCCATATTTAGCCCAAGCATCTGACTCTTGTCATTCTCAGAGAGCTCCTCTAATGATCTTATCTTGTTGATTTCAGCCTCGTTTGAAACATAAGGAGAGTCACTGCCTGATATGATGCGGTCAGCACCGATCTCTTTTACAGCATCAACAACCAACTCCGGCTGGACTTTAGTCGTTCCCAAATAGATGTTTGGAGCCGACTTGGCTGCAGAAATGTAGTCGCCTTTACGCATGTGTGCCATTATCATCGGAATGTCAGGAAACTGATTTGCCAGCTCAGCCATTTCAGGCCAGGGAGCGTAATCTGATCCCGAATCAAACACAACCGCTAGATGTAGCTCTGACACTATTTCGAGCACTCTATGGAGTCCCGGATCATCAGGCATGAATTTCTGTGCTCTCGGATGAAGCTTAATTCCCGCCAGGTTCAAAGAGGTCCCTATTCTCTCAGCCTCTCGGATCGCTCTGGCAGCGCTTGTCGGATCTACCCTGCCAAAGCCAATTAACCGGATCGGAAAATCAGTCACAGCTTCGGCAATATAGTTATTTGCCGACTTAAAACCCTCGGTTGGATGGGGGTTATTAAATGGAAAGATCACAGCCTTATCAACTCCAGCTGAATCTAGTCCATGAACAATATCGGCGGCCGATTGCTCTTTTCGGTCGACAAGATCTGGACCACCAACATGATTGTGACCGTCAATAAGCATCATTCCCACCCCCTTGTGCTGACCTAATAAAGAATATACCCAGCGCATGTTCGCTTCTACCTTAAATATAGCCGCGAGATGTTTCCGGCAGGTTACGGATCTGTTAAATGGGTGTTAAGGATGAGTCGACGATTGATTAGTTGATGAAACTGTACCTGAGAATCACGAGGACTAGAGATCGTCTATAAGGGTAAACAAGTCTCAAATGGAAACAGCCAAATACCCGGATGACGTCGATAACGTTTATCGCGACGCGTTCAAAGCGATGGACAAGATCACTGATGCTTGTGCCGGAATTCTTAGTTTTCAGCGAGTGCTCGAGACGGTTTTATCTCAAGCCATCAATGTTTTAGGTCTCGAGGGCGGCAGTATTTGCATGATCAATGCTGATAAAACACTTGGATTGGTCGCGGAGAGCGGTTTATCTCAGAGCACCATTGATGATCTCAGCACCAAACAAATCCAGATCGGGGATTGTTTATGTGGTAACGTTGCTCGTGACAAGCAGACTTTAATACTCTGGAACCCGGAAGAAGTCAGCAAGTATGCCTCTCGTGAGGCACAACGAGACGAGAGGTTCAAATTCCACGCGGCTTTTCCGCTTACGACCAGAGGAACCTGCCATGGTGTTCTTTGCGTATTTACAAAAGGACTCAAGAAACCTCTGGAAAAGCAGCTTGAAGCGCTCAACATGATTACCAGACAGGCGGCGATGGTAATCGAAAATACGCGCTTGTACGAGGAAAAAGCATCAAGTGAACGTGAAGTTTGGCAGGCATATGCAGATGTGTTTCGAGCCGTTACCGGTGACAAATTACTGATCTTGACCACCGAAGAACTTCATAATAATTTGGGCGACCCGGTTAGCGGACCCTACTTGGCTTCCAATGGCATGGAACTTGCGAACGGTCGCGCCTACATTCGGGCGACCCTTGAAGAAGAGTTTCCAAGTTTGGCGGATAAGAAGATGCCGATTTTTGCTGTTGGCGAGGCGATGGCCAATGCAATCAAGCACGCAAACGGGTGCAGTTTGCAATTGTTTAACAAGGAAAATACAGTTCAGATTCTGGTTGCTGACAAAGGCCCCGGTATCGGATTTCACACTTTGCCGAGAGCAACATTGCTCTCAGGATATTCAACAAAAAAATCATTGGGAATTGGTTTCGATATCATGCTCGAATTCTGCAGTAGATTGCTTCTGTCCTCCGGGTCGGACGGAACCAGCATTGTTCTCGAGTTCGACCTCAATGGCTAGGTGCTGTTTTGCTATAAGTAGTACTTTCCCTAGCAGCAACATCATTGATTATCGCCAATCGCGCCAGAAAACTAAACCTGTGAACTGGTGGAGGATATCGGGATCGAACCGACGACCTCTGCCGTGCAAGGGCAGCGCTCTCCCAGCTGAGCTAATCCCCCATGGGTTGCCTGGTATATTACCATTATTCGGCAAGAGTATTGTCTTAATAATGGCTTTCAAAGCGTTACCCTACCAGAAAAACTACGTTCTATCTACTCGTTAAAGCTCGCCTTCTGTGCAAACCAAAACCTGAGACGCTTCCTCATCTAACCGGTGTCATGGTCACTTGTCCGACATTCTTTTTTCTAAATCGTCGGGTACAATAAACTCTGTGTAACGATGTTCGTTTACTGTAATTAGCAAATCCTTGTTTGCCATATCAAGTAGGTCTTTTCGAGCAGTTGGATATGAAATCCCAAATGAACGTCGATGGGATTCGATTGTATAAATAGTATTGGGATTATCTATGGCATGTCTAATTAACGCTCTTTGTCTGAGGTTCAAGTTGATGTTCTGACGGATTAGCAAACCAACCCGCTTCATCTCTTCCTGTTTTTTTTGAATATACTGGCCCAACTTCTTTAACGCAATTTCTATGGCTCTTAAGTGATAAGCAATAAAATATGTAGCATCTAGACCATCTTGCTCGGCATACAAATAAGCATCTTCATATTGCCCTCTCGAGTTTAGGAAAATTCTTGAAATCGAAAGGTATTCAAATAGCCAATACCCTTTGCGGAGCATATACCAGTAGAATATGGCCCGCGCGGTTCTACCATTACCGTCAGCAAAAGGATGGTCGTAAGCAAGCCAAAAGTGCAGCAATATGGCCTTTATTACAGGGTGCATGAACGTAGATTCCGGCTCCTCTGAATTAGCAAAAGCACACATTTTTTCAATTCTTTCGGGAAGTTCTTTTGCTAGGGGCGGTACGTG
>JAUWRD010000020.1 GCA_030610765.1 Actinomycetes bacterium
CCACAGAATTTAGGAGCCATAATTCGCACAGCCGTTGGTGTAGGGGCCGATGGGCTGATAATTCCGAAGAGGCGAGGCGCGTCGGTAACGGCTACCGTAGCAAAGACCTCCGCGGGAGCGGTCGAGCATGCGAACGTAGCAGCAGCCAACATTAGCGTGGCGATCGATCGCCTGAAAGAAGTCGGTTTTTGGGTTGTAGGCGCTGACGCTGGATCGCCAACGCCTATTTGGGATCTTGATTTAAAAGGTAAAACGATGCTCGTTTTAGGCGGAGAGAATGAGGGGCTTTCGAGACTCGTAAAGTCAAAATGCGATTTTCTAGCCAGTCTTCCGATGTCTGACAGGATAGACTCGTTAAATGTCTCGGTTACTGCCGCCGTCATGATCTACGAAATCATTAAGCAACAAAGTTAGAGCCCGCGGCGTATCTTCTCAAGCTTGTCTCTAACCGAATCAGGTAAGCGGCTGTCAACGCGAAAGCGGGTTGATTTCGGCCGGTTCTCCTGGTTCTCTTCCCGATTATCAGTAAACAGCGAGTCCAGTTCCCGAGGGGACAGGCGGCTCGTGCCGTTACGCGATACGACCTTCTGTTGCGCGTTGTCCAAGGTGCATATGGCTACAGTTCGATTTTCGGCGATCTTAAAAACAAGTTTTTCAATAATTGAGTCAGCAGATTTTGATTCGCCGGAGTAGATAACTTTAACGTCCCCAACCTCACTTTCAGTGGTTGCCCGGCCGCCATCGAAGACGACAATGATTTCAAAATCTCCGGATCCACTGAGGTTTACTAAATCAACGACCAATCTATCAGCCGCCAATTGGAATTTCTGATTCTTAAGTTGACGGTATCTTTCAAGCTTGTGGAGAACGTTGTGACCATCGACGATTAATATTGTTTTCATGGGCATTCTAAATATTATAGCCTACAGCAGGTTTAAGTTCGGAACTTGTTCTGTCATTACGATTGTCAAAGCGTGGTCTTGGGAAAAAAAACTGATGAAGATTTTGGTCGTAGATGATAATCCGAATGACGCGGAACTAGTTAAGCACGCCTTGAAGCCGGATTTCCCTCAGGCGGAATTCACAATTGTAACGCAAGAAAAAGACCTCCAACCAATGGTGGACAAGGATGAGTACAGCCTGGTTCTAATGGACTATTTTCTTGGTTGGACCGACGGTTTCACGATTTTCAGAAATATCCACGATCGCTGGCCGCGCACCCCGGTTATTATGGTGACCGAAACCGGCGATGAGGAAATCGCTGCTCAGGCCATGAAGGTCGGCATAAACGATTATGTTCTAAAAAGACATCTTAGTTTACTTCCGGCAGCCGTGAAAGAGAACCTAAGGAGGGTCGAGGTTGAGCAAGAGAGAGAAGAAGTGGTTAAGAGGCTTACGGCTTCAGAGGAACGATATCGCATAGTTTCTGAGCTTACTTCCGATTTTGTATTTGTGATGACCGTTAAAGAGAGCGGGGATCTGGAGTTAGAGTGGATGACAGCTGCGTTTACGAGGGAAACTGGCTATGACATAGATGACTTAAAAAACGAAGGCTTGGAAAAGATTGTTTATCCGAAAGATCTTTCGGCGTATCAAAAGTCGGTCAAACAGCTTCTGGCAGGAGAAACCACCAGCCTCGATTTTCGGATCGTAACAAGAGAAGAAGAAATAAGGTGGGAGCGGTCAAAAAATCGGCCGATTACTGATGAGACCGGGCGCGTAGTTAAGATATTTGGCGCCTTAAGGGACATTAGCGATGAGAAAGAAGCCGAGAGGATCATAAAGGCCAAGGATAACGCAATTCGTAGGGCCTACGTTGATGTCTTCAGCGCTGTTACCGGCGGTCGGTTGGTTATCGCGTCAATCGATGAAATACCAACGTTACAGGGAAAGCCAATTACCGAAACTGGCTCGGTTTCGGAGTTCGAAGAAACTAGCAAAGCTAGAAAACATATTGAAAACGTAATTAAAGACAAGTGGCCGGATTATTCCGGCTTCGGTTATTTTGTCGGGATTACCGAAGCTCTGGCTAATGCGGTTAAACATGCCGGTAGCGGTCAATACAGACTCTATTTGCGAGGCGAAACCCTTCAATTAGTTGTCAACGATTCGGGGCCTGGAATAAATTTTAAGCTCCTGCCTAAGGCCGCTCTGGAGAGCGGTTTTTCCACCAAGCAGTCACTTGGATTGGGGTTTAGCATCATGCTGCAAGAGTGTGATCGTGTTTACTTGGCAACGGAGCCTGGCAATACATCTTTAGTTCTTGAAAAGAAGATATTTCATAGCAAAGAACCACTAAATGAAATTAGCGGAATTAAAAAAGCGCAGGATCTATGAGATCCAAAAAACGCCCGGAAACCGCCGAGTTTGTTGAAATGCCGCCCGAAGGCGTTGTGATCTTGAACAAGCAGGGCAAGATTGTGACAAGTAACGCTCGCGCCAACAGGATATTCGGATATACCAGTGGCGAGCTGGACGACAAACGTATTAGCCTTTTAGTGCCACAGAGATTGAGGCGATCCTTTTCAGACAAGCTAGGCAAACAAGAGACAGTAGGTCAACGGCGCGACCTTTCAGAGTTTCCCGTCAATTTTATTTTTAGCCGTATCTCCCTTGATGGTGAAAAGTTTACGATCTGCACAATCCATGATTTGTCCGCTCAAAGAAAATTCGAAGCCAGGGTTGCTGAGAATAAGCAATCTCGGGAAGACCTGGTTAGCTTGTCAAAATTTCCTCATGAAAACCCTAATCCAGTCTTTCGGATCGATCGGGCGGGAGAGGTTTTGTTTGCAAATCAAGCTGCTAAAAAGCTATTGAAAGACAGCCGGTCAAAAAGTGGCGCGCCATCGATCGATGACTGGAAACAACAGACTTTATCAGTACTAAAGAGCGATGTGGTGCGAAAGAACATTGCGATGGCTTATAAAAATATGTTTTTCTCATTTTGCGGTGTTCCCGTTGTGAAAAGCGATTATGTTACTTATTACGGAATTGATGTAACTCAACACGTGAAGGTCGAAGAGGGCATAAAAGAAGTGCAGAAAAATCTTAGCCGTATGGCGTACCATGATTCGCTGACAGGTTTGGCCAATCGCCGTTATTTAAAAGACCGGCTAACCAATGCTTTGGCTGAATGTGCTCGTAGAGATGAGATGCTGGCTGTTCTCTATCTCGACCTGGATGGATTTAAGAATATCAACGATGCTTTTGGCCATGACGCCGGAGATTATGCCTTAAAGACGGTGGTCACGCGAACACATGAGTGTCTTCGAAAAGCCGATATGGCCGCGCGGATCGGTGGTGATGAATTTGTTCTGTTGCTCCTTGGGATAAAAAAGCCAGAAGAAGCGTCAATAATTGCCGAGCGGTTGAATAAAAAACTTATCGAAAAACCCCTTACGATTGAAGGAAACAAAATTTACCTTTCTGTGAGCATTGGCATTAGTATATTTCCGGTGGATGGTGAAACCACCGATGAGTTGATTAGAAACGCGGACACGGCGCTGCATCAAGCCAAGGCGGATGGAAGAGGAGGATATCGATTTTTTACGACTGAAAACCAGGATAAAGCTAGGGCCAGGCTCGGGCTAGAGCACGACCTGCGCGAGGCACTTGATCAAGACAAGATAACTCTTTTTTACCAGCCATGCTTTTTAGTTAAATCCGGCAAGATTTTGGGGGCGGAAGCTCTGGTTCGGTGGGAACGATCAGAAACCCAGCTTGTTTTACCAGCCGATTTTCTATCTGTGGCTGAAGAAACGGGCCTGATTGTGCCAATCGGGGAGATGGTTTTAGAAAAAGCCTGTCGCGCGAGTAAAAAGTGGAGTGAAATAGGTTTTCCAAATCTCAAGGTCATGGTCAACATTTCAGCTCGCCAGATCCAGGATGTTGATCTGCCAAACACAATATCCAGGATACTGTCACAAACTGGCGCTGATCCAAGCAACCTTGTTGTCGAGGTTACTGAGAACTTGATTATGCGCAATTTGTCTGAAGCGTCCAGGGTTCTCTTTGAAGTTCGGGATATGGGGATCGAAGTATGGATGAATAATTTTGGAGCGGGCCTGGCAACGATGAGTTCGCTTCGGGTATTTCCAATTGCCGCCCTTAAGGTAGATGGGTCGTTCATCAGGCATGTCGCTGAGAACAGTCAAGACGCCGCGATGGTCAAAGCTATGATTTCAATGGCGGGCGACTTGGGTATCAAAGTCATCGCCGAGAGGGTTGAAAGTCAAGAGCAGGTGAGTTTCTTGTGGGAGCAAAATTGCGAGGCATTGCAAGGTTTTATCTTCAGTCAACCTTTGCCCGCAGAGGAGTTCACGAGCCTGCTGGCCGCCAAAGGCCAAGCCCCAGAGGCAGCCTAGGCTGCCTCGCAAATCAAGTTAATAGGGGTCTTGGCTGTGATACAATCAACCCCATGACAGAGACAAACAACATCCCCGGGCTCTTAGCGAAACATGGATTTGAGGCGGTCATTGGCCTTGAGATACATGTTGAACTAAGCACACTTAGTAAAATGTTTTGTGACTCCGCAGTTACTTTCGGGGAACCACCAAATACACATGTTTGTCCGGTTTGCCTAGGCCTCCCGGGCACCTTGCCGGTAGTCAACAGAAAAGCCGTTGATTATTGCGCGTTGATTGGCTTGGCTTTGGGGTGCGAGATTGCAGACTTCACCCAGTTTCACAGAAAAAACTATTTCTATCCTGACATGCCCAAGAACTATCAAATATCCCAATTCGATCTTCCTTTATGCAGCGCTGGCCGCGTTACAGTCAACGTGGACGATAATAAGACCGACATCAGGATTACCAGGGTTCACATGGAAGAGGATACAGGAAAACTTGTTCACATAGGCGAGGGCGGTCGAATAGCAGGGGCAAAGTATTCGCTGGTTGATTTTAATAGAGCAGGTACTCCTCTGGCGGAGATTGTCTCTGAACCAGATATCAGGTCGTCTGGCGAGGCCCGCGCTTTTTTGCAGAAATTGCGCAGCATCTTGCTTCATCTAGGAGTCTCAGATTGCAATATGGAGGAAGGCTCGCTGCGTTGTGATGCCAATGTTTCGTTAAGGCCGGAAAATAGTCCGAAACTCGGTGTTAAAACAGAAGTGAAAAATATGAATTCGTTTAGGGGCCTTGTCAGAGCCCTTGATTATGAGATAGTCCGACAACTTGAACTCATTCAAGACGGTGAAGCGGTCAAGCAGGAAACGCGACATTGGGACGCGGCGCGCAATATAACAACATCATTGCGTTCAAAAGAGGAAGCCCATGACTATCGATATTTTGCCGATCCCGACTTGGTTCCCTTAAAGCTCAGCAGGGAATGGGTTAAGAAGCAGGAAGAGAGTTTGCCGGAGTTGCCCGATGCTCGCCAAAAGCGATTAATATCGGCCTTTAAGGTATCAGAATATGATTCCAGGTTCTTGACACAGTCTAAGGCTCATGGCGACTATTTCGAGCAAGTTATGGAAAATTTTGGCGACGCTAAAATGGCCGTCAATTGGATAATGGGTGAATTGTCGGCCCATCTGAACGCTGATAATAAAGAGATGGCAGAGTCACCGATGCAACCGGAGCGGTTGGCGCAACTATTGACCTTGGTGGAAGATGGCTCAATAAGTGGCAAGATGGCCAAAGAGGTTTTTTCGGAGATGTATGAGACAGGGAAAACCGCGCCCGAAATTGTTGATGATCGCGGCTTAAAGCAGATTAGCGGAGACGATGAGCTAGCTGTTTTGGTGGATCAGGTAATAGGCGAGAATCAAACAGCGGTTGAGGAATACCGGTCTGGTAAAAAACAGGCTCTAGGGTTTTTAGTGGGGCAGATTATGAGGTTATCTAAGGGTCAGGCAAATCCTGGTAAAGTGAATGAAATCCTCAGAGAGAAACTCTAAGACGCACAGGTCAATTGCGATTACTTGCCCTCTAAAGGTTGTTAGGGTAAAATGAACAGCAACCTTTGACAACCTGCTCAATAATTTGGATAGGTGCTTGCGTGAAGGTATTCTTGTGTCTCCTGAAAGAAGATTGGCTAATCTTTGCGAGAGTGCGAACATTAGCTCTAATAGATTAATTTAGATTGAATAGGTGGAAGAATGACAGATGAAGAATTAAAAGATTTTGATGTTGCCGAGGTCATAACGCCCAAGCACCCGTTGAAGATCGACGATACTACTTTGCGAGATGGGGAGCAAACGGCTGGCGTTGTTTTCGCGAATACAGAAAAACTGCGGATAGCTAAATTGCTCGATAAAGTTGGCGTAGACCAAATTGAAGCCGGTATTCCCGCAATGGGCGGGGACGAGAAAGCAACGATCAAAAAGATAGCTGCGCTAGATCTAAACACGAGCGTTCTAGCTTGGAATCGCGCGGTTATTCCCGACATTCAAGAGTCGGTTGATTGCGGTGTTGACGCGGTCGCTATTTCAATAGCCGTTTCCGATATTCATATAATTACAAAACTGAAGAAAGATCGGAAATGGGTTCTAGATAGTCTGAGCAGAGCGGTTGAGTTTGCGAAATCCCACGACTTGTACGTGTCTGTAAACGCTGAGGACGGCTCTCGTGCCGAGATGGATTTTTTAATTGAATTCGCGCAGCGCGCCAAATCACTCGGAGCTGACCGGCTTAGGTTTTGCGACACCATTGGAGTACTCGATCCTTTTCAGACTTTTCAGGTTATTACAGATCTCACGAAAGAAGTAGACATTGAGATCGAGATGCACACGCATAATGATTTTGGTATGGCAACGGCAAACGCTTTGGCGGGAGTCAAGGCTGGAGCGATGTGGGTTAATACGACCGTCAACGGCTTGGGAGAGCGCGCTGGAAACGCGGCGCTCGAAGAAGTGGTCATGGCGCTCAAATATGTCGGTTCGGTTGACTTGCAGTATAAGACTGAGATGTTTCGTGAGTTATCAGAATATGTCGCTCGGGCTTCGGCGCGAAACGTGCCGATATGGAAGGCGATTGTCGGGACAAATGTCTTTGCTCATGAATCAGGAATTCATGCCGACGGGGTCTTGAAGAACCCTAAAACCTACGAAGCCTTTTCGCCCGAAGAAGTGGGCCTTACAAGACAATTGGTCTTAGGCAAGCATTCAGGAGGCGCTTCAATAAGCGCGAAGTTCAAAGAGTACGGAATTGAGCTAAGCTCAGAAGAAGCTCAGGCCATTCTCGAGGTTGTGCGGCGTGTAGCTATCCAGCTAAAAAGAGCGCTTTTCGATAAAGAAATCATGTATATCTACCACGATCGCGTGGAAAAACAAAAGCAGCAAGAAAAAGAAGGACAATCTCGGTAATGGGTCTGACACTCGCCGAAAAGATCCTATCGGCGGCCGCGCGGCAAGACGCTCGTTCTAACGAGATCGTTATTGTAGATGTAGATGTTATTGCGGTCCAGGATGGGACAGGCCCCCTCGCTATTGAAAAAGCCAAAGAACTTGGTGGCAAACTGGCAAAGCCGGACAAAACCATTCTCTTTATCGATCACGCCGCTCCGAGCCCTCGCGCTGAGCTTTCAAACGCGCACAAAGAAATGCGGGCTTACGCTAAGACTTCAGGAGCCGTTCTATCCGATATTAATCAGGGAATCATCCATCAACGACTGATAGAAAGCTTTGTTAGCCCAATGGACGTCGTTGTGGGAGCTGACTCTCATACCTGTATGTCCGGAGCGTTGGGTGCTTTTGCTACCGGCATGGGTTCGACCGACATCGCAATCGCCATGGTGTCTGGTAAAACATGGCTTCGGGTGCCGGAATCATACCGCATCAATATTCACGGCCAGTTTCAACCTGGTGTTTACGCAAAAGACTTTATTATCTATTTGATAGGCATGATAGGAGCCGATGGAGCTACATATAAAGCGCTGGAATTTGGGGGCGAAGCAGTTTCGAATATGAGCCTCCCAGAGCGTCTGACCCTTGCAAACATGTCAGTTGAGGCTGGCGCGAAAGCAGGGCTTTTTGCCTCAGACGAAAAAACGCGAAAGTTTCTTGAGTCGGTCGGGCGCGCGGATGATTGGTGTGAAGTAAAGCCTGACGCCGACGGTACATATGAAAAGGATTATGAGATTGATCTTGGTGCTATCGGGCCAATGCTGGCCGCGCCGCATACAGTTGATAATAGCTTAAAGGTCATTGATGCCGGCGGCACCAAAGTTGACCAAGTCTTCATAGGTAGCTGCACAAACGGGCGAATTGAGGATTTGCGAATAGCGGCCGGAATTCTAAAGGGGCGCAAAGTAAGTAGTGGCACTCGTTTGATAGTCACACCCGCCTCGCGAAAAGTCTATATGCAAGCATCTAAAGAGGGTTTGTTGGCGGACTTAGTCGATGCCGGAGCCACGATTACAGCCCCCGGGTGCGGCGTCTGTGTCGGCGTTCACGGCGGTGTGTTGGGCGACAATGAAATCTGCCTAGCCACTTCGAACAGGAATTTTAAGGGGCGAATGGGAAACCCGAAAGCAAGTGTATATTTGGCATCACCAGCCACTGCCGCAGCTAGCGCGTTGACAGGCCAAATATCTGATCCGCGAAAGATTGGGGCTTAAATAAATGGATGAGCTGGCTGGAAAAGCCTGGAAATTTGGCGACAATATAAGCACCGATCATATAGCTCCGGGTCGTTTTTTCCACCTGCGCACCAATTTACCTGAACTAGCCAAGCATGTGCTGGAAGATGCTGATACTGAATTTGCTTCAAAGGTATCTGTTGGCGACTTTGTCGTCGGGGGCAGGAATTTCGGGTTAGGGTCGAGCCGCGAGCACGCTCCTCAAATAATCAAACTTGCCGGAGTTGGCGCTGTCTTGGCAAAATCAGTAGCCCGCATATTTTTTCGAAATGCTATAAATGTCGGGCTCCCTGTGCTCGTTTGCGATACAGACAAGATTGATGACGGCGATCAACTTGAAGTTGATCTGGAAAATGGAATAGTTTTTGATCGAAGCAAGGATATTAAGTTGGAGTTTGCACCGTTGCCACCGGCAATGGTTAAAATACTGGCCGATGGTGGCCTGGTTGAACATTTTAAAAAACATGGAGGATTAGCAATAGGATGAAACACACAATAACACTTATTCCCGGAGACGGCATCGGGCCGGAAATATCCGATGCTATGCGCTTGGTCGTTGAGGCTACCGGCGTTGACATTGAATGGGATGTCCAAGAGGCAGGGGCGGACGTCATGGATAAATATAAAACCCCATTGCCGGAAGGCGTGCTTGACTCAATAAGACGGAACAAAGTTGCGATCAAGGGTCCCATAACAACACCTGTCGGCAAAGGTTTTAGAAGTGTGAACGTTGCTCTTAGAAAAAAATTGGATCTATATGCGTGTCTTAGGCCGTGTTTTTCGATGGAGGGCGTGAAGTCTCGCTTTTCAGGTATTGATCTTGTCATTGTCAGGGAAAATACCGAAGATCTTTATGCCGGCATTGAAAGAATGATCAATGATGATCGAGCCGAAAGCATTAAGTTAATCACAAGAGGTGCCTCCAGGCGCATTGCGAAGTTCGCTTTTGAATACGCGCGCACGGAGGGCCGAAAAAAGGTCACCGCTGTTCACAAAGCCAATATCATGAAATGCTCAGACGGTCTTTTCTTGGAGTCCGTGGGACAAGAGGCCGCAGAATATCCGGATATCGAATTTGACGATCGAATAGTAGATAACATGTGCATGCAGTTGGTTCAGAAGCCTGAGAACTATGATGTGCTGGTTCTGCCTAATCTTTACGGAGATGTAATATCCGATTTATGCGCTGGTCTTATTGGTGGGCTGGGCATAGCGCCCGGAGCCAATATTGGCGACGAATTGGCTGTCTTTGAGCCAACCCATGGCAGCGCGCCGAGTTATGCCGGATTAAATAAGGTAAATCCGACCGCGCTGATTCTTTCAAGCGTTTTAATGCTAAAGCATATCAATGAGGGCGAAGCCTCTGATAGGGTGTTGGCCGCGGTAAAAGCCGTGATCAAAGCGGGAAAACAAGTTACATATGATCTTGGTGGATCGGCCACTACTAGTGAAATGGCAGAAGCCATAGCTTCAAAAATAACCTAGAAGCGCGAGCGAAAACCCCGCCTGCGGCGTTTTCCTCGTCTTCAACTCAGTCGCGTATAACAAAATACGCTCCTTCATCTCAGACTTTGTCAGCCTTGCATCCGGGGCCTTGGTTCGCGCTTAATGACCTCGACGAAAACACCGCTCGCGGAGTTTCGTCCTGTTCAAATCAGTCGCGTATAACAAAATACGCTCCTTCATCTCAATCGTCGGCAGCCTTGCATCGAAAACCTCGTCCGCGGCGTTGTCCTCGTCCTTTAAATTCTGAAAAATTGGTTTATTGGGCGGACATGAGCGAGATAATATAAGGGTCAAAACTCGAAGGTGGAGAATGTGGCGGACTTTGATTCAAAATCAGGCTCGCTAAAATTGACCTTGGTCAAGCACGTGATCGTTGGTCTAATTGCCGTGATAGCGCTATTTGTGGTCGCTGCGACGGTTAATTTAAGTCGGCTGCCGATAGTAGCATTCTTCCTGGTCGCCGCATATGGTATTGGCGTTATCAGTATGCGTGGAACCGGGTCTGGTCAGATTAGGTCAAGTCAGTCTATCCAAACTAAAAACCCACTTAATTCGACAGCAAAACGACCGGCCGAAGCAGTCAAGAAAAGCCCTGATGACGCCGAGCGAAAAGAAATCAGATCGCTTGTCAAACGCAATCATGAGCTCTTGGTCTTATATTCTCTAGCAAACGTAGTTTCTTCTTCTCTAGAGATAAACGAGGTACTTTCTGTAGCGCTCGACGGCGTCGCGAAGATTTTTAACGCGAAAGCCGGGGAGATAGGCATCACCGGGGAGCCAGGGGCGACTCTGGTTATTTACTATCGCGGATCCTCTATTCTAGCTAAATATCGTGGCGAGACCGCGCCGCGTTTGAGCCGACGGTTAACAGCTGAGGTAGCAAAAACCGGGGAACCAATTATCGCAAACCTCAATCGTGAAGAAGATAGTAAGATGGACAAAATGGCTAAACACAGAGGCATTGCCAAACTTGCGGTATTTCCGATAAAAAGCAAAAAACGCATCTTGGGCACTATTACATTGGCCTGTCCAAACCGCTGCAAACTTGATAAGACAGATCAAGACTTATTAGTGTCAATCGGCTCCATGATAGGAGCAGCAATTGAGAACGGCCAACTATATCGAAGGCTCAAAAAGATATCTGACACTGATCCCGTGACGGGATTGTATAATCATCGATTCATCACCAAAAGACTCAATGCTGAAGTGCGGAGGGCGGCCAGATATGGTCATTCCGTCAGCGTGCTCATGTTAGATGTCGATAACTTCAAGGAGATCAATGATACATACGGACATCCTTTTGGAGACGTAGCTTTGAAAAAGATCGCTTTGGCGACCATTGCCGCATGTCGCGATATTGACGTCGTCGGGCGATACGGGGGAGACGAGTTCCTGCTTGTTTTGCCTGAAACGAAAGTCGAGGCCGCGGAGATAGTTAGCGCACGAATTAGACAGTATGTTCAGAGCATCAGCTTAATTCCGGATGGGTCCAGCAAGATTGTCGGCGTCACGGCTAGTCTCGGCTTGGCTGTTTATCCCGGCTCGGCTAAGAATGGTACTGAACTTATCATGGCGGCCGACAAGAATCTGTATCTTTCCAAACGGGCAGGCGGCGACCAGACGACAAGTCGCCAAGCCGCTTAACCAAAAGTCCTTGAGACAATTCTGAAAAACCATTATACTTTTAGAGTTTGATTCATTAATTTATAAGGAGTTACCATGGCGGTACCAAAAAGAAAATCATCTAAATGTAGGACAAGAAGTCGAAAAGCCAACTGGAAATCGACTACCCCGACAACTCTAAATGAGTGTCCGCAGTGTCACGAGCCTAAGAGGCCACATCACGTTTGTACTTCATGCGGCACCTATAACGGTCGAGAAGTGCTCGAAGTCAAATAAGCGTTTTTTAATTTAGACATCAAGATTATCAGTATTGGGAATAACCTCTTTTTAAGGGAGGTTATTTTTCATGTTGAGACATGGTTGATCCGGCGCGAAAGGCCAGGGAAAGAGCTGATCTAGGCTTCTTTTTTTCCCCAAGGTCTATAGCGGTAGTAGGCGCGGCCCGGGAGCCCGGCAAGGTCGGGCGGATAATCTTTGAGAACCTGGCCAAATCCTACAAGGGGGAATTATTTGCGGTTAACCCGAAGGCCGAAGAGATTCTGGGATACAAGTGTTATTCTTCTCTTTCTGAAATTGGCAAGCAAGTTGAGCTAGCGATAATAGCGGTGCCCGCGCGGTTTGTGCCTGATGTAATAAAAGAAGCTGGAAGTCTGGCCCCAAAAGGCGCCATGGTGATTTCCGCTGGCTTTAAAGAAACCGGAATCGAGGGCGCGAAGCTGGAAGCCAAACTTATGGCTTTAGCTAACGACCTTGAAATACGAATACTTGGACCTAACTGCCTAGGCCTTATGAATCCCGCGAAGAAGCTAAACGCGTCTTTTGCCGGCAGCTTGCCCAAAGCGGGAAAGATCGCTTTTATGTCACAGTCCGGGGCTCTGTGCACAGCAATTCTCGACTGGGCAAACGGTGGCGGGGTGGGCTTTTCGAAATTCATAAGCCTGGGCAACAAAGCCGACATTGACGAGATCGATATGCTACCGGTATTGGCCAATGACCCCGACACAAATGTGATCACCACATATTTGGAAGGCATCAAGGACGGGCGCGCATTTATTGAGGCTGCCTATAACGCGGGCCTGAGAAAGCCTGTAGTGGCCTTAAAGGCGGGAACGACCAGCGCTGGAGCGCGAGCCGTTTCATCGCACACCGGCACTTTAGCGGGGTCTGAAAACGTCTATAACGCCGCTTTTAAGCAATGCGGAGTGATCCGGGCAGCGAATGTCGAGGATTTGTTTGATCTGGCTCTGGGCTTCAGTGAGCAGCCTCTTCCCAAAGGGAGACGGCTCGCAATAGTCACAAATGCTGGCGGACCTGGAATCATGGCCGCTGACGCTGTTGAGCAGCATGGCCTGACGCTGGCTAATTTTGACCCCAAGACCGTTGAGGCTCTCCGGGAGAATTTGCCGGCAGAAGCAAATGTCTACAACCCAGTTGACCTGCTTGGCGACGCTTTAGCTGCCCGGTATGGTTTTTCTCTTGATGTCGCGCTTGATGATGAGAATACTGACGGGGTCATTGTCTTGCTGACGCCCCAGGCGATGACAGAAATCGTTGAAACTGCAAAAGAATTAATAGAACAGTCAAAAAGCCACAAAGACAAGCCGGTTTTGACCTGTTTTATGGGTCAGGCCGAGGTTGCCAAAGGTATCTCGGCATTACAAAAAAGCGGCTTGCCAAATTTCGTTTTTCCCGAAAGAGCAGTATCTACAATTGCGAAAATGGCCGAGTACGCGGAGAGAAGAAATCAAATCAGGCCCGAGATAAAGCGGCGGCCTGTAAATGGGCTCTTGGTGGAAGAGATAATAAACGCGGAAAGCGAAAGAGGGAAGATAGTGGGTGCTCAAGCTTTGAAAATTGTCGAAGCCTACGGCATTAGAGGTCCAAAAACAAAGCTTGTACACACAATCCGCGACGCGCTGAGCGCGGCCACGGAACTTAAATACCCGGTCGTTCTTAAGGCTTCTTCACCGGATATTTTGCACAAGTCAGATATTGGAGTCATCAAGATCGGAATCGCCGACGATGTTGACTTGCGCCGGGCTTATAGAGAGATATTGTCAAATGTCGACCGATATCTGCCTGAAGCGGAGCTTTGGGGAATTACGGTACAGGAAATGGTTCAAGATGCCAGGGAAGTGATTCTTGGCATGAATGATGATCCACAATTCGGGCCGGTCATAATGTTCGGCCTGGGTGGTGTTTACGTTGAAGTGTTAAAAGATGTTTCGTTTCGGCTAGCGCCACTGACTGAAGCTGATGCCAGGGAGATGGTGCTTGAAACGCGATCTTTTCCACTGCTTCAAGGGGTCAGGGGTCAAGAGCGATCCGATATTGAGGCAGTTATTGATGCCTTAATTAGACTGTCGCAGCTAGTCGTTGATTGGCCTCAGATCAAAGAATTGGATATTAATCCCCTGATGGTTTTAGGGGCGGACAAGGGAGCTGTGGCTGCCGATGTTAGAATTCTACTGGAGGTGTGACCTGTGAAAAGTTTAATATTCTTGTCGACTGAACCATACTCGGGGAAGACAGGGCTGGCTTTAAATCTAGCCCGGGAATTTGATTCAAGAGGACAAAAAGTAGGCTTCTTAAAGCCTGTCGGAAATGCCCCGGACAGAACCGACTCAACTGTGACAGAAAAAGACGCGGTTTTCGCTAAAGAAGTGCTCGCTCTTGATGATCCGCTCGACAGAATTTGTCCAGTCGTGTTGACCTCTAGAGAGACAAGCGATCGTTTGCGGCAAGTGGAAGGTGACGGGGCTAGCGACCGGGTAAAAGCGGCATACAAAGAGATTTCAGCGGGCAAGGACGTAGTCGTTATGGAAGGATCGGGCCATATTAACGACGGGCGCTTGTATGGGGTAAGCGGTGTTGATCTAGCGCAGTCTTTAAATACGCGCGCGGTTGTGGTCATCAAACTTGATAACCCGTACGAAATAGTCGACGATGTTTTGGTCCTCTCCGACAGGCTGGGTGAAAACCTAGGTGGTGTAATTTTTAATTGGGTCCAAAAAAGCAAAATGCCAGTCATCAAAGAATTGATAATGCCGTTTCTGGAAAAGAAGGGCATCCCCAGTTTTGGCGCGATACCGCGTGAGGAAAGCCTTGTGGCAGTGACTGTTGAGGACTTATCAAAAGCGCTGGGCGGAAAGATATTGTGCGCTGAGCAAAATAAAGGCGTTATGATCGAGACATTTATGGTCGGAGCTATGGGGCAAGAGCAGGCTATTAGGTATTTTCGCCGCAAAACGCGTAAAGCCGTAATTACCGGTGGAGACCGCTCAGATGTTCAACTAGCTGCTCTTGAAACTCAAACAGGATGTTTGATTCTGACCGGCAACTATCCGCCGCCGTCGACAGTATTGGCCGTTGCTGAATCGAAAGGAGTGCCAGTAGTTCTTGTGGATGTTGACACTTTAACGGCAGTAGAGAAGACTGAAAGTATGATCGGTCAGGTAAGAATCCATAGTGCTGACAAACTTTCGGAGATGCGTCGTTATATGCAAGAATACATAGATATTGATCGATTGTGTAAAGTGGCGGCTTAATTTCGGAACGAAAAGGGAGACATGCCTTGGCGATCTCGAAGAAAGGCTCAGGGGACGGCGTAAGACCGATTGTCGATTTTAGTCCGGCGTTAAGACAGGTGAACGAGAAGATATCGATTCTTGATAAACCGGCTGACCTCTTTGCGGTACCCCCTAATTTCAGTAGCTATGATTCCGTGACCGCTAACTTTACCTGGGAAGAGGGCCGGCGTGAAATAGATTGGTTTGACGGCGGCCTGCTAAATGCCGCCGACAACGCAGTCGATCGCCATGCTCGCAGCTGGCGCAAGAACAAGGTCGCGCTTTATTGGGAGGGCGAGCGCGGTGAAGTGGAAAAATATACCTTTCGTGAGCTCTCCGAAGCCTCTAATCAATTCGCCAACGCCTTAACGGATCTGGGCATCACCAGAGGTGATCGTGTATTTATATTTCTTCCACGCTTGCCCGAGCTCTACATTGCTTTTCTCGGTATTTTAAAGGTTGGAGCAGTTGCGGGCACATTATTCGCGGCTTTTGGTCCAAGCGCTCTTAAAGATCGGCTTGGCGACAGCGAAGCCAAGGCTGTAATAACGATTCCGGCATATTTACCTCGAGTTGAGGAAGTAATCGACGACCTGCCGGCCCTGGAAAATGTGATTGTGGTTGATCATCGAGGCACCAAGGTTCGCCTCAAATCGCGAGAACGTTCCTATTCAGCGATAATGGCCGACACTTCAAATCAGTTTAAAACCGCGCAGATGAATCCTGAAGATTCCGCTTACATGCTCTATACCTCTGGAACAACCGGGAAGGCAAAAGGGGTAGTCCACGCGCACCAGGCGATCATTCACGAACATCTATCTGCAAAATGGGTTCTTGATCTCAAGGAAGAGGATATTTACTGGTGCACCGCCGACCCTGGTTGGGTAACAGGCATCGCCTATGGCCTTTTAGGGTCGTGGTCCAATGGCGTCAGCTTGGTCATTTATGAAGGTCGTTTTGATGCGCGCGAATGGTATCGCATTGTTGAGACATATGAAGTAAGTATTTGGTATACAGCGCCGACCGCAATCCGCATGCTCATGAAAGCCGGCGATGAAGTTGCGCGCGAGTTTGACCTCTCTCACCTCCGGCACCTAGCCAGCGTGGGGGAGCCATTGAATCCGGAGGCCATCCGGTGGGGCCTTGAGGTTTTTGGTTTACCTTTTCACGACAACTGGTTCCAAACTGAAACCGGGAGCATTCTTATTTCCAATTATCCTTCAATGCCGATTAAGCTCGGGTCGATGGGTCGCCCGTTTCCGGGAATAACCGCGGCCATTATTGATGATGATGGTAAAGAGCTTTCCCCCGGCATAACCGGCAACTTAGCGATAAAGACCGGGTGGCCGGCGATGATGCGCGAAATTTGGAAAAATGAAGAAAAGTTCAAAGAGTATTTTCTTGGGTGTTGGTATGTATCTGGCGACAAAGCTTACCAGGATGAAGATGGATACTTCTGGTTTATCGGGCGGGCTGACGATGTTATCAAGACAGCGGGGGAACGTGTTGGCCCATTTGAAGTTGAAAGCGCGCTCGTTGAGCATGTTGCCATTGCCGAGGCGGGCGTTATCGGTAAGCCCGATATGATGCGAGGAGAAATAATAAAAGCGTTTGTGGTTCTTCATCGCGGTTACAAGCCATCCGAAGATTTGGTTGATGAGATCAAAAAATTTGTAAAGAAACGCCTGGCCGGACATGCTTATCCGCGCGAGATCGAGTTTTCAGAGCTTCTCCCAAAGACCCAGAGCGGCAAAATTATGAGACGCGTTCTAAAAGCTAAGGAACTTGGTCTATCGACCGGCGATACCTCAACTCTCGAAACTTAACCGGGTAACGGTAACCGGGGACGGTCCTAACAATACGAACAATGTGCAGCTACATGGTGTGCAGTTCTATGCAATTCTTGAGGGCAAAGAGCCCTTCAACTAGACTAATAGTAGTTAGCGCTTGCAAACAATTCCACGAAAAGCCAGGACCAAAAAGAAAGGTATGTGACAATTGAGCATTGTGTCCTCGGAGCTGCAAGTGGACAGGGAGATCAATTCGATGTCCCTGTATCGGCGGCTTGGGATAGTTGTTAGCCTCCTTGGCATATCTGCGATTATTCTAGCGCGAGCCTTAAGTCCTTACGTAGCGGGAGAAGATTATATTCTCGGCGAGTGCTGTTGTTCAGGCACTGGCGGTTATTGGATATCTGTTGGCCGTAAAAAGGGGGATGCTAAGTCTCGTTTTCATCTGGCTAGACGTGTGGTTGCTGGCATTGTCGGGAATTTTCGGGTTTCCTGTGTGGATGGGATTTATATTTTTGGCTCTCGTCGTGCTTGCGCTTGGGGCAGCAATAGGAACAACCGTTAATTTGTCTTTGCCATACGCTCGATATCACGGTCTAGGGAAAAGCATTAGCCTCATTGGTGTCCTTGCCAATATTTTCATGCTCGCTTTAGGTCCGGCATTGCTGGGCGTGATCACATTCGTAGCAGGCGCTTTAATCCAAGTGCTGGCGGCTATTGGATACCGGCTTGCCGCAAAGATGTTGCTTCCAGGTCTCATTTTTGTCTGGCTAGGCGTGTGGGCGCTAACGTACTCGGGACTTTCTTCGTTTTTCCCCACCACTGGTATGATCTTTTTTATTCTCTTGACGCTCGCGATGGCGGCAGCAACAGGCACTACTGCTCACTACTCGATGTCATGTGGCAAAAAAATGACCATTATCGGTAGCGGCGTATAGGGTGTTTTTCTTCTCTTTTATTTGATTCTCATCGTTTAGCCTGGTTCATATTCATAGGCAAAAAAGTAATTGGTGGGGAAGAACGGGGCATTTTCTATAGGTTGTAAACTGTGCCCCCAAAGGAACGTTGTTCGAATATCTTGCATCCGGGAGAGTCTAGAGATTTATAATAAATCTTAGCAGACTGCCTCTTCTCTCTAGTCTGGATAACCAGGAACCCATTGGCTCGACTGGACTATTGATCTCTATTGCTCTAAATATATTAAGCAAATATAATTAGCGACA
>JAUWRD010000021.1 GCA_030610765.1 Actinomycetes bacterium
AGAAGAAATCGTTCAAAAAGCCCGTCGGGAATCAGAACAGGTGATGACCAAGGCCAGCGAAGCGATCACTCGCGAAAAGGAGTCAGCTTTGGTGGAACTTCAAAGCCGGGTCGCCGACCTCACAATTGAAGCGGCGTCAAAGGTGGTCAATCGTTCGCTTAGCAAGAAGGATCATCAACAGCTTATTGAAGAATATCTGGCCGAAGCAGGCAGCATAAGTGACAATTAGCACCGGTGAGGAGCAGGCCAGTGGGTTTGACGTACAAAGGGAAGAGAGAATGAATAAGGCTCAAAGTTACGCGGCGTCTCTCATTGAGTTGGCTCGAGCTGAAGAGACCCTAGACAAAGTCGACAAAGATCTACGGTTGGCTACAAGCACTTTTCTTGGACATCTCGATCTAAAAAATTCCCTGGTGGACAAATCCTTACCAGCGTCCAAAAAAGAAATTATCATTGAGGAAGTATTCAGCGACCAACTGTGTCGCCTAACTCGAAACTTTCTGAAGCTTTTGGCAGGCATGGATCAGATCGGTCTATTGCCGGACATAGCTGATGAATTCACAAAGAACTTAGAGGCTGTGGAAAATAAGGCGATTGCTGAAGTTACCACGGCAATTCCGCTGGAACCGGAGTTCTCCGCCAGATTAACGAAACGGTTATCGGAAATGACGGGTCGGGAAGTGACAATTAGAGCGGTAGTTGATCCGACGATTGTCGGTGGAGTAGTTGTTAAGGTCGGCGGCAAGTTGCTCGATGGCAGCATTCGCAACCAGCTTGGCCGACTTCGAGATAAAATGCTTGAAAACTAGATATTTTTGTCAGTGGTTACGATTAACCGCTCATCTTTGAAATTAAACCGCCAACAAAGGGGTAGGAAACCATGCAACAATCGATAGATGCCTCAAAGATCGATAAGGTTCTAAAGAAACAGATAGATGAATTTAAAACTCAACTTGACGTTGCCGAGCAAGGAACGGTAATCGAGTTGGGTGACGGTATCGCGCGTTTAAAGGGATTGCCGAGCGCGATGGCCGGCGAGCTATTAGCCTTTCCAAACGGAATATTCGGTATCGCCCTAAACCTGGAGCAAGATGAGATCGGCGCTGTGTTGTTGGGCGAGACCTCCGAGATAAAGGCTGGAGATCCGGTTAAATGCACAGGCAAAATAGTGCAGGTGCCGGTTGGGCCGGAAATGGTCGGACGAGTCGTTGATTCGTTAGGACAACCGATTGACGGCAAGGGTCCGATAAACGCGAAAGCGTTTCGTCCAGTTGAATGGGCTGCCCCGGGCGTGATCGACAGACAGCCCGTAAAAGAGCCAATGCAGACCGGAATCAAGGCTATTGATTCGATGATACCAATTGGACGTGGTCAGCGAGAGTTAATTATTGGTGATCGCCAAACCGGAAAAACAGCTATCGCCCTTGATACAATCATAAATCAAAAGGGCGGAGACGTGATTTGTATCTATGTAGCGATCGGCCAAAAAGCCTCAACCGTAGCCCAGGTCGTCAAGATATTGACCGACTATGGCGCTATGGACTATACGATTGTCGTTTGTGCGCCGGCGAGCGCTCCCGCTCCTGTGCAGTTTCTGGCACCTTATGCCGGTTGTGCGATGGGTGAGCATTTTACATACAACAAAGGGCACGCTCTCTGTATATATGATGATCTTTCAAAACACGCGCAAGCTTATCGCCAAATGTCTCTTTTGCTGAGGCGTCCACCCGGCCGGGAAGCTTATCCGGGTGATGTTTTTTATCTGCATTCACGCTTGCTGGAACGAGCCGCGAAACTCAGCGATGAACTTGGTGGTGGCTCGTTGACCGCCCTGCCTGTCGTTGAGACTCAAGCTGGCGATGTTTCAGCCTATATTCCAACTAATGTCATTTCTATTACGGACGGCCAGATATACCTTGAGAACGATCTATTTAACGCTGGTGTCCGGCCGGCTATTAATGTTGGAATTTCCGTCTCCAGGGTTGGCGGTAACGCTCAAACAAAAGCCATGAAACAAGTAGCCGGAAGGCTCAGGCTTGATTTGGCTCAGTTTCGTGAGTTAGAGGCGTTTGCCCAGTTCGGGAGCGAGCTCGATAAAGCTACGCAGGCTCAGTTAGCTCGAGGCGAAAGAGTTGTTGAAATATTGAAGCAAGGCCAGTATGAGCCAGCCCTAGTCGAGGACCAAGTGATGGCGATCTATGCTGCGGTCAACGGTTACCTTGACGATATTGATGTTACTAAAATAAAAGATTTTGAGAGCGGACTTATACAGCACGCCAGAGGCACTCATCCCGACATGGTCAAAGCAATTATTGAGGAAAAGATTCTCTCAGACAAAACTGAAAAAGATTTAGTGGTAGCGATTGAGGAATTCAAGAAGGGATATGTCGGCTAGTGTCTCAAACCAGAGAGATACGTCGACGGATGAAGAGTGTCGACAACACCCGGCAGATAACAAAAACCATGGAAATGGTGGCCACGGCGAAAATCAGAAAGGCCCAGTCACGCATTGAGGCCGCCAGACCGTATGCCATGAAGATGCTAGATGTCTTAACAAATGTGGCCGCCAATGTTGAAGCGGGCCTCCATCCTCTTCTTATAGCCAGGGAGCCATCGCAAAACACGTTAATTGTTGCTTTAACTACCGATAGAGGTTTGTGTGGGGCAGCGAATGCCAATATTTTGCGTCAAGCTGACGATTTGGTTAAGTCTGAAACTGAGGCAGGGGCGAAAGTCAGCGTTTTTCCAGTTGGCAAGAAGGCAATCAACTATTTTAAATACGTTGGCTACGATATATTGGATCAGCGGCGAGATATATCCGATAATCCCGGTTTTTCTGATGCCAAGGCAATAGCCGAGAAGCTCATTGAGCTTTATCTTCAAGTTCAGGTAGACAAGGTTGTTCTAGTTTTTAATCATTTCAAATCCGCGATGGAGCAGAAGCCTGTCGCGCATGTTCTTTTACCGATCAAGAAAGAGGCAGTCGAAGACGGTTCCGAGGAGAAAGAGGCCGGCGATTATGAGTTTGAACCGAGCGATTCAGCTGTCTTAGATAATCTCTTGCCAACATATATTGAGGCTCTTATATATCGCGCTCTCTTAGAGTCAGCCGCCAGCGAGCACGGGGCTAGGCGCACAGCGATGAAGGCCGCCACCGATAACGCCGGTGAATTAATCGATACTCTAAGGAGATCTTTCAATCGCGCTCGTCAGGCTGCCATTACTCAGGAGATAGCTGAGATTGTCGGCGGAGTCGTGGCGCTGGAAAATAATCAATAAATACGCAATAAATACGGGGACACCATACCTATTTATTTTATGTTAATGACGATTAGAATTAGCTAAAGGGAGAGTTGCCTAATGGAAACAGTTGTTAAGAATGTCGGCCGAATTGTTCAGGTCATAGGGCCGGTTGTTGATGTTGAGTTTGAACCGGATAAAATGCCGGCTATTTTTAACGCGCTGAAGATTAAAGCAGTAACCGAGGCCGGCGAAATTGAGCTTGTCGCCGAGGTCCAGCAACATCTACCCGGAAATCAGGTTAGAGCTGTTGGCATGTCATCCACCGATGGATTGGTTAGAGGTGCGGAAGCAATCGACACAGGTCAACCAATTACTATGCCGGTTGGCGAGGAAACTTTGGGCCGTATCTTCAATGTCTTAGGCGAGACCGTCGACAACGGCGATCCCGTTGTGACAAAAGAGAGGTACCCGATCCACAGAAGCGCGCCTGCATTTGAAACTCTTGAGCCGACAACAGAAATCTTCGAGACGGGCATAAAGGTTATCGATCTTTTAGCTCCCTATGTGAAGGGCGGTAAAACCGGGCTCTTTGGGGGTGCCGGCGTTGGCAAGACCGTTATCATTATGGAGTTAATCCACAATATCGCTACTAAACATGGTGGCTACTCAGTCTTTAGCGGTGTCGGTGAGCGCACGCGTGAGGGTAACGATCTGTATCTGGAGATGAAAGAAAGCGGAGTGCTCGACAAGACCGTACTTGTCTATGGTCAGATGAACGAGCCGCCTGGAGCACGGTTGCGTGTAGGCTTGTCCGGGTTGACAATGGCCGAATACTTTCGCGATCAGGGCCAGGACGTTCTCTTATTTATCGATAATATTTTCCGGTTTACTCAAGCTGGATCAGAAGTATCTGCGCTTCTTGGCCGCATGCCTTCGGCAGTTGGTTATCAGCCGACTCTCGGCACGGAAATGGGGGAGCTGCAAGAGCGGATCACCTCAACCAGGACAGGCTCAATTACTTCAGTCCAAGCGATTTATGTGCCAGCCGATGATTTAACAGATCCGGCGCCGGCAACCGCGTTTACGCATCTTGATGCCACGACCGTTCTGTCGCGCCAAATATCCGAGCTTGGTATTTATCCGGCCGTTGATCCGCTTGATTCGACCTCACGAGTTCTTGATCCACAATTCGTGGGAGACGAACATTATGCAGTAGCGACACAAGTTCAAGAGATTCTTCAACAATATAAGGATCTTCAAGATATTATTTCCATCCTTGGAATGGATGAGTTGTCGGAAGAAGACAAATTGACAGTTCAAAGGGCCAGGAAGATTCAAAAGTTTCTGTCTCAGCCATTTTTCGTCGCCGAGCAGTTTACCGGTATTCCCGGCGTTTATGTGTCGCTCAAAGACACGATCAGGTGCTTCAAGGAGGTTGTTGAAGGTAAACATGACAATCTGCCGGAGCAAGCTTTTTATATGGTCGGCACAATAGAGGGTGCGATTGAGAAAGCTAAAGAGATAGAAAAAGAGGAAGCCTAAAGCTTCTTAGAAGGACAATATGGCAGACAGAAAATTAGAATGTGAAGTCGTCACACCAGAAAAAATTCTTTACGAAGGCCAAGTCGACATGGTGGTCGCCCCTGGCGGGGATGGCGAGTTGGGCATATTGCCGCTTCATATGCCGATCATCACAACACTTCAGACTGGTGAGCTCCGACTAAAACATGGCACCGATAATCAAGATTATATCGCTATCGACGGCGGCTATATGGAGGTACGCGAGGATAAGGTTACGATATTAGCCACTGCCGCTGAATACGCCTCGAAAATGGATGTGACCGAGCTCAACCATATAAAAGAGGAGATTGAGTCGAAGCTGGCTTCATTGCCCGAAGATTCAGAAGAGTTTCTTCACGCGACCACGAAACTAAAACATCTTCTCAATCGGTTGGCCATAGCTGACCGCCGCAAATAATACTCAGAGTCAAATATTGACTTCTAACCTCGATACCACTTAACTTCTATCTAGTCGCCACCTTAAGAGATAAAATGACAAAATTATCAGTTTGCGTTATAGCCAGAGATGAAGAGCAATACATCGGCTCGTGCCTTAAAAGTGTCAAAGATGTCGCTGACGAAATTATTGTTGTTGATACAGGTTCGAAAGATACGACTGAGAGAATCGCCCGATACAACAAGGCAAAGGTTTTTTCGCATCCCTGGCAAGACGATTTTGGAGAAGCGAAAAACTTCGCTTTAGATCAAGCTACTGGTGAATGGATACTAGAGCTTGATGCCGATGAGCAATTATTTCATGAGGACGGCGAGCTACTTCGCGCGCTTATTGAAAAAAAAGACGTCCTCGCGTATACATGCCAAATCATAAACTTGGCAGAATCAAACACATTCGCTGGATCCTCATTATCTAAAAATACAAGGCTGTTTCAGCGCAAAGCTCATCGTTATCAGGGAATGATTCACGAAGACCTTGTTCAGTTGCCAGGATATAGCGGAAGACCAGTTTGGTCGGATTTGCGGATTGCTCATTGGGGTTACATTGACTCAAGAGTGCTCGCCACAAAAGCAAAACGAAACAGCGCGCTTCTTGAAAAGGCGATAAAAGCAGCACCCGACAATGGTTATCTATATTACTATTTGGGTCATGAGCATGTGAAATGCGATAAGTTTGAAGAAGCAATAGATTGCTATAACAAAGCGGAAGCATTACGCCCTGCCGGGAACGTTGGTTTCTTTGCGTTGCTGGTTATGCAGAGGTGTGTGTGCTACAACGAGCTAAATCGTTTGGATGAAACTCTAAAAGACCTGGAATGGGCGTGCGAATCGTTCTATGATTTCCGAGACATCCATTTTCTTGCTGGAGAAACTTACTATAAAAAAGGTGATTACAAAAGAGCTTTGACTAGTTTTGAAACTTGTGCAGAAATGTCTGCCCCACCTTCTTCATATGAAAGTTCGCGTGAAGGGTTGGAAAAGGTCGCAGAACAAGCAGCGCACGCATGCCGACAACAGTTAGAAAAGAAGGGGAAGGGCGACCAGGCTGGCAACCGCTAGCGACATCGACGTTTCTTTGGTATTCTTTTACCGGTAGAACTAGTGTGAAAATGGGAATTAATTAAGCTGTATCGAACAGGCGAAGTACGATAAAATATTAGAGATGCATATTATTCAGATATTACATTGTTTCCGATATGGGGTGCTATTTGCATAAGATAGTGGTGCGCGGCAACAAGCCTCTGTTTGGGGAAGTAGAAATACAAGGAGCAAAAAACTCCGCGCTAAAGATAATGGCGGCGTCAATTCTTACCTCGGAGCCGGTTGTTATCGATAATGTCCCGAAAATACGCGACGTTAACGTCATGGTTGATGTTTTAGAGGGACTAGGGTTAACGGTTTCCAGAAACGATCGACGAATAGTTATTCAGGCAAAAGGCCCAATCGGCATAGAGGCGCCATATCAATTGGTCAGCCAGATGCGGGCGTCCATTGTGGTTCTCGGACCGCTCTTGGCCAGACTCGGCCGGGCGCGGGTAGCTATGCCAGGGGGCTGCAATATAGGTCTTCGAAAGATAGATCTTCACATTCGCGGTCTCGAGATGCTTGGCGCCAAAATCAATGTCGGTCAAGCATCGCTCGAAGCTGAGGCCGATGTACTCGTTGGGGCCAACATACCTCTTGATTTCCCCAGCGTTGGCGCGACAGAGAATATAATGATGGCGGCTTGTTTGGCAAGGGGCACGACAGTTTTGGATAACGCGGCCAGAGAGCCGGAAATTGTTGATTTGGCCGACTGCCTTAATAAGATGGGTGCCAAAATTAGCGGCGCCGGCACGTCGACTCTGGTAATCGAAGGGGTAGATAAATTAAAAGGCGCATCGTTTAGAATCATACCTGATCGGATCGAGGCCAGCACATTCATGGTTGCCGGGGCGATCACTGGTGGAGATGTCACCGTAAAATCAGTCGATCCCAGTCATCTGAAAATGATTATTAAAAAACTGAAATCGGTTGGCTGCGATGTAACTGTCGGTATTAATCAAGTCAACGTCAAGGGGCCGGCGGTTCTTGAAGCGGCCAATATATCCACACTGCCGTATCCTGGTTTTCCCACTGACATGCAGGCACCATTTATGGCGCTTTTGTCTTTGGCTAACGGCAAAAGTATTATTACTGAGAATGTTTTTGAAAATCGTTTTAGTTTTATTACGGAGCTAAGAAAATTGGGCGGCGAAGTCGATATCGAGCGACATCACGCGGTGATAACAGGAGGCAGTTTGCTAAAATCGGGCGCTGTCAGGGCTCCGGATCTTCGAGCTGGGGCTGCCTTGGTTCTAGCCGGCCTGGCTATAGAAGGTGTGGTTGAGATTCTAGACATCCACCATATAGACCGCGGTTATGATAGTTTTCCAGAGCGGTTGGCGTCTCTCGGCGCTGACATTAAAGTAACAAAGGACGAGTCTTTGGTTGAGTTGAGTCTTGCTGAGGGAGATAGTTACCAGGTTCCTGATGTCGGAGTCGGAATATAAACCACTCAATGAATAAAGAAGAGATTGAACAAATCATCCCGCATCGAGACCCCTTTCTCTATATCGATAAAATAGTTGAAATTGATGTTGGCAAACACGCAATCGGAATTAAGAAAATTGTAGCGGACGAGTGGTATTTCCAAGGCCATTTTCCGGATAATCCGATCATGCCTGGGGTTTTGATTATTGAAGCCCTTGCTCAAGTCGGCGCGGTTGCCATTCTTAGTGTCCCTGAAAACAAGGGCAAGATAGTCTTGTTTGCCGGAATGGAAAAGGTTAGATTCAAGCGCATTGTGAAACCGGGAGATGAATTAAATCTCGACGTTGAGCTCACAAATCTACGTGGCCGATTCGGCAAAAGCTTTGCTCAAGCTAAGGTAGACGATCAAGTAGTTGCCGAGGCTGAGTTGATGTTTATGGTCAGCGAATAGCTTAGCTAACCCCCTACCAAGCGATTGAGAGCCGGTCTTAGCTGCTAGCTTGACAAAAACGCAGGAAAAGCCCACAATTTATCAGGTAAAAGAAGCAATTACACCATTGAAACGCACCAGTATTTGTAGGGGAAAATGTGGCAGGAAAGCAGCGGAGAAATATTTCGATGTTATATATCTCTATAGCATTGATTTTTATCTCGTTGACTGTCGGGTGTGAAGAACAGGCCGCCGGCAGACTCCAAAACGACCAGACGACCTCTTCGGCTAAATCAGAGAAACCAACTCCTGATTCTCCTGTTAACAAAGATAGTGCTAATGGTTCTAAAACTGTTGAGACAGACACCCCCCCCGACGCTAATTCAGCTGAGGTGGTCCTTTATTTTTCGGATGCTCAGAGCGAAAGTTTAGTGTCGGAAAAAAGGCAGGTCTCCTTAGCCGGGGGTCAGCCACAAGCCGTTGTTAACGAATTAATAGCTGGGCCAAATGGAGCTGGATCACACGCGACCATCCCGTCGGGAACGCGCCTTATTACTATAGAAATCAGTGACAACGTGGCAAAAGTTGATTTCTCTGCCGAGCTTATTGATAATCACACCGGGGGCAGCTCAGGCGAGCAGATGACAGTTTATTCAGTCGTTAATTCTTTAACTGAATCTAGTGCAATAGACAGTGTTAGGTTTCTTGTTGAGGGCAACCAGATTGATACGATCGCGGGCCATATGGACCTCAGTCAACCGATAAAGAGGAGAGAATAGAGACGGTGGCTACTACAGCAGCTCAGGTAGGTAATGTACTTGACCAGCAGGCCGTGTTTTTGTATTATTACATATTTGGGAGAGGTTACTTTCTCCGGTCAGATTTCAGGGCTTTAGCTTCTTGAGGCTAAAAGACAGGAAGGGCCTGTTTGGTGTGTTAAAGGAAGGCAAAATGACTTTGAAGATTTCAGGGGGTTGTCTATGCTAGAGACTCTTAATGTCTGGGTAGACACAATTGGTTTCTTGCTGGCTGCCGGTATAGTCATTGGTTTTATCGTTCCCCATTTCATAGCTAGCGTTTTGACAGGCAGAGTCAAAAAACATTTTGTTGACGATTATTGGGATTCTTTAGCACATCGCATGCACGATCCGAAACAGTTCCATTACAAGCAACCGATCGGACCTGACTTTCCGCAGCCCATACGAGTCTGGCACTGGGTCAATCTAGTATCATGGATGATCCTACTCATTTCCGGTCTCTACATTAGATATCCATGGTTCTCAGGTGGGCGCGAGGTCATGCGTAATGCTCACTACTTCTTCATGTACCTGATTACAATCAATTTAATCTTGCGTTTTGCCTATCTCTATTTCGCCAAGAACTGGCGGGACTACCTTACCTTTGACAAAACTGACATTTCCTGGGGCATATCTGTCGCCCGGTACTACACTTTTACCGGGCCTCCATATGATCACCTGAAAAAATTCAATCCGCTGCAGAGACCGGCATATCCCGCAATATGGGCGATGTTGATTCTTCAGGCGTTTACAGGATTTATTATTTGGCAGCCGGCTGTTGGCGGCTTGTTCTCTGGTATTTTTGGCGGGCCGGCGGATATGGCGGCCTGGATGCGTCTTGTCCATAACATAAACATGCGCTTTATGGTCGCCCTGGTAACCATACATTCATATTTGGGATCGATGGAAGATTTTCCTGTCCTCAAGGTTTTCTGGTTTTGGAAGGAACCGGATCTCACCAAGTATGAACACGAACATGGAGACGAAGCACATCAGGAGCCCAAGCTTGAAATTGATGAATCAACGGGTTCCGCAACGCCTAGTCACTGAGGCGGGAAAGTGGGAGTAAAGAACTAGAAGATGAACTACAGTAAATTAGATTATCAGCCTGGTCTGATACAACAAAATTACGCTCTCGTGTTTATCCTTTTCGTATTGGCTTTTTCATTGTTTTTGCCCCTTCTCTTACCTGGATCAGCCAGCGCTAAGAGTAAGAATGACGATATTATTACCTTGCCTTGGGATAACCCGGCCAAGAAACCTATACCGCCCTCGTTTATTTTGCCACAACAAAATCGTTGGGGATGCCTGGCCTGCCATTCAAGCAAAGCCTTGAGCAAAATAAGAGACGGTCAGGAAGCTTCTCTTTTTGTTGACCCTGAGATTATCGGAAACTCAATGCACAAGAGCATAGCGTGTATTGATTGCCACACGAATTTTACGTATGAGGAGCACCCGGCCGAGAGCCCCGAAGATTTTCGAAAAGTTGCCGGGCTTAGCTGTATGAAATGCCATCCCTTTCAGGGGTATTTATATAAGAACAGTGTCCATGGTGAACTCGCGCTTAAAGATAAACAAGGGAAAATAGACGGCAAAAAAACTGATCCGGCTCTCTGTTCGAGTTGTCATGGTTTTCATGATATTCAAAGTCCGCGATTCGAACCGTATAAATCTGAATTCAGAAGTGCCGGCGAGAAGGTCTGCGGAGAGTGCCATGCAGATCGCTATGACTCTTACAGCGATTACTATCACGGACAAGCTTACAAAAATAAGGCTAAGGACGCACCCGTTTGTTGGGATTGTCACGGAAATCACAGCATTGAAAAGAAGAAGAATAAAGCTTCGCTGGTAACAGAGGAAAACCTGCCGCGAACTTGTGGAAAATGCCATGATCGTCCGACAAAGAACTTAACGTCATACGCGCCGTTGATCCACAATAGGCGCAAGGCCTTAGAAGGCAACTTAATCTATAGAATGGTAAACCTCTTCTCTTCGAAGTCAGAGGTTTCTGATAAGAAAGAACAACAGGCGGCGACTGGTCGGACAGAAATTATTACCGGGTCCAAGGATGAAGGTTTCCTTTCTCGTATATTTGAATTCTTCTTCCCGAGCTCGCTCCGGCCAGTGCAGGAAAAATAAGCGGTCGAGCTCAAGGACGATTTGTCGAAATAACATCCTGTTGATTAGATGATGAACGATGCTGAAAACTGTTCGCTTAGGCGCAAAATTATTACCAATTTTCGGGCTGCTCCTCTTGCTGGGAGTGTCTTTTGGCTTGCCCAGCAGTCAGTCAGAGATTGGATCAACGGATAAAGTAATTGACACCGGTGGCCCGGTTCAAATGTCTATGTGCGCGCCGTGCCACAAAGACCTGAATGCTTTTGACAATCCCAACCTTATCAATTTCAATCATTCAGTCCATTTTAAGAGGGGAATCAAGTGTGACGTTTGTCATGTGGCCTTTCCGCACCGGTCAGATAAGACCCTTAAACCGACCATGGATTTGTGTATCAATTGCCATCGCCTTGGACATGGAAGCCTGGGCAAAATGGCTCCCGGAAAATGCGAAATTTGTCATCCAGCTGATTTTAAATTGACACCGGACGATCATGATCCGCTCGATTTTGCCGGCGCCGGTCACACGATCGGGGCAAAGAAAGATATCCAAAAATGTCTGGTCTGCCATGACAAGGAAAGTTGTGAGGGTTGTCATTCTCAAAAGGGCGTAGTTCTTCAAAAGAAACTCGACTATCGTTGGTATGCTTTGTGGCCCACCCCTTTAGAAAAAGGGGATAAGATCACCGTCAGCGGCCCCGTCGCTATGGGTAGTTGCCGGCCGTGTCATCTGGATTTACAGAAATGGGAAAATGAGAAGCTCGTAAACTTTAACCATCCCGTGCACTTTAAACAGAATATTACTTGCGATAAATGTCACGACAAGTGGCCACATGAAAACGGGGAGACACACAAGCCAGAAATGTCGGCCTGCGCTCGCTGTCATCGATTGGATCATGGAGGCCAAGGCCAGCTCGTAAAGGCAGAAGGAACTGAGAACTCAGAATATTGCTTTCTCTGCCATCCGCGGGAGATGCAGCTTAAACCAGATTGGCATACTGAGCAGTTTGTTTCGGGAGGCCATGCTGATGATGCCCATGAAGATCGCGGTCTCTGTCGTATGTGTCATGTCCAGGCATTCTGTGATAGTTGCCATGAGACGGAAATACCGCACGCGTCTGATTGGAGAGGCGAGCACGGACAGGCCGCTGTGGATCAGGCGGAACAATTTGATCCGCTGCCTTGCATGAAGTGCCATGAGCCTGAGCCTTCAGATAATAAAGCTCCGTCTTGTGCTGAATGCCATGAAGCTGTTGTTTATCCGCACCCGGAACCATGGGCGCCAAAACACGGAATAACGGCGGAACAGGTTGGAGAAGCAGCCTGCCAGACTTGTCATCGAAAAGAATCGTTTTGTGACAAGTGTCATGGGCCGATAGATATGCCTCATTCAGACAACTGGTTGGGCGAACACAGACCGTTCTTGCGCGAAAAAGAGGTAGAAGTGTGTTTCGCTTGTCACAAGCCAAATCAATGTGAGCAATGTCATTCAATTCATGGCGTTCACAAACAGTACACCAATTTCGATTATTCAAAACCGGCAAAGGCAAGGAAAAGATGAAAAAGAATCGAAGATTCGGTTTCTTGGAAGTATTTCTAGCTTTGCTTATCGCTGTAGTTGTTTTGGGAATATTTGCTCTGGTCCTGGCCTTCATGTACCCGGATGCCACCAGCTCTATTACGAGAGATGTCCGGGCTGCTACCAGTAGCGGAAAATCGCCGACGATCACTTTCTTGAGATCGGCGACTACGCGGGCAGGTAATAATATTGACTTCCGTATCAAGCCGGTCGCGGACAAGATCATAAGCCTATTTGCGTCGATCGGTATAGGCCCTCAGGAGTCTGTCGAGCCTCCGCCAAAGGATTTTGACGCCAACGACTGCATTGAATGTCATGAGAACATATTTGAACAAAAAGGGTTCGCTAATATTTCTATAGATCATCGGCTCCACGCGGCTCAGGAAATCAAGTGCGCAAAGTGTCATGTTGATACTAAACATCCGAACCCGCCGAGTGTTGTTAAGAATGTTTGCCTTGTTTGTCACACAAAAGTGGGCGCGTCGATTGAGTGCGATACGTGCCATACATCCGGTTCCATCCTAAGTGTTATTCCTGAAGAAAAAACGCAAGAGTTTTTGCAGGGCAGCATTGTCTCAGCTCAATCAATATTGCCCCCGGGATTCGGAAAACCGCATCCGGAATGGCTTGAAGGCAAAGGGGAGGCCCCTTGTCAGAGCTGTCACGAGGTTCCCGACTTTTGCAATCGCTGTCACCTGGTTTTTCATAACCGGATATCAGATTGGAAACAGGTGCACGGACCACGTCTGCTGCGTCAGGAATACGTTATGAATGTCTGTTGGACTTGCCATGCCGCCAATTGGTGCGCCGCGACTTGTCACGCCAATCAATTGCAGAGGCGCGACTCATTTAGGGCTCTTCCAATCATCCCCTTGGAAAGGTATTTGGAGTATTGACCAGGTTGGATAAAACATTGTATAGTTCTTCGAATACTCTCTAAATAGTGGTGAAGAAGCAAATGTCACAGATAAAACTTAAGCAGTTTAGAACATTTATAACATGCGCTCTTCTCGTAGTAGTTGCTTCTTTGTTGATGACGAGTTGTAAAAGCAGTGAAACCGCTCAAAAAGAAGAACCGAAAAAGCCAAAAGAAATCAGCGCTCATTCCATTGACGCCGAAGAAGAGAAGTTATTGCTCAAGCAGACCAGGGAAAATATTAAGATCATTACTGAAGTAACCACCGACACCGCTTCGTTGAAGAAAGCATTAGACGGTCAAGCGTTAAAAGCTTTCTCTGATCAACTTAAAAAAGACTTGGATGAAGGTAAGATAAAGATCAGAAAGTATGATTCCATGAAGTTTAAAATCAAGAACTACACTAAAGGTGTCGCGGGCGTGAGATTGACCTTTAAGGATCGCAGCTACTATGTAGACAAAGATACTCAAGAAAAAGTATCCGAGCCCGGCGATAAAGAAGAAGAATTCATTCTGGAATCTAGAAAAGACGGCAAGCGCTGGAAGATTTTTACTTTCTTTACCACGGAGCTAAAAGAGAAAAAGAAGTAAAGCGTTATGTTTGATATGACTAAGTTTGATATAACTAAATTACTAGGTCTTGATAAATTTGAAAAAGTTCTCTCGCGCATAGAGAGCCTGCCTATAGCTCTAATCCCGGAAAGATGCACCAAAAGACGATCCCACTTATTTTCCTGCCGTGAATGTCAGCGCGTGTGTCCAGTAGAGGCAATTGATCTAACCGCTGATGTCGAAGTCGATTTTGAAAAATGTATTGCCTGTGGGCTCTGTGCCACGATTTGCCCGACCGGAGTTTTTCAATTAAAGCCGTCTGATATGCGGCTAATGGGTGAGATTAAAGCAGTACTTGATAGCCAGTCCGGCGCTGACAAATCCATTTGTTTTGGATGTATTGATCAAGGTGACGTGCCCTTTGGGGTGAAGGTTAACTGCTTGGGGAGACTAAATGAAGCACTATTGATGGCGTCGGCCTTCTTCGGCGCTCAAACCATTTTTCTGCTTAGCGACGATTGTGTGGAATGCGAAATAAGCTGCGGTAAATCAGAGATAGTAAATATTGTTAAAACAACAGAGAGTCTACTTGAAGCCTACAGCATGGCCACAAAGATCACCTACACCGAGGAGCCCCCAATGGCTCTTGATGTGTCGCCCCAGGTAGAACTGGATCACATAGAGCGGCGCGATTTTCTACAATATGCCAAGAAAAACGTGATGGCGGTTGGATCAGAGTTTTTCGCGGACAAGCTGGCGTCTTTTTCTCAGGAAGTTGAGGAGATTGGTTTCAAGTATATCTTGCCGGAAAACCGGAAACTGCTTCTTACGGTCTTGCGAAAGATAGACCAAACTGCCCCTCCGTCACAGTCAAATACCAGCGGTACGCCTTTCACTAATATAGATATCAACGATAAGTGTTTTTTTTGCCGACAATGTCAGCTTTTTTGTCCGACGGGCGCGCTATCGGTGAAAACAGGGGACGATGGAGTCGCGTCTATTAATCTAAGCTTAGCTAATTGTACAAAATGCGGTTTATGTGAGGCAATCTGTCCAACCGAGTCTATTTCGTTCAGCGATGACGTAGACTTATTAAAGGTTCTAGATGATGAGCCCGAAGAACTTGTTGCTCTTGAATTACGAGAGTGTAAAGTGTGTAAACAGCAGTTTGGAGCCAAGGGGGACGTTGAGACATGTGGTTATTGTCTCAAGAGACAAGAAAAGATGGGTGATGAGTCCTGGGTTTCTAACAAGTAAATGAACAAAACATTAAACCGGGTGGCGAGAATAGTTAAAAAGGTCAACGTATGAAACACAGGTATTTAAAGTACGGCATATACTTGTTTTTAATAATTATTTTATCATCGGTCGTTAAGCCTGATCAGGCGGCGGCCACAACTTCGACGGTTCCTCATGGGTCATATATTTCAGCTACTGCTATATGCGAGATTTGTCACGTTTTGCATGAAGGCAAGGCATCATCTTTCAATGACGAGTCAAACCTATCTTTTGAAGAAAGCAATATCGTTATTGAGACGACAGGTGCGTGGTCGACAACTAACAGTCCAGTTTTTAGTGATGGATCAGCAATTGAAAGTTCTCAAACGGGTGCTTTGATATCTTTTAAATATGCCGGCGCTCAAGGGATAGAATGGATTGGAGCGAGCGGGCCCGACAAAGGCAAGGCTACGGTCTACAGCGATGGCCAATACCTCGGGAGCGTCGATCTATATACGTCGGAGCCGGTATATCAAAGACGGATTCGCGCGTTTGGAGGGACCGAGGATACCAGAACCATCACGATAAAGGTTTCGGGGACAAAAAACCCGGATTCCAGTGGCACGGCGGTCAACATAGACGCCTTCCTGGTTACAGCCCCGAAAGTATCATTAATCAATAGCGGTGACGACAAAGCTGTCTGCTACACGTGCCACAATGGAACGGGCGGCACGATCGATACTATGACCGAGTTTGGCGACACCTCCGGCACAACGCCACCCGTCTCCCGTCACCCCGTTCCTGAGAGAGAGATCACTTGCAGCAGCTGTCATTCACCACACAAGCAAATTGAGAACTGGGATGGTGACCATAGCTCCAATGAGGTTGTCAGGTTGTTGCGCGGTATTTTTCGTTTGTTTCTCGGGTACATTGTCAGCGACGACAATGTCAGTTGGCTGGATCTGCCCCAAAATGATGCGTTAAAGGTGCCGGCGCAGCGAAAACTAACCCCGCCGTTTGAATTCTGCGGTTCTTGCCACGGAAAAACAGGGAACCTCGGGGACAAGCTCACATACTATGAGGGCACAGGGCACGATCTTACTGTCACCATAACCCCGAAAGCGGAATCGGGCATATCTTGTTTGACCTGTCATGAATGGCATGTGGCGCAAAATATGCCAAAGTTGTTGCTAGAGAGGATAAACGCTACAACTATCACGGCGAATGACAACGAGCTTTGTTATGCTTGCCACCCTGTGAGCGCTCTCGATACGACTCAGTACTACCAGGTTACTAGCCCTACCGGTGATATTCACGGGCTTGGGGAAAGTACGGAAACGACTTCTGAGCCCGGCCTCAGGCCACCATACAACTATAGAATGGACGAATTGCCATGTCAGACTTGTCACGATCCCCATGGCACAAAAAATCCTTTCTGGATGCGAGAGACGGTAAATGAGGTCGAGGTTGATATTGAAGACGCCAGTGACTCGGTCGGGATAACCAGCTTTTGCAGCGCTTGTCACGAACCAAGCTACATTCATGCCGGGTCACCGCCTGACGGTTGCTTTACATGTCATTTTCACGGAGCTAACAGTGTTGATACGGATACTCAAACTCGATTTTGAGATCAAATAATGCATCTTGTTATCACCCACATTCTGGGCTATAATGCCTCACATGCCTTCTTTGGAAGATTCCGCAAGTTATAAACGACCCAGAAATATGGTGCAGGTTGAAACCCTTCTCAGGGTTGTACTTGTACTCATGCTCGTTCTCATAGTAGCGCTTGCCGGCTACTTTCTCTTGAAGTTTTTCCAGGAGCGCAATCGACCACCTCGAACCTATTATGAATATCAATTAGCTATCTGGAAAAACTCGCTGGAGAGATATCCGAAGTCGCCTGATGTACACACAAACCTAGGTTATATCTATCTGAAGATGGGCGAAGACGGCAAAGGCGTGGGTTATCTTAACTCGGCCTTAAAGATAAACAAGAAGTTCGCTCCGGCTCTCTACAACTTAGGGCTTTTTCACAAAAAGAAAGGCAATAACGAGGAGGCCGTGAAATTTCTGACAAAAGCAGGCAAGTTAGGAAATCCGGGAAACAAATATCTGGCGTACTTCACGCTCGGTGAGGCCTATGTTGATATGGGCAAAGTTGACAAAGCTATCGACGCGTTTAAACAGGCAGATGAAGATAACAGCACCATGTGGAATACCGCTTACGCACTAGGCAAGCTCTACGAGAAAAAGGGAGACCGCGAGCTGGCTTTGAAAAACTATGAAAAAGCAGCTCTTTATAATCCTGACGAGCCTAAATTAGAAAAAGCGATAAAAAAACTAAACAAGGAAGGCAGCCAA
>JAUWRD010000032.1 GCA_030610765.1 Actinomycetes bacterium
GGAGAAGGACGGCGATGATCCGGCGGGCGCAGATGAAAGAGGGAGCGAGTAAGGAAACTGTATAGGGATGGATAAGCAGGAAGAGAGAAAAGGTCAGCCCGGAGACAAATGGCGTATTTTAGGGCCTGCGATGATGGTAGGATTTGGGGTGGTGGCGGTGCTGCTTGGATTTACCGAGTTCAAGCACGCCCACCCAACTACAGCGCTTATTGTCCCGGTGGCGTTGGCTGCTTTTCTCGGCGGAAAGAAAGCGGGGCGTGTCTCGGCTTTGATCGCTATTGCTGCCGTTTCTTTTGTTTTTATTGTGGTAGACCAAGAGAGTCTAGTCATAACCAAAGTGTTTCATTTTCTAGTACTGGTATTAGCCTCACTGATGCTTGCTTGGATAATTGGCGTTGGTAAAGAAAAACTGGACAGGAAGACAGCAGCCCTTAAAGCTAGCGAATATAAGTATGGCGCCATAACCGGAACAGCCAATGATGCCATTATATCGATTGACTCCCGGAGCAGCATCATTTCGTGGAACGCCGGGGCCGAGCGTAGTTTTGGCTATCGAGCGGATGAGATCATGGGGCAGTCTGTTGTCGAACTGATACCATCGCGTTATCGAGAGAAGCACAAAGAAGGTTTGGTTCGATACCTGGCGGGCGGCAAGGCCCACGTTATCGGAAAAACCGTTGAGTTAATGGCGCTTCGGAGAGATGGTAGTGAATTTTCCATAGAATTGTCGTTAGCGGAATGGGTTGAGGGCGGTCAACGTTTTTTCACTGGTGTGCTCCGTGATATTAGCGAGCGCAAAAAAATGAAAAGGTGCTTCAGCACCGGTTCGAAGCTGAAGAGGCTCTGGCAGCCATCTCGACGCGTTTTGCCATCGGCAGCGATTTGGCTAAAGCAATCGACATGTCACTTTTTACAATCGGAACCTTAAGCATGTCAACACGCGGTTACGTATTTCTGATCGATGAAACCGGCGAGACCGTCTCTAATGTTAATGAATGGTGTAGCGAAAAGGTCTCTCCTTTGGTGGAAGTCAGGCAGCTGTTGCCTCGAGAGTTGTTTAAGTGGGTGTTTTTGCGCTTAGAGCTTGATGGAAATATTGAAGTCGACGATATTTCCGATTTGCCGTCCGAGGCTGCTGAGTTCAAGGCCGAGTGGGAAAAAACCGGGGTTTTATCTTTTTTGATATTTCCACTGAAAAGAGGTAATGACCTGGTTGGATTCTTAGGTTTTGATAATATGCTGAGGGGGGAAGAATGGGCGTCCATCGAAAGGACCCTCTTAAGTGTCGTCTCGGATATCACAGGAGGCGCGCTGGCGCGGGTTAGGGGCGAGCAAGAAATAGAGCGGATGGCTTTTCGTGATCCTCTGACTAATTTGCCGAACAGGCGCCTTTTTGAAGATCGCATAATCCAGGCTCTAGCGCGCGCCGCGCGCCGCCGCCGGCTCGTCGCTATCTTATTCCTGGATCTTGACAAATTCAAGCAGGTAAACGACGAGTTCGGACATGAAGCCGGCGACCTGCTGCTCCAAAGTGTGGCCAGGCGTTTGACAGAGCGTCTACGCGGCCAGGATACCATCGCGCGTCTTGGCGGCGATGAATTTAACATAGTTCTTTCCGATATAAAGAGTGAAGCCGAACTGGGCTCTGTCGCCGAACAGATTGTTGAATGGTTGTCACAACCGATAGAAGTACGCGGATATCAAGTTAAGACCCATGCCAGTATTGGGATAAGCGTCTATCCGAAAGACGGTGAGGCGCCGGAAGTTTTGCTCAGGAAGGCTGACATGGCTCTATATCAAGCCAAAGCCATCGGTGGCGATACGTATACGTTCTTTGAGGAACCGGCCAAAGGGGAATCAAGTGATAAGGCCGCATAGTATATTCTTCTTTAGATAGTTTTAACGAGGGCGCGTATTTCGTTGAACCGGATCGAACCATTGTCTACTGGAACAAAGCAGCCGAAGATATCACTGCATTTTTGTCTTTTATCTAATCGCTCTCTGTCTCCACAAAAACCAGGCGTCTGCCGGCAGCGGCATCACTATATCAAAATGTTGCTAATTTGGGCGATATTACAGGTAAAGGGTTGGATATTACAGGTAAAGGGTTGGATGTTGCTGTCCGATTAGTTAGAATGAAGACTTAAAACGTACAATAATGGGAGGCTAATCTTTGGCGACAGAATCAGCGAAAGCGCCGATTCCTTTTACTAAGGCTAAGGAAGATCGAGACTATCTAAAGTATTCGTTAGAGTTGCTCAATGTTTCCATGCGCGACGTTATCTTTCGCGCGCTCCTTTCGACAGTGGTTTTTTTCGGTTTGCTGTGGTTCTTAAGGACCATGCCTTTTAGTGAGAGACCGCCGTTGGACTTTATCATTACCTTGTTTCTAGAGAGAGGCCTTCTTCAATACGCTAGCACGATCTCATTTTTTGTTGGATTCTGGTTTCTGATCTTGAAGTTACCCAAGATTGAAGAGGAATCAAACGCTTTTAGCCTCGTTAATTTTCCGGAAATGAAATCTTTTCCGATCGGGGCCGATGAGGCCGCGACAATTACGAAGCAAGTGCGTGGTCTCACGGGTGGTCAGAGAAATCTAGTTATAGTTCGCCGGGTGGAAACAGCCATACAACGCCTACTTCACACAAGGTCAACAGCCGAGGTGCATGATGTTTTAAACACTATGAGCGAAGTAGACAGGGGAATAGCCGATGCCAGCTATAGGACGGTGCGTTTCTCTGTGTGGTTCATACCGGTTCTCGGTTTTATGGGAACAGTCATGGGCATCTCGAAAGCCATTAGTGGATTTGCTGAAGTTGTTAAAACGGCCGGCGGTCTGGGTTTGGATTCTCTAAAACCGGCGTTAGCCGGAGCTACCTATAATCTTGGCGTTGCCTTCGATACGACACTTTTAGCACTGGCACTCAGCGCTATGTTGGTTCTGTTAATGCACCACGCTCAAAGGAAGGAAGAAGTCTTCTTATCGGGTGTCGACGAGTTTTGCGTTACCGAGATTCTCAACAAACTATATATTCCAAACCCTGATACCCAGCAGTTAGTAGATGGCCTCGAAACTGTATCCGAAAGCATTAAAGATAATATCGGCGGACTGAAAAAGACTTTTGAAGAAAGCCTAAGCAATCTCTCTGATAGCCTAGACAATCGAGACGCAGCCGCTCTAGAGAAGCTCTTCACTCAGATACAGGTTCAGTTTGATGGGCTCATGGCCAAACAGGACAAGAATGAAAAAATCGCGCAAAAAAGATTTTCCGATCTTATGGAAAAGCTGGGCGACCTGATTGACAAAGGGAAGCCCGTTGAAGAGTTTGTCGTCGGGTTAGGCGGCGTGGCTAATCTCGAGAAAATCTTAAGAGAAAACCAAGAGACATTAAAGACCCTGCGGGAATCTAGCGATAACCAACAACTCCAAGTTGCGGACGCTCTCAAGCAAAACGAAGAAGCGCTCTCCCGGCTCCTTGCACCCCTAGAGGAACTGGCTAAAGGGATTAAAATAAGAGTCGGAGAATAGAGCGCAATGGCTAGGCGAACCAGGGAAACCATTAGCGATTTCGGGCAGATGTCATTTATTGATATTCTAGCTAATTCCGTCGGCGCGCTGGCCTTTCTTTTTCTCATGTTTTTTGTCGTGACATCAGCCTTAATCACTCCAACCGCGCTCAAGTTACTGACATCTTCTCTTCCTGACGCTACTTCCGGCCAGGAATATAAAGTTACCTTAGCGGGCGGAGGGGGAGCACCACCGTATAATTGGAAAATCAATCGCGGCTATCTTCCTGATGGATTCAAATTGGACGCAAAAAGTGGGGTAATTTCAGGCGTTTCTGTTAAGGAAGGCGAGTATAGCTTTGAGGTCAGGCTGAAAGGATCTAAAAAGCCGGATGTCGCTATAGTCAAAAAGAACCTAAAACTTTTAATTTCCCCGCCGCCGATAGTTGTGGCCAATACCACTTCTCTACGAATCAATACTGAAAAATTGCCAAGCGCGATAGTCGGCAATGAGTACGAAGTAACTCTCTCAGTTGTCGGTGGTGAGGGTCCCTACGCCTGGATCAGCGCGGGAGAGCTGCCGCTGGGCCTGGAGCAAAGAGGCGACAGGATTTTTGGAGTGCCGAAAAAGAGCGGCGACTGGCGTTTCGAAATTCGAGTTACTGATAGAGCCGGCGCTACCGATGGGAGATCGATTGATCTTAGGGTCACAGCCGAACCTCTTCTAACCGAAGCCAATGTGTTGCCGGTAAGCGTCACTACTAAGGAGCCGCCCGCGGCTCGGGTAGGCGAACCTTATGAACTGGTCTTGGCAGCCGCGGGGGGAGTGCCGCCATATTCATGGTTCATTATGGATGGACAACTTCCCGCCGGCCTTGTGCTCGATGCTAAGACGGGCGGTATTAGCGGTATACCGGAAGAAGCGCAAGATTTTGAATTCAAAATCGGGGTGACTGATTCACGGGATCGGGTTAATGAGGGTCAAAAACTCTCCGTCAATGTTGATGACTCTTTCAGGGGGGCATCTTCAGGCGGGTTTCCACTGGCCTGGTGGTTGGTAATACCAGTGACTATGGGAGCCACGCTCGGCCTCTTTCTTTTATTCGGGGTCGTGGCTGGTGTGCAATGCCCGTGGGACAAAAGTTGGGGCTGTAAGGTTATCGGTAAAGATGATGAAGGACGCGCCATCTATCTTTGCAAACACGGGCATAAATTTGTAAATGAAATCAAAGAAGTCTAGAAAGATTCTTCCTGAGATTTGATATGGCAAAACGCGCAGTATTCGTTGTTATGGCACTCATAGCAAGGCGCAGCTCCGATCTTTCTAACGACTGAAGCGTGTTTTTCTCCCCAGGGGTCACTCAGCTTGAACTGGGCTTCGGGGAATTGCTTGTGATGGCAACTCTGACAGTAATTTGCATCTTTTGCCCCTTTGTCGTGGCAACTTGAGCAGATTGCTCTTGAATCTTCAATGTTCCATCTTGATGTAGGCTTAATCTCGTTTACGACGGCGATTGATCCGTGGGTATCAACCCATGATGAGTCAATAAGATCGAAATACGTTGACCACCGAGGAATGTTGTGAGGCATGGCAATACCGTTGTGACAAGATTCAGAGCAATCCGGTATCTGAAGATCACCGGTTGACCCGTTCTCATGACATACCAGGCAATCGTCAAAATCCACTTTGGCCGCCGGCCCGTGAACGACTCCTTCTCTCCAAGGGGTGCCATTTTTGCGGTCATGATTAAGGGGTCCTTTTACAGGTTTTAGGGTGGCCTTCGGATCATGGCACAGAGAGCATTTGGTTTTGGCTTCATACCTCTTGGTAATCGCTGTTGTCTGTTTTTCTTGATACTTACCGTTTTCGCTGTGACAGCGCCAACAGCCCTCGCTCATAGTCATAAAATCTTTATATTTAAAACTATCGCGTCCGGCCTCTAATTTGTAATAGCGTTCCGCGCCCGGATGAGCTACGCGGTTATGACAGGTGGTGCAAGAGAGGCCCGCTTTTTTATGACGGCTGTGCATTTTCTTCCCAAGCCTTAGACCGCCTTTGGCAATCGCTTTGGTGATTGGAGTCGAATGACACTCAAGACACCAAAGATCGGGCAGCTTTTTTCGGCTGTATTCGTTGTCGGCATTGAGCGGCTGCAGGGCACCGGCTTCTTTTGTTGAGGCCATGTGCTTGATAGGTTTTACAACCCGGTCTGTCGAGATACCAACGTAAGAGCTATCCCGGTGACAATTGTTGCACGCTATATTCACGTGAGAAGATTTAAGCCACGTTTGATACTGAGGGTTCATAGCATGGCAGATGCGGCCGCAATATGATGAATTCGCCAGGGGCGCGCCAGCAAAGAAGAGACCGATGGCACCAACGAAGATGAATGTTGCGACCAGCAAATACATCAGCCTTCTCACGGTCGGGTCTTTCCAGGACCCGGCCGTCATTAGATCTCGCCTGATATTCGCGTCTTTGAAGCGAAATAATTTCATATTTTGGTTCTAAATATTCTCATTCGTCTCATTATATCGTAATCGACAAATATGATTTTCAGCATAATCGGTTGGTTTAGAAGACCAAATCCATTATTACGTTTCTTAACTATGGCTAAATCTCAAAGCGTTGTTAAGATAGAGGGTGACAAATCAAGAGGTCGATCACCGGGAGTAGAGGCCATGGAAAAGCTCATCCAGGTTACAACCAGTACAGATACTCACGAGAGCGCCAAGGAAATCGCCAGACTAGTTGTTGAAAAACGGTTGGCCGGGTGTGCTCAAATTGTCGGGCCGATTACGAGTGTCTACCGGTGGGAGGGAAAGATGGAAGAGGCTCAAGAATGGTTGTGTGTGATGAAAAGCAAAGCCACTCTCTTCGAGCAACTAAAAAAAGCCATTGTCGAGTGTCATTCCTACGACGTTCCCGAAATATTGTCGACCCCGGTAAGCGGGGGTGCTAAACCTTACACAGATTGGCTTATGGGCGAGTTACGAGATAGTAGCTGAATTAGGTTAACGCCGGTCGCTAAACCACTTCTGATTTCGCTTCTTTTGTGTCTTCGAATATTTCTTGCCGGGCTTTCGAGTATATTTTTCTAAAGCCGGCCCGATTTTATGACCGAATAAGCGCCACAGGACAAAGATAAAGATAATCCAGATGATGATATTAAGGAAGCTTAGTATGCTAGAAAATACAAATCGTGGCAGAATTGTAAAAACCAGCGCTATTACGAGCACTATCCCGATGAGCTTTATAAAGTGTCTTGTCTGTGAGTTCACATAACCACAACTTTCCAAAGAAGGTAACTTTGACTATAATTCTATCATACCTGCTAAGCGGATCGGAAAGGTAAATACAGTTAAGAGTATCTTATTTGTTTGCATCGGCAACATGTGTCGTAGTCCGATGGCCGAAGGATTAGCTCGGGAAGTATTTGATGGTTGGAATGTTGAGAGCGCCGGATTATCGCCGCTTTACACAGGAGCGACCTCTGAGGCTATTCAAGTTATGCACGAGGAATACGCTGTTGATATATCAGGACATAAGTCAAAAAGTATTCATGATGTACCGATTAAAGATTTTGATCTGATCGTTGGAATGACTCAGGAGATCTGTGAAGCCTTAAGAAACGAGCCCCTGGATATTGGCGATAAATTGATCTGCTGGAAGATTACCGACCCTTACAGGGAAGGTGTGGATGCGTTCAAGCGGTGCGCTGAGAAAATAAAGGTTAATATCGATGAACTAAAGGCGAGTCAGTCTTAATCTCCGATAATCTTTACAAGGATACGCTTTCGCCGCCGTCCGTCGAATTCGCCGTAGAAAATTTGCTCCCAGGGTCCGAAATCAAGTTGACCTTTGGTGATGGCCACGACTACTTCTCGACCCATTATTGTTCTTTTTAAGTGAGCGTCCCCATTGTCTTCACCGGTAAGGTTATGACGGTAATTTGAAAGAGGTTCGTGCGGCGCAATCTCTTCAAGCCAACTCTCAAAATCTTGCAGGAGACCGCTTTCCGCGTCGTTCACAAAGACGCTGGCAGTTATGTGCATGGCGTTAATAAGACAAAGCCCTTCGGCAACGCCGCTTTCAGCCACTAGCTCTTCAATTTTGTCCGTGACATTAATAAACTCGCGGCGCTCTGTGGTCTGAAACCACAGGTGCCTTGTGAGGCTTTTCAATGAAAAGGATTACCTAGAAGCGTTCGCGATTGTGCCCGCCGGGAGGTTTGCGATTTCCGCCACCGTATCCGCCGCCACCACCATGTCCGCCACCACCGGGGCCTCGTTCTTGACGGGGCCGGGCCACGCTAACGTTTATAGAGCGTTCGTCCATTTCGAAGCCGTCAAGCTCTCTAATAGCTTTTTTGGCCTCTTCGTCATCGGTCATTTCCACAAAAGCAAATCCCTTGCTCTGTCCGGAATGACGATCGGTAATCAAGGCAACCGACTCAACCGCGCCATGGGCCGCAAAGGCCTCATTAAGCTGCGCCTCGGTCGTATTGTAGGATAGGTTTCCGATATATAGTTTGGTAGCCATAAATGGCTCCTTTCTGCCGGCCATGCCGGAATCTTTAAAACTCAGCCCCTAAGTGGGCCGCGGCGCTCAACGAAGTTTAGGAAAGTTACGCAAGCCCGATATCATATTAGCACAATGGGGCACGAAAAAAAGAGCGCCTGTTTAGGGCGCCCTTTTTTATTCTCTTAATAAATCCCAGCTTGTTACGGCAGAATTAAATTGTCCGCGTCAACAAGACCGTAACCAAACAAGCTGTCGAAACCGATCGATCCGATATCTTCGGCCCGGTCCTGCAATTTTGCTCGGGCTTCATTCGGATCCCACGTGCTGTCGCTGTCGAGGTCATAACTTCCGACCGGTTGTGAAAGCATTAGAGCGGCTGCCCCGGCGACGTGTGGAGATGCCATGGAAGTTCCGCTATATGTTTTGTATCCATCGTTTTTAAAAGTCGAGCGGATGTTGACACCAGGCGCGGCTAAGCTTAAATTATTCCCGCGGCTGGAGAAGTAAGCGATGTTGTCATTTTGATCGGTGGCTGAAACCGCGATGGTTTCGGCGAAAGCCGCCGGATATTGTACAGCGCCGCCGCTGTTACCAGCTGCCGCTACGATAACGATACCAGCTTGGTCGGCCAGCGTAATTGCCGTTGCTACATCTTGATTATATGGTCCTGATAGACTCATATTAACGACGTCCACATCGTTAGCTATGGCCCAGTTGAGAGCAGCGATAACACCGGACCATGAGCCGCTGCCCCTGCGGTCGAGAACTTTTACGGCAATAATTGTAGCCTCTGGCGCCACGCCGATAGTGCCTATGCCATTGTCTCTTGCTGCGATAGTGCCAGCGACGTGAGACCCATGACCGTTATCATCATTCGATGACTTTTTCGAATTTATGAAGTTCGGACCGGCAACAACCGGTTTCAAGTCAGCGTGGTCGAGGTCGACACCTGTGTCGAGTATAGCTACGCTAACATTGGCACCCTTCACACTACTCTGGTGGGCAATCGGCGAGCCTATTCTCTCAACACCCCAATCAGTAGTTTGGGTGAGATCAGGTGTTGGTTCAGGTGGGGGCTTGGGGGGTTTGTTCCCTCCTCTTTTTGCGATGGTCACAACGCTGTCATCGCTCAGGTGCGCGACACCATTGACTTTGTTCAAAGCGCTAACCGCATTTGCGGGTATGCTTATTGCTTGTCCGTTGATAATTTTAAGGTTTCTGATCTTGGTCGCGCCGGCCTTTTTGAGAATGGCCGCTTTTTCCGAGCTACTCACCCCGGATTTAAAAACTACGATCTTTCTCGCTGGCTTTTCTTTAGCGATAGTTGTGGCAGCAAAGACCGCCAAAAGTAAAACTAAAACCATCGATATTAATATCCATAACTTTGCGTGTTTCTTCATTGAAAACTCCCTTCAAGTCTTATATAAAATAAACAAATGCTTGTTTTTAAGCAATTTGACTACCTCGTATATTAGCATATTTATGAGGTCTCAAGGAAGCTATTTAGGTTCCCAAAATTCGCCATTTCCGAGCGGGACCATCTTAACGAGACCGTCATTTTCCAGATCCTTTAAAGCGGCGAAAGCATCCACTTGCGATTGATTAAAAACCTCAGCTACCTCGGCTGTAGCGACATGCCCGTATTTGGCGACAAAAGCTGAGATATCGGTGGGGTGCTGTATTAGAAGGTCAACAGGGGACATCTGTTTAAATACATTCACGAAGTAATTGAAGGCTCGATAGCCGTGAATTGGGAGGCGATCTCCTCTTTGGTTCTCGACTATAAACGTCGGGAAGCCGGAAATACCTTGGCTGCGGGCCTCATGAAGATCAGCCTCAAAGGCTTCCTGAGCTTGTCCGCTTTTTAAGGCGGCCGAGAACCGATCGGCATCGAGTCCGACTGACTCTGCTATATCAATCTGTGTTTTCTCGCGGTGAATCGGCAGACGCTCGGTCGCGGCGCCTTCTCTTAGGCGACGGAGGTATTTCTCGGCCAATTTTGGATTTTGCAGCTCAGCTGCCTTGTAAGCGATATTAGCAGGAAAAGTGGAAGTCATTTCATCTTTAATGTCTTTAAAGACCTCGACATCGACTGGCATTCCATGTCTGGCTGAAGCCTCTAGCCAATGCGGCGCGACTTGGTCAAGGCCGCTGATGTCATTCTTTGCGTCGTAGAAACTGTTGATATCCTCGACGAGGCCACCCATCTTAAAGACTATGCCAACCTGGTCAGCAAAACTCTCTTTTATGTGGATCAAGATCGGCTCTGATCCCCAGCACCAAGTGCAGTAGGGGTCGGTATAATATTTTATTATTATTGGCTGGTCGCGAAGCGGCTCCATTACATTTCTTATTATGCCATAAAATACGCTTAATTGATAAGCATAAGACTGGCCAACAATCGGTCTTCTGACCTGGTGGTTTCAAAGCTTTCTTCTTGTACGGTCAACTGTCGTGTTGTATACTGTCAGCAGCGGAAACGTTGTTGTCAAAGGAGGCGAACACTGTGAAATGTCAGAAGTGCGCGGTTTGTGGAGAGCTAATCAAGGCCAAGGAGAACGGCACTAAGTTATGTTTGCCCGTCATCGTTGGTACGGCGAGCGGAGAATCGCGTCATTGCTGGTGTGTCTGCGATGGCTGTAAAGGCGACTTCGTGAAACGTTCAGCGCGAGCCATAAAAGAACTTAAAGAATCAGTTTGACGGCTTTCTAAATGTCAGGCAATAGAGCCGAAGACCGCGAGTCTCTTCAAATTCGATATTCTCCATGCCCGATGGCAGCAAAGCCGCGGGCGTTATTTTTGGGGCAGACTTGACCTTGAACGGCATTTCAGTTTCTCCAGCAATCAAAAGCTTTGCTCCCGGTTTTGCTACGCGAACCATCTCCTTAATCGCCTTGGCCCGATCACTGAACGAATCTATTCCCCCCATATGAAAGACGACATCGAAGGTAGAGTTATCGAATGGTAGATTTTCAGCTTCACCTTGAAAGAGCCTGGCTTTTCGCCCCCACCTTATCAGGTTCTTTTGACACTTCTTTAACATCCCCAAGGAGATATCAAGACCAAAGTAGCTGGCTGTTTCAGGTAGATAGCGCAAATTTGCCCCGGTACCGACAGCAACCTCCAGTACGGCGCTGTCCGGTTTTATCTCTAGCTCTTGCAGATAGCTGAGGCGCTCTCGTTTTATACCGCCTCGTGACAGGAAATCATAGAGGTCATATGGAAAGTCATAAAGAGGGGCGATGGCGTCGTGAATTTTAAGATTCCGTCTGTTTGGCCCGCTGACTTTGGCCTTATCTAAAAAACTCTCAATCATTTCGACTCCATTATCGACTCGACCCATTATACCCGCGCCCTTGATTATCGAAGAAGATAATTAGCGTACTTGACAAACGGACTATGGTTTGAAAAGCTAGCGCTAGCTTAAAAACCCAAATCCCACAAAGGAAAAGTAATGGCCGATGTCCTACTAGTAAATCCCCCTCCACCAAGGCATTTACGGCAAGCCATGGAACATCTCGGTTTGGGTTATCTGGCATCTGAGCTTCGGCGGAGCGGATTTTCAGCCGACATTATCAACGCGCCTACCGAGGGGCTTGATTTCGAGGGTCTAACCAAAGAAATAATGGGACGTTCTTTCGATGTCCTGGGAGTTTCAGTGCTTTTTCAAGACAATCTGAGACCGACGTTGGAATGGTTGAAATCCCTTAGGGCCGGAGGCCTTGAGGCCCATATCACTATTGGCGGTCACCCGGCTACCTTTACTTACCGGGAGATATTAACTGAGTATGATTGCATCGACTCAGTTGTCCGGGGTGAAGGCGAATTCACCTTAACCGAGCTGGTGGAAAAGATAGAAAGCGGACTTGACTGGCGATCAGTAAACGGCTTGGTTTTTAAAGACGCGGAAGAAATAATAGCTAATCCAACTCGACCGTTGATTCGTGATTTGAATGCTCTCGTCTGGCCCGCCAGAGATGTCTATCAAACTAAGCCTCCCGGTTTCGATCAGTTGGTTGTGGCCGGCAGCCGGGGTTGTCATTGTGACTGCTCTTTCTGCAGCATATCGACTTTTTATCGGAGTTTTAAAGGGCGCGTGTGGCGGAATCGAGATCCGGAAGATGTTCTGGATGAAATCGATGCTGCCAGAAAAATATGGCCGCTCGAATTTGTTTTATTGATCGACGATACGTTTATCGGGCCGGGGAAGGTCGGGCGCGAGCAGGCATTTGAGTTCGCCGAAGTTTTGGGGCGGCGAAGAAAAGGATATTTTATCGGCACGTCTTGCCGGGCCGATCAGGTTGATGAGGAACTCTTTCGTGAATTACGAAAAGCCGGTGTGAGGATGGTATTTCTCGGAATCGAAAGCGGCAACGAAGAGACCTTGCGCGTATTAAACAAGCGAACCGATGTCGAGACAAATCGCCGTGCCGTAGAGATTCTCGATAAATTGGATATCTCTATCGAGGCCGGGTTCATAATGTTTAATCCGTATACCAAATTCTCAAATATTCGAGAGGATTTGAAATTTCTGAAGCAAACGGGTCTTGGGCCTGAAATCCTTAGTGATTTGGGGCTTTTTCCGGGGGAGCCCTTGATAGAAAAACTGATAGCCGACGGATTGGTGACCGGCTCACCATTTAAGTACACGGCCAAGTACGCCAATGATGGTGTCGGCGAGTTCTTTGAGTTTTTGCGATCCCGCTTATTTAGGCAGAGAGATTTTGGCGCTGTCCGAATGGGCCAGCAGATGCTCCAAGGTGCAAAAATTGGCGTGTTGCCGTCCTCCACGCCCAACCTCAAAGAAATTGAGGCCCAGCTGCATAATTTTTACAAAGTAGTCTTTGAGGTGCTAAACAAAGGGGTTGATATCTTTGAGATAGGCCAAGAGTCAGAGACAAGCTTGTCCGCGCTTGAGAAGGAGTTTGTTAGTCGATGTGAGGCTGAGTCAGACAAAATACAGAACTTGCTCGGACAGTCTTCGTTGATTACCAGCAAATGATTGTTTCGCAGTGATCGTTTAGCCGGCGCTGCCGCCGCCACCGCCTCCGCCGCCGCCACCACCACCACTGAATCCGCCACCGCCACCGGAACCGGAACTCATTGCGCTGGAAGCAGCGTTCGTCATTTGCGTGAAAGAATTCTGGAGGCCTTCTAGTCCGCCAAACCCCTCCATCCCCCGGCTTGAATGAAACCAGACAGGACCGCTATAATGGGCGGCTGTTGCTTCGGGGATAACAACTTTCAATTGCTTGATAACTTGCGTGGCCACTCCCAAGGTGACGGCATAGACCAAGTAATGTTCCCAGATGATCATTGAGCTCGGGGCAGCTTCTTTCAGGTTGGAAAAGTGGAGGAGGAACCGGCGAAAAGCCGCCCATTTACTGAGTTGTTGCGCGCCTTCTTTTGTTCGTCTCCGAAAAAGTCCGGAAAATAAGGCTTGGGTAATCCCCAACACCAATGAGACAATGCCGCCGTACATTCCCTCGGTGAGTAGAACAACCCCGGTGATAGCGACAGCGGCGCCGACAAAGATATTCACGCTCATCATAATTGTGCCTGTCGGCTCAATGAAGCGATTTTTCTTTCCAGCTGTCTTGATAGATTTCTTCCATTTTTTCATAAATCCCTGAAAGCTGGTTGTGTGGCTTTTTGCGTAATCTTTGACTTCCTCCATCGTAACGGTCTTTTCGTTGCCGATTGTACGGAAGAAATAGGCGATCATTTGGGCCTCAAAATTCTGCAATTTATCTTTTGGTTCATCCAGGAGCTCAAGTTCATAGTCGTATTCGGTTTTGCTGCCAAAGAAACCCTGTTTCTCTTTTTTTGTTTCAGTTATCTTCAGCCAGCCTCGTCTGGCTAAGTCCATCAGCGTGGCCGTCAAGTCACTGACTTCCACATTTCCAAACCGCCAGAGGTAGCCGGTGATCGCCGGAGGGTAGTCATAGGGGAGGTCGCGGAAGTAGTCTAGCTTGGTGTCGACTTTGTGTTCTTTTCCGAAGATTAGCCACAGGACAAAGCCGGCGGTCAAGGTGAGAAAAGGCAGAATGACGCCGAAAGCATTCCCGGCCCGCGCTAGTCGGCGTTTGGCATTTGCCTGGTTTGCCCACTCTTTTTCCTCAGACAGAATTGTTGGTAATCCATCATTGCTAACTCGTCTTGAGGCTTGCGGAACCAGGGCAGGGGGAAATGTTACTCTGGTTTCAACAAATGTGTGCGAGGGCAAGCCGGAAACCGTGTAGTCAATGGTATTTCCATTAACGATCGAGACATTGCCGTTGAGCGGACCATGGCCCCAGGCTTTTATTTGGGATTTCTCTGCCCCAACCGGCAGGCGCACCGTTGCTTTAACGTTCCTGGCGGATTCGTCCCAGCCGGCTCCAATCACTTTCCAGTTAACTTCGGCCACATCGGCAAAGACTTTGACAGCATCGAGAGCCCGATATTTGAAAGTGAATGTCCGTTGTTGATCGCTAGCGTTAAAATACCACTGCGCTTTAATCGCGTTAGGACTTTTAATAATATTGACGGTTCCGGCTGTTCCCGCGGGAGATTGCTGAAAAGGTTGGCCGTTTTCTAAAACCTCAAAGCTGGTGATGTCTGTGGCGCCCTTGATGAATACCTCATAGGTTGCCCAACTAAAATCGCCCTCGAAATCAAAGGTCCTATTTTCAATGAGATCAATGGAACCGTCAGGGTTGACATGAAGGTCGACGTTGACCGATGTAAAAGAGAAACTTTTGGCAAAAGCGGTAGTGCTAAAAGCGGGGAGTAAAAGAAAGAACGAGATCAAAACTAGTAGCTTCAAGTGATTGCCAAATCTTTTCTTAGCTATCAATTTACTCTCCGTTCACATTTTCAACTGGCCTATGCTAGATTCTAATAGATTTCCTGACAGACGGGAACGAAGAAATGTCGCGATTGAGTCTCAAGAATTCTATCCGTCACCAGTCCGCTTTGCTGAAATAATCGATATTTGATTTAAGTACCCTTGGTATTGGGAAAAATCTATGGGTCGCAAGGGGGGAATGAGCTCATGGCTGTTATTATAGAAATACGCAAATTGGGTGAGTTGTTGCTTACACAAATTATCCATGTCGCCGAAGCCATACTTGCCTTTCTTCCCTCGTTGATCTCCGCATCCTTAGCAGTTCTTTTCGGATGGATTATCGGCAAGGTTCTTCACTATTTAATTATTTATGTTCTCGAGGCCGTGAAATTCGATGAGCTGCTTGGCGCAGAGCCGATTAACTATGAAGTGTTCGAATCGGCTGGACTTAAAGTCTCAATCTCGCAGTTGCTGGGGACAGTTATTTTCTGGGCCACCTTCTTC